>PRDI01000017.1 GCA_003345595.1 Candidatus Thorarchaeota archaeon | reverse complement strand
CCTAAGGCACGCAAGGTTCCTGCAGCCGGAGAATTTCGTAGGAATTCGCGGGTTCGAATCCCGTCCTCCGCACCACTCCTCTTTCGTGATGAAGGCATCTCTGGGGGTTTCGGCGGATTGGGGCTCTCGAGAACGGCTCTGCTGTTGGCAGCAATGTTGATTGTCACGGTTTATGGAGTCCCCTGTAGCTTTGCTTTTTCGTCTGACAATGGACCGACCTTTTCAGAATACGGCGACTTCTACGTGGACTATCTGGGCGATTCAGGCGGTGTAGACCTAAGAGTCACCGTGACGGATGAGGACGGGGTAGACACTGTCATAGGAAGCCTCAGCAATGTGACTGAGGCGGTGTGGCTCAATGTTACACTGGTGGAATCTAGTACGCTGCCAGGCCGTTACAGTGGCAGCTACGGTGTCGATCTTCCTGAGGCCGGTCACACCTATGTGTATCATGTCAAGTACTACGCGAACGACACGCTCGGCAACTGGAACACATCGAATGTCACGCATCAGTATCTCACCAATCTGGACCTCTTTGGTTTCCAGAGGACCCTCCTCCTGATACTGGGATTCTCGGTGGGAGCTTCAGTGATTGCTGCGGTTCTCATCGTAGTGCGCCGAAGACGAAATCGTCAGGCAGTTGTGGTACCCAACACGCCAAGCTGAAACTGGCTCCCGGTTCCGGGTCCGCAACTCTCGTCCTCTACACCAGATTCCTGGTCTTCGTGTTTCTGTCTGCAAGCGAGTTTCGCAAGTGATTGCGATGCCGGTCAGACTGACTACAGACTCAACTAACGTTTCCCAGTGCAACTGGCTCTAGAATAATGACAGCCAATGATAATGCCGCTCGGCACTGTCACTTCTCTGTCTTGACTCGCATAATGACTCGTTTGCCCATGACGTCCCAGACCTCAACAGAGCTGTTGAGCTTGATCTGGGCGGCGAGTTCCTGGTCTGCAGGCTTTAGTATCTCGTACGTTTCGAAAGTATCACTGTCCATGAGGCTGTAGTTCTCGCCCATGTCAGCTATGACTGTGGCCGACCTCTTGTCAATGACCGGGACGTCCACCATGCGGTCTGCAGGCATCATGGCTGCGCGCTTCTTGTTGTCAAAGAAGCCCACAGCTTCGAGGTCGATCTTCGCTGCGCCGTGCTTACCCGGCTTTGACTTCTCTACAGACACTATCCTGCAGGGCATGTCATCAATCATTACATAGCCACCGGGTTTCAGGCCTCTGGCCTCTGCTCTCCTAATGCTCATCGGCTTCACCATCTCAGTCTTGCAGACGATTACCGCTGGCTCGCCCGGTTCCATTCATATACCTTACGCATATCATTGGTCGGGCTTTGCATGGCCCTGAACTGAGGCCCAACAGCAACAGTTTAAGGAGGCACTGTTGAGCTGACGTCTGGATGTGGCATGCATGATTGAGGAGCGTCCGCGGATACTGACGGAGCGCCGGACTGTAGGCCTCGTATGGAAGCCGGGTCGAGTAGACAGTGAAAAGCTAGCAGAACAAGTGGCGCAGTTCCTGTTTTCACGCGACATTGATGTCAGGGTCGATTCCAGTTCTGGCAGTCTGAAGAACCAGAAAGTGGCCCCGATGGCAATCGAGGATATGGACGTGGATTTCGTCATCCCGATTGGCGGCGATGGGACTGTGCTGTACACACTTTCAAGGTTGCACAAAAGAGAAACCCCTCTGTTCTGCATAAACCTCGGCACTATTGGCTTCATGACCGAGAGCGACTCAACGACGGCACTTCCATCATTGCAGAAGATTCTCGAAGGCGAGTGCATCATCGAGAGGTGCATCAACTTGTCCTCTGGTGTGGCAAAGACGAGGTTTGAGGACGCTCTCAATGAGGTGTATGTGACATCGCAGGTTCATGGACGCATGCTGACGTTCAAGACCTACATTGACGGTGTTCACGTCAGTCATGGCAGGGCGGACGGCATCATGACTTCCACACCCAGTGGGTCGTCAGCTTATGCCCTATCTGCCGGCGGCTCCATTTTATCACCCTCGGTCCGTGCTCTGATTGTGGTGCCAGTCTGCTCCCCCATGTCAGAACTCCGGGCAATGGTCGTTCCTGACAACTCCGTGATTGAGATTGAGCTCGTGAAACCCGGTGCCACGGGGGTCATCGTTATTGATGGTCAGACCCAGTCGGATGTCAGCCCCTATGACAAGATCTGGGTGAAGAAGTCGAAAGGGGTGACCCGCTTTATCCGGTTATACGACAGCTACTATGATAGACTCCGTTCCCGACTTGTTCCCAAGGAGTATAGGTGACAACAATGCCGAGGGTGTACGTCCTCGATACCGGCGCTCTGTTATCAACATGGACAAGAAAGAACCCAGATTCCGACTTTGTGACCGTACCCGCTGTTCTGAACGAGCTGCATAACAGACCTTCTCAAAGGCGGGCTGAAACACTGATATCTACTGGCCGACTCAGAGAGGAGGTTCCGGAATCGCTCCATGTTGCCAAGGTAAAGGAAACGGCCCACAGTACAGGCGACTTGCATGCTCTCTCAGACAATGATATCCAGTTGTTAGCTCTGGCGCTCTCAAAGAAGGAATCTGGATTCACTGTGATAGTTGTTTCGGGCGATTTGTCGCTTCTGAACACTGCATCTTTCATGGGGCTCACGGTCGTGGACCTGGGTTTAAGAATGACTCAGCAAGTAACGTGGGGTCTTAGATGCCCGGCTTGCGGCCACACCGAGAATCGAGCGGCTGATGAACGTGAGTGCCCCGTCTGCGGCACAGTCATGCGAAGGTGGGCAGTCAAAGAGCGCCGAATGGCCTGATTGGCGCGTAATACACTGAGAATACAGCTTGTTATTTGCGGAGTTCCCGTTGTGCCACTTCGTGCGAGGTTTGGCGATATGACAGACAAGAGCACTCTCACGATTGACCGCGAGATCGATGACATCAAAGCTCAGGTCAAAAGGGAGATTGACACAATCCATACCCTCATGGACTCTGTGGGCTATCGTGACAGTTCGCCCGGCTGGAATACTCCATTTCAAGTCTTTAGACTGCGTCGCGCTCTTCGCATTCACTACTTGGCAATGAGGATCAGGGATTCGACCCCCCTGCCCACAGGAACTCGCGAACTGGCTTGGTCCCTGGATCCGAACGATGAGTCCGTCTAGTCATTCACCCAGCACTATGACATCTAGCTTCCTGCTTCTCGGCTTATTGTCGAAGTCCACAAGGACTACCTGTTGCCACGTTCCAAGACACAGGTGTCCCTCTACTACGGGAATTGTCAGGCTTGGTCCTATGACTGAAGCCCTGATATGTGAATGACCATTGCCATCATGCCATCTGAGATGGTGCTCGTAGACTGCGTCTGATGGAGCCAGTCTCTCCATCGCCGCAGGGAAGTCCCTGAGCAGCCCTTCTTCATACTCGATGGTCGTGACAGCCGCGGTCGAACCTGCGCAGAAGACCGTACATATGCCTGTCCTGATGCCAGTTTCTGCAAGGCGCTTCTCTATTTCGGCTGTGACATCAATCATGTCACAGTCACCACTAGACCTCAGGGATATTGTTGAATGATGCGCTGGCAATGGTCAACACCGCGAATGATTCCTGTGAAACCACTCGACAGGTGGCACTTTTGTCTATCGCCGAGATGACAATCGGCTCCTCAAAGTGGGCTCGTGAGCGCCTAAGACCGGCGCTTGCTAGGCTTCACCTTGTCGACAAGCTTCATGAGTCGTTCTCGCTTGGAGAGGAGATCATCCTCCTTCTCTTGTAGTGTAAGCAGAGCGGCGATGTAGCTACGCTTTTCGATAGCTAGGAGGACTGCCATCAGCGATGTCATCGCAGCATTGCGAGTAGACTTCGCTATTCCGTCCATTTCCGCCAAGATGCCTGCAATCTGCTCCTTTGCGTCCGGGTAGTTCGTAAAGACCGCTTCAAAGACCTTGAAGAGATCTTCAAAGGCCTCGTTATTCTCGTTTATCTTTCTGAATCCTTCAGCGGACTGCTTCAGGAGATCAATCGCCTTTTCCGTCATATCCGGCTGATTCGTGCTGAATGCCTCCGATGCGGCATTTCTGAGCCACATGGTGACCAGTTCAGGTACTGCCATCTCCTCATACAGTCTGGCTACATCGGTTGCCCTCTCACTTGCCATCCGATGGAATGATGAATGTTTCTCATCATCGCCCATCTTTCCTGCACAGTCAGCGGCCTTGCTGTAGTACTTAGAACCGTCCTCCATTTCACCAGAGGCGCTTTTTCCCTCAGCGAGCTCCACGTATATACGAAGCGCTTTCTCAAGCTGCATCTTGGCATCATCTACTGCACCTGTTTCGCTGAGCACCTCTGCCAGTTCCTCAAGCGATACTGCCTCCAGTTCTCCATTCCCCTTTGCTTCTTCTGAGTTCGCTTGAGCGAGATAGAAGTCCATCACCTGCTTGTAGACCTCATCAGCCTCCTTCCCGGATCCCCAGCTTTTCAGACACATGGCCTGATGTCTGAGATAACTCATCTCGGCCTCACGGTCGCTTTCGCTGTGCGCCTTTGCCGCGAGTTCACCAAAGAGCTCGCTCGCTCTCTTGAACGCCCATTTCGATTTCACGCTTCCCAGTTCGGTAAACATGTTGCCGGCCTTCACTAAGAGCGGAGCCACTACCTCTGGTTTACCCTGCATCTTAAGATAGGCCTCAGCAGACTTAGTCAGAGCCTGCTTCCGAGAACCCGAGAGCCTCTGTAGTCCATACGCTTCCTGAGCCGCGTCATAGATGTTACCTGCCTTCTCAAGCAAGCCCGCCTTTTCGTAGAGTTCACCTGCCTCCATCATGAGTCGAGGTGCTTCCTCAGTTGGCTCCCCGCGGGTCTGGGTGATTTGTGCAGCCTCAGCCAATGCGTTGCCGGCTGATACTAAGTCACCCTTGCCTTTCGCATCCTTTGCCCATCTGAGGGCGACTCGCTCGGCTCGAGTCTTTATTCTCTCTCCAAGTTCCGGATCGCCTGACGAGTAGTACAGCCTGCTTACTTTCTTCAGGAGAGTCACTGTTTCGTTGAAGTCTTGCTCTTCTTCACGTAGGTCTGCAAGGTCTTCAAGCGCATCTGCGCCCTTTACTGAGAACTCTGTCTTGTCCTTGTCAGACGCTGCGAACTCCGCAGCCCGAAAGTAGAAGTCAGCCGCCTGCTTGTACTCGGTTGCGTCCAGAGCAGTGCTTGCGGCAATTGCGCTGAGTCGGACAATCTCACTATAATTCTGAGGACTGGCGCCTTGGCGAATGAGCATCAATATCGCTTTTTCAATGGCACCGAAACTCTCTGGGGCTTTGTACAACTCGCGGTAGATCAAAGCCGCCTGCTCGTAGAGCTTTGCAGCCTTGTTGTGTAAGCCCTTCGACGCGAGAGTGTCTGCCGCGCTTGTGAATATGCTGGCCGCTACCTCTTTCTGTCCGCTAGCAAGTGCCTTCTCGGCCTTGGCAATTGAGTCATCGGTAGGGCTCACAGTACAATCCCTGAATTGTCGTATTGGTGACGCTTGATGGGACTGTCTATCGGCTCATAACAGTTATTCTGTTGGTCAATATCTGCCGCTAAGGTATCACAGAAGCCTCATATAGTACCCGGGGGCTCGAAGCCCAAGTGGTTGTGTCTTGACGAAGTCGCGGGTCCAAGTTGGAGTGATAGGGACAGGCAACATAGGCAAGGCTCACCTCACATCAATCCTTTCGCTGAAAGAGTGTCGTCTGCTGGATGTAGATGTTGTGGCTGTGTGCGACAGTGACCCGGACTCTCTGAAGGGTGCAACCGAGTTCTTTGGCATTCCAAAGGGATACAGGAGCTTCAAGGATCTTGTAGTGGATAAGGATGTTGACGTGGCCTATGTGTGTACGCCCACCAATCTTCATCCTGAGATGGTGCGTGCCATTGCGAAGGCGAACAAGCCAGTGTTCTGCGAGAAACCTCTTGCGCACACGCACATTCAGGCCAATGATCTCTTGACTGTCACTCGAAAGGCACGTGTGCCCACAGGTATTGGACTTGTGCTGAGATTCGATCAGTTCCTCCTGTATGCCAAGTCCCTGATTCAGACGCACAATCTCGGAACGCCAATGCTGATGCACATTCGCGATGACCAGGGATTTCCAGTGGGTTTCATGAACTATAGTCAATGGCGTGGTGACAGGAAAGCTGCCGGCGGAGGAACACTGATTGAACACAGTATCCACGACATTGACCTGTTCCGATGGTTCTTCGGCGAAGTAGAGAGTGTCTATGCAAAGGTGGGATTCTATGCAGACAAGGAAGTCGAGGACCACGCATCAGTGATATTGACTCACAAGACAGGTGCCGTAAGCACACTGGACTCAGTGTGGCACTGGGTGGAACGACCCAGCGAAAGAATGATTGAGTTATTCTTTGAAAAGGGCTACATCGCTATTCACTTGGGTTCTGACGAGCGATATCTGGAGTTCCGGCTTCAAGGGAAAGACTCTGTAAAGGTCACAAAGGAGATGGCTGATCCCGCTCTTCTTGACCGGCTTGGTCTGGAATCGAAGGACATTCCAGAGGATGGCAATGATGTACTTACGGCACTGGGAGGGGAAAGGTATGCAGCATTGAACTACTCGTTTCTCAGTTCTGTTCAGCAAGGCAAGAAGCCTTCCCCTGACTTCGCTGATGCAGTGGAAGCACACAAGGTAGTTGACGCTGCCTATGAGTCATCTAGACAATCAAGCCGAATCGAGCTCGAGTAGCACGCCTGTGGCGTGTGGTGCCGCATCGGGGTTCACAGCCTGAAGAAGTCCATCACATGAGAATAGCCTTAAGGAGAGCTCAGTTGGTGCTCACTGGAGCATCCCATGAAAGAGATATCCATTGACCGGGTCGAGCCGTCAGACTATGACGTGATCGTTGCCGGATCGGGGGCGGGTGGACTGCTCAGTGCTCTTGGGCTATCTGCAGAGGGAAGAAGAGTTCTCATCCTGGAGAAGGAGAACCATCTGGGGGGAGTATGGTACGGCTATCATGTAAATGGGTACCGTGTTGACCATGGTCTCCACGTTATCACCCGCGTTAAGAGGGGCGCTTTTGCTCGATATCTGACGAAATACCTGAATCCTCCACCGAGGTTTGTTCTACATGAAGGATGGTACTTCCAAGTGTACGACAAGGTGGGGACTATCCCATCGAGCATCGGTCAGACACTTAGGTGGCCGCTCACCGGAATGCGCGGCCGGCTGGCGCTTGTTAAGATTGGAGCCAAGATCAAGACCATGAGACTGGACGAGATGCGCAAGCACAAGGACGAGTCGTTCTTGGAGTTCATGAAATCGAGAGGCGCCACCAATCAGGTGATGCTGGATGTCATGCAGAGTGCTATCTACATGGCAGCTGGAGTACCAATAAATGAGGCGTCAGCATATGAGGCTCTCCGGACACTCAGAGACACAGACAAGGAAACAACAAGACTGGCGTCTCTCAGGAAGTTGCTCTTTGGGTCAGAGGAGTACGATGAGGGCGTTGCAGTCGGAGGAATGGAGAGTCTCGTACAGAGGATCACCGAAACAATCAATGGTGACTATGTGTTGAATGCGCCTGTCGAGAGCATTGTCGAAAGCGAGGGCCAAGTGTCGACCATTGCGGCGCTCGACACAGAGATTCCTCACCCAAGGGTCGTCAGCAATATCCCTTTGTCAGTCATGCCACGCATTGTCGACTCTGAGCAGGCTGGAGTGAATCAGTTCTTCGAGAAATGGAGTCATATGAGACCGACTCGAGGTATCACTCTATGGCTAGGTCTTGACAAGGTCGTAATAGGTGACCTGAAGTCACGTGTGATTGTGTGTCCTAGACCCAATCGATGGCTCGTTTCCCTGTCCAGCTTCGACCCCTCATGCGCTCCTGAGGGAAAGGAACTTGTCGCAATTGCAATGATGTTTATAGAGGGCAAGACCGTTGATGAACAGGTACAGATGATGAAGGGGAATGGCCTGACAGAGTCCTACCCCGATATCTTGAACCATATCGAGATGGAACATGTACAGGTTTCCTACGCAACAAGAGCAGCCCTCATCCCTGGCCAGACGGCGCTGGACCGTCCAGGTCCTCGAACCCCGGTGAAGGGTCTGTACATTGTAGGAACGGACACAGCTGGGGAGGGCGTTGGGCTGCAACAGGCTGCCAACTCTGCTGATGGGGTCATCGCCGCGATCAAGGCCGACGCGCAGTTTTGAGTCATACGAAAGAGTTTTGTTTCCGCAGTACTGGTCGGACAGCGGCCGCATGGCAGCGACAGGAGTACCACAAATGCCAATGATTGAAATCAGGTGGCACGGCAGAGGAGGGCAAGGTGGAGTCACATCTGCCGAGCTACTGGCTAAAGCAGCTTATCTCGACGGTTACAAAGGGATTCAGGCATTTCCGTACTTTGGCGCCGAACGGAGAGGAGCGCCTGTCAGGGCTTTCACCAGAATATCTAGCGAGGAGATTAACGTTAGAAGCCAGATATACGAACCAGACGTTGTTGCAGTACTTGACCCCAGCATAATTGAACTGACAGACGTTACAGAGGGTCTGAAGCCAGGAGGCAAGGTCATTGTCAACACGTCTAGGAAAGCTAGTGAGCTTCACCTAAAGATGGGCCATGTATACACCTATGACGGCACAGGGATTGCATTGAAGTATGGTCTCTTGGTGGCAGGTCTTCCTGTTGTGAATACAACCATGTTGGGAGCATTTGCGAAAGCAACCGGATATGTGAAGCTCGCCACAGTCAAACACGTGATCGAGGAGAAGTGGCCCGGCAAGGCCGGAGAGAAGAATGCCCAAGGTGCTCAGGAAGCATACGACACCTGCAGTGACGAGTGAGTCCCCTGCTGTTTTCTGCCAGTGCAACGGACACTTCTGAATGGATGAAGGCACGTCCTGCCCGCGTTAGGCGTACATTCTTTCGTAACCAGGTGCTC
>PRDI01000016.1 GCA_003345595.1 Candidatus Thorarchaeota archaeon | reverse complement strand
TCGAAGTTGCTGTCAATCTTGAGTATCACATCCTCCGGCAGTGCCGTGTTTCTTTCCCGATTCCAACGGAGGCATGTTTCCAACGGTGTGGACACGAATACGATTGCAAAGGAGTACTGTTGTGACTTGGCCGCGTCCCGAAGTTCATGACGCATGCTGGCGTAGTAGTTTGTGTCATCATGAATCACAGAGAATCCTTGTGCAAGCATCTTGGTGACTCGTTCTAGCGCCGCTTCTCTCACTTTGTGCTCCTTTTCAGGTGAGAACTCCGAATAGTACAGTTGGTCCCGCCACTCGTCCGTACTTACTATCTGTACCTTTGCGCGAGGACCAAGCTTGGCCCGTACTGCTCTGGCAAGAGTCGTCTTTCCTGAAGCAGGCAGTCCACAGAGGGCTAGGAGGAACTTGTTCATGGAACATGATTCACTCTGAAGGTGGGACAGAAATGTCTTGCTGAGGCTGAACCCGACGACTCTGCGACAGGCGCTGTCTATGGTCTGATAGTGATTTGCAGTGACTGCGCAAGGTCTTTGTAGCGGTTTCTGACAGTGACCTCAGTCACATTGGACGCTTCTGCGATCTCTCTCTGCGTGCGTCTGTCGTCTTCTATAATACCTGCTATGTACAGTGCTGCTGCCGCAAGGCCACCAGGGTCCTTGCCGGCTGTCAGACCATGCTTTCTGGCCTTGTTGATGATGTCCATCGCACACTGTAGGGTTCTTCCATCCAGCGAAAGGTCTGCCGAGATACGCGGCATCAAGTCGTTTGCCGACGGTATCGGGACTCTGATGTCGACGTTGCGCAGGATAAGTCGAACACACTGACCGAGTTCTTTTCTGTTCACTCTGGCCTCGGTGACTATCTCATCAAGCTGCCTTGGTATCTTGTGAATACGGCAGGACAGGTAGATTGAAGCCGCGACCATTCCCTCTATGCTTCGTCCTCGAACCAGACGCCTGCTGAGCGCTTTCCTGTAAATGAGAGCAGCTGTTTCCTTTGTTTCACTAGGAATACCCAGTTGTGAGGTCAGCCTGTCCATCTCACTCATGGCGATGCTGAGGTTTCTGTGCTGTGAGCTGTGTACAAGAGTCCTGATCTGCCACTTGCGCATCCTGTAAATCGCGGCACGATTGTTCGCGGCGATTGAGCGTCCATTCGCGTCCCTGTCGCTCCAGCCAATAGTAGTGGCAAGTCCCTTGTCTGCCATTGTCAGTGTCATAGGAGAGCCAGTCCTCGCCCTTGCATTTCTCTCCTCTGCTGTGAAAGCTCTCCACTCCGGACCTGAGTCCATCATGCGGTCGTTAATCACACATCCACAGGCAGTACAGATGTTCTCACCTCGGGTCGTGTCTTCGTAGAACTCGCTACTACCGCAAATGGAACACACACCGATGCCTTGTCGTCTTTCGGCCATAGCCCGGACTGGTTTCGCCATGCGAGGTCACCTACAGGCGCTCCTTTCAGGATTTGGCCCAGAGATTGGGCACAATCAGTAAAGAAAACTGCTCCGAAAAGAGCTGTCCCGTGACGGAGATTTATGACTATATAAGTTTAAGCCTCTATGAAAAAACGTACGCCTTTCTTAGGCGAAGAAAGCCTAGATAGCCCATTGCCGCAGGAAGCTACTAAAACTCAAAAAAGAGAGGGGCCGGAGAACAGAAGCCCACCACGCTCCTTCTCCAACCCCTTTGCTGGAGTGCCGATGCATTCGCCAACTACTCTATACATGACCAAGACCTGATTACGTCCTCAGGGATCATGTGTATGTTCTCGTAGTACGAAGTGCCGTCATCGAGCACAGTCTTTGAGAGTGCCACTTTGAAGACTCCATCGCTTCTTCCCAGAATGTAGCCAGCTAGATACTGCACTGGGATCTTCTTCTTGTCAGCATCCTCCTTTGACATGGCACAGCACTCGACGCCGCTGCTCTCGAATGCCACCTCAACCTTCTCGTGGTCCGAACATGCGTCGACACGGTTGAGGCGCTTGATGTCATCAGGATCGCCGTCTCCACTTATAGTCATCACACTGTTCTTGTCATAGTGGAAGGGTTCGCCGGCAAGCTTGTGTATCGAAGGGGCTGCGTATATGGTCTTCTCGTGGACTGACTCAGCTTCGTCCTTACCTCCGTCTACGAACTTGGTCTCATCGCTCTCGCCTACGATATAGCGAACGTAGTAGCGCTTTGCATCGACCTTCTTCTCTTCGTCACCCTCATTCACGGTGACCTCTTCTTCGTCCCAAATCTCGGCTGGAACAAATGGATTCTTTAGGACCTTCTGCATTATTTCACCTTCTGACTTAACGATTGTGAACTAACCATATAAGTCTTGTGAAACGCAACATCGGCGACTAGAATGCGGTCGACTCGATGGATACCATACTCTCAGAATGGACAGTGCTGCAGCGAAGAGTTATTGTAGGCTGAATGTGGGCGATGTCTGGAGTTGTTAATGCTCGAATATCTCGTGATTGTCGGTGCGGTGGGACTGTTCGGACTCCAGCATAGCGGTCTTTCGGCCTTACGTATCAAATCTAGGATCATCAAGAGGTTGGGAAAGAACGGGTATGGCAGAGTGTTCACTGTCACCAGTGTGGTCGCTCTCGTAGTTGCATTCCTATCGATGGACTATTGGGACTGGTTGTACTTCATCTTCTCTCCGCAAGATGTCAACCTATTTCTCACCTTTGCAGGAGTTGCATCCATTGTCATTGGATTGATAATAGCCAAGGCAGCGTCAAAGGATCTATCTGTGACGACTGTTGCAGACATGAGAACTGACAGGAAACCAGAGCTGGTGACTCGTGGAGCGTATTCCCGATTGCGTCACCCCTTATATCTCGCAACAATCCTGATACTCGTGGGCATGATGCTGTTGTATCCATTTCCGAGAGTCATTGTCTTTGACCTGTCATTGATTGCTTACGTGTTCATAGGAGCACGCCTTGAGGAGAGAAAACTGATTGTCATCTACGGACAGGAGTATCTTGAGTATCGGCACAAGGCTGGATTCATGTTTCCAAGAGTGAGTCGTTCACACGAGCAGAAGGCTCCTGTGTCCGACTCAGCATGAACGGTTCAGCTCACGCCGTTCAGTGATGCCTGAATCCTGGACAGGTGTCGCGCTCTCTTCACCGCTTCTGCGGAGATCTCGTACACATTGTCTTTCTCTACGACATAATGCGCTGTTTCAACCTCTGGTGTGAAATGGCGCTTGATGTCCTCAACCACCATGTGAAGCTGGACACAGTGGGGACTCCCGTCAATTGTAAGAACGGTCAGTCCTCGTATGCTCGCGTATCTGACGACTGAAGCTATCTTGAAGCCCGCTTGGTCCACGTGGGTTTCCTCAAGGCACACTTCAAGCACTGGCTGGTCACCATTCTTCTTGCTGAACTCTTCAACAATGTCAGGATACCTCGTAGCCATACAGCTCCCAATCAAGAGGAGGTTTCCTGAGTTCCTCAGCCTGGCGTCCCCTACGTTGGTGCACATGAGTCCTTCGCAGCGACTGCATTTTCGGGCTACCACTTTCTCCTCCTCGCCGGCGTTCTGTCCTCTCGTGCCTCGTCCTCGTTCCATTGGTCAGCAATCGGGGTTGCCACCCGGGCTATGATGTCGCCCTCGAACACATAGCTCATCTTGCTTAGTGACACCACCGTGCCATCATGAGGTGATATCACGTCCGTCCTGTCCTGCACTTGACCAATCACATCTCCGCGACGCACTGCCTCACCTGGATGTACAACGGGAACAAAGAACCCCTCGGTCTCGACATTCACATGCTGCATTCTTCCAGCGATGACACTGGACGTTTCCATCTTCTCCCCGGGAATCATGTCCTTTATCCTGAGGAAGTTGAGGATTGCCTCTCTCACCTCAACGGCTGCTTGAGGCTCTACCTGTCCTCTCTCACCCCTTGTTTCGATTGCGATGGCTGCTATACCATCATGTGCCGCCTCTGTGATCAGTGAACCTCTGTTGCCCGGGCCCTGAACCAAAAGGGGAAGGGCGATCTGAGAGGCCATGTTGCGGACGTGGATGTAGTCTCGGTGGAGGGCAACTACATGGCTGATGCATGATTGCCACCCCGTTCTGAGGTGCACAACAAAGTCCGCCTGCGAAACTCTGCGCCAGATCTCCCAAGCAGTCCTCTGGGTCACTGTGCCCTGTTCGTTGCCGGGAAACACCGTATCGAGGTCGAGGGAGTCGAGAGGAGAAACCCTTGTTCCCAGTCTGAATGACAGCGGGTTCGCCACAGGAAGCAACGTAACAGAGCCATCAATCCTCTCAAGTCCTTCTAGGTGCTTCATCACGAGATAGGACGCATAGACATCTGTGGCTGACGTCCCATCCATGGCAGACAGTATCAGAACATTCGGTCTATCTGTTCCGAGAGCGTAGAATCCTAATGTGTTCCCTGTCTTCAGGTCGATGTCTACGGCACTTACTTCTGGCTTGACCATGGCAAGGCCTTCTTTGGACTGATATTGTTGCTTCTGTCCTAGTCGATATGAAGCGGTGTAAGACATGAGGTGGTTCCCCATAGATCGGCGTCAGCCGCCATGAAGAGGCCTATGTGCTGGGCGTCTGCTCAATCGGGCTGCCATGGACGATGGCGGAGAGCGACTTCTCAAAGCAGATAGTAGTAGTAGTAGAAGGCCAACCCGGCGCTCAAGGTAACAAACCATAAGACAATAGAAAGGATCATCATCCTCTTCGTTCCACACTTGAGGGGTTTGGAGTTCCTTGTGGCGGAGAAGAACCGGAAGCCGAACAGCAGTGCCAGCAGTATGGTTGCTGAGCCAAGTATGACATGAGCAACAGTGACCAGTATACCAGTAGTAACGGGACCAGCGATAATAGCCCCGAAATTTCTCACAAGCGATGGTAGCATGATCAAGAGTATGGTTGCGACATTAGCCAACGTTGCAATCGCCATTATGTTGCCGTGACGTTTCAGTGGGCGTTTGAGCACCACACCAGCCACCAGCAAGATGGCGAGCACTGTCTGTATGATGAGATTGACATCAAAGATGATTCCTGCAGAAGACCCAAAGATTACCATGACATCACCATCACAAGGACTGCATTGGCTAGAAATAAACTAGACGGGCAACTGCACGGTACAGGCCCGCCGAAGAGTCTCGGGATGTAGGGGCAGGATCTTTCTATGTTTCCTAACGATGATTCACTGCTCGACCATTTGGCCTGAGAACCATCTGCTTCTGCAATTGAACAAGAAGATTCCACTTCTGAGAGTGCCTCCTGTGAAGTCATCGTGTCGACACAGTGCATACTCGCTCCCCATGGGGATGGAGCGACTCCTGAAGAGGTCTTGGTGCCCACACCATTGGGGGTCGCCGATCCATAGAGTTGGTATTCGTTTCTTGATGACATCTAGCCCTGCCATCGATAGGTAAGGTTCCCAGCATGCAATCACAATTGATGGGCTGTAGTGTGCTATCGCCTCGAGCGCACCTAATCTTTCAACCCACTTGGGGTATGCTATGTCGTAGCGTCCATCTCTGCTGTCTGTCGCAACGGTTTGTCTATCCACCAGTGGTCCCAAGAACTCAGTGAGTCTTCCATCGCCTGCCATGACCTCTAGGACAGGACCCGGTTTGCCTGTACGCAGGAGAACTGTCTTTACTATTTGAGCGAGTTTTGTCACGAACTCTTTGTTGAAGATCTGGAAGATCCATCTTCCTCCTGCGTTGTATCCATTGCAGTACCTTCGGACACCGAAGTCCTTCTCCACAGCCTGAAGCAATGCCAGAGTTTCCTGATAACCCATCAAGTGTTCGTGGACATCTATGTACTCTCCCGAGGGGTGCATCATCCAGCCCATACTCATGAGCGCGTTGCCCCATTCAAGCCTTTTTCACTCTATTCATGCCGACCTAGTGCACGGCAGGCCATTTGAAGGCACGTATGTTTCGAATAATAGCGCGAAGGTCAACTCGATTCATCCAAAGCTCTATTAGGTGGTCCAAGAGCCTGGATGCAAGAGTGAGCCAAGGATGGATTGTGTTCTCTGTCCGTGACATTTGCTTTTTCTTCGAGTCCTTTATAGCAGATACCGCATCCGGCTCCTCGAGTGATTCAACGTCTATTGAGGCCTCCAGATATGAGTGAATACGCCGAGATTGAGAGGAAATGGCAAAGGCGTTGGGAAAGGGACAAGATCTTCGAGGCAGACCCTGACTCCAACAAGCCCAAGTTCTTCCTGACCGTACCATACCCATACACAAATGGTGCCTTGCACATCGGCCATGGCAGGACGTACACTGTGGGGGATCTGATAGCCCGTTACAGACGGATGAGGGGATACAATGTACTGTTTCCAATGGCCTCACACATGACCGGCACACCAATCCTCGGAATGGTGGAGAGAATCAAAGAGGGCGATCATGATGCGATTGAGCAGTACAAACGAGACCTGCGACTGTATCTGAAGACGGAGGAGGAAGTCGAGGAACAACTGCGGAAGTTCACAGACCCGTGGGTAACGGCCAAGTTCTTTGCCGACGCCATCTCTGCCGACTTCAAGGCCCTTGGTTACAGCATTGACTGGCGCAGGAAGTTCACGACCGGTGACAAGATCTACAACATGTTCGTGACATGGCAGTATCAGAAGTTGATGGACAAGGGATACATTCGACAGGGCGCCTATCCACTGCTGTACTGTCCCCATGATGGCAATCCCGTTGGAGAGGACGACCTGCTGAAGGGCGAGGACGCCAAGATCAAGGAGTTCACGGCAATCAAGTTCGGGTTCGAGGACGGATTCATAGTCCCTGCAACACTGCGGCCTGAAACCATATTCGGCGTCACAAACATGTGGATCAATCCCCATGCCACCTACGTCTGGGCCCGAGTCGACGGCGAAAAGTGGGTCATCTCATCTGCAGCAGTCGAGAAGCTAAGACTGCAAGCCAAGAAGGTAGACGTGATTGAGTCGTTTTCCGGGGCCAAGATAGTCGGCAAGAAGTTTCGGGCGGTTCATGACGAGCATGAGATTCCAATCCTGCCAGCCGACTTCGTGGACCCACAGAATGCAACCGGTGTGGTCTACTCCGTTCCCGGCCATGCACCGTTCGACTATGTTGCACTCCGTGATCTCTGGGAGAATCCCTCTGGCCTAGAGCAATACGGGATTTCGCCTGAAGACGTCCGGAGTATCAAGATTATCGGCATGATCGACATCAAAGGATACAGTGAGTTTCCAGCCAAAGATACAGTCGAAAAGAGGGGTATCAAGTCACAGGCAGAGGCTGAAGAGCTCGAAGAGGCCACACAGGAGATCTACAAGGCTGAGTTCTACGAGGGTGTGATGAGAAACAACTGTGGCCAATTCTCTGGCAGGGCAATCAAGGAAGTCAAAGACGATGTCGTCAAATGGATGAGGTCAAACAATCGTGTTGATGTGTTCTACGAGCCCGATAGGAGACCTGTAGTCTGCAAATGTGGAACAGATGTCCAGGTCGGCGTGTTCGCCGGACAGTGGTTCTTGGACTACATGAGTCCGGGCTGGAAGGACTTGGCGCGCAGTGCATTAGACTCAATGCAGATATTGCCGAACACCTTCAGGAACCTCTTTGAGGCCACATTTGACTGGCTGACCCAAAGGCCCTGCGCGAGAAAGCGGGGAATCGGTACTCGTCTGCCGTTTGATAAGGAGTGGATCATCGAATCACTGTCCGACTCTACGATCTACATGGCATTCTACACCATAGCCCATAAGATAACCGGGAATAAGCTGAAGCCCGAACAACTGACATTGAGATTCTTTGACTACGTGTTCCTGAGCAAGGGTGACCCGAAGAAGGTTTCAGAAGAAACAGGTGTGAGCATTGATCTCCTGAGGTCAATGCACGACGAGTTCCTCTATTGGTATCCGAACGACCAGCGACATACAGCACCATCGCACATATCGAACCATCTGAGCTTCGCCATCTTTCACCATGTTGCGATATTCCCGAGAAAGCACTGGCTGAAATGTATCAGCCTGAACGAGCACGTGAACATGGAAGGGATGAAGATGTCAAAGAGCAAGGGCAATGTCATCCCACTCGTGGAAATCCCGAAGAAATATGGTGCCGACGTGTATCGTACATACGTCATTTCGGCCGCCGAGCCTGCCACTCTCATGGACTGGCGTGAGAGGGACGTACCTGTAGTCAAGAACAGGATTGCTCAGTTCATTGAAACAGTCAAGAAGTATGCGACAAAGACTCCTAAGGCGTACACCAAGAAAGACAGGCCTGCCATGATGACTCGATGGTTTCTGTCCAAGGTCAACTCGCTGATTGAAGACAGTACGGAGAGCTTTGACAGCTTCAAGCTGAGGGATTACGCATTGCTTGTAACTTCAGAGATGCAGCGTATTGTCAGCCAGTACGTGGACCGCCCTGAGGTGCCGAAGGAAGAACGTGACTCTGCCATGGCATACGCATGCGACATCTGGGTCCGTCTCGTCACCCCCATAGCTCCTCACATCTGCGAAGAGATGTGGTCGAAGATGAAGCACGAAGGGTATGTTTCTCTGGCGCCATGGCCCAAAGCGGACAAGAAGATGATTGATCTGCCGGCAGAACGAGCGCAAGACGTGGTCGAAGCAACGATACGTGATGTGCGCGAGATCTCGAAGCTTCTGAAGGAGAAGGCTCCGAAGAGAGTAAACATCTATGTGGCACCTCAATGGATGTTCGATGCGATGGACAGCGTCCGACAGGCCAATCTGCCGATGATTGTCGGTGACATCATGAAACACCTGATGTCAAATCCCAGCTTCAGACAATATGGCAAAGAGGTCAAGATGATTGTGGACCGAATGGCAAAAGAGAACGGACTCTGGGGCTACTCCGCAAGCGCGAAGGACGAAACCGTGACACTACAGAGCTCAGTTGAGTACTTGAAGTCGGAACTGGGTCTGGAGATAGTGATTCAGTCTGCTGAAAAGCCGCAGAGTGACCCCCAGGGGAAGGCGCATTTTGCTCTTCCTGGCAGGGTATCTCTCTTCCTTGAGTAGATTGGACAGCAGAGATGGAGGGAGAGCCTAGACCGGCAAGCCCATTGCAAGGGCTGTCAGGCGCAGTGCAGTAGTTTGTGACTGTGCCATCATTCGCTGCTGGTCACGAGCTCTCTCCTTGCTATCTCGCGCCCCTCTTCGTCCACAATGACGATGTGAGCGGCGCAAGAGAGTCAGCAGTCGTAGCAGCGTACTACCATCTCAAGGAGGTTCAGTACGCCTTCAGGTATTTCGTCTGTCATCTTAGTTCTCTCCTAGCCTATCATAGGTTTAGGCAATTTCAGTTTCTGGTGAGCCCTTTGTTCGAAGACCTGCTTGGCTACTTCCATCAGAGTCTTCTCGATGCCGCCGACATTGTTGTTTGTGGCGACTATCATGTTTGCCTTTGTGATGATCCCTTGTTCGTCAGTCCAGTAATGATGGATGAGTGTTCCTCGCGGTGCTTCAACACATCCTACACCATCACCCTTCTTCGGCTGGACCACTGACAACTTGATGTCCTTGCTCACAATCTGAGGGTCCTTCAACAGGATCTCGAGCTCCTCCATCGCTTGGACAAGTTCCACGATCCGGGCCCAATGATATGCGAATGTTGCGTGAATGGGATGGCCGAGTCTGTTTCTCATCTCTTCAAATGCCTCTTGAGCCAGAGGTGTAGCCATCTTGTCTACAACGTTGGTCCGTGCAAGAGTGCCCGCCCGCCAGACTCCGTCTGGGTATCCCACTGGTTTGTAGTACACATGCGTGGCATAGGAGTGTTCAGGCACATACTCGGCGAAGCACTTGCGGTAGTCCTTCGGCTTGATGTCGGCCACAACGCTGCCTTCAGGATCCATCACTCTGATACTGCCATCATATATCTCGTGAGCCCCGTTGTTGTGAGTCCCGATATAATACGTCTGGACCACTCCGAGCTTGGTGATGGTGTCCCAATAGTCATCGAAGACCTTCTTTGCTAGTGTGAGTGTATCAGCGGTCCACTGCCTGATGTCTGCTATCTGTTTCAGGAACTTGTCCCTGTTCTCTTCTGAGAACGGATTCAACATGCCCCCGGGAATGGCAGTCACAGGGTGAATGGCAGTTCCACCAATCGCCGCAGCCAGTTCTTGGCCAAACTGCATCATCTGGAGAGCCATCTTGCCAACATCAGGCATGGCCTTGACTATGGTGACTAGATTCCTCTTTGCAGGCTCTGCAAAAGGCCCGACTAAGAAGTCCGGAGCCGCAAGAGCAAAGAAATGAAGCGCATGACTGCTCAGCTGTTTGGCATTGATTAGAAGCCTTCTCACCTTCACAGCCGCAGCAGGTGGAGTGATGCCCCATGCATCCTCCACAGCCTTCACGGAAGCCAAATGGTGAGGCTCGGGACAGATACCGCATATCCTTGGAGCAAACCTTGGTGCTTCCTCGGCAAACCTGCCCTCAAGGAACTTCTCGAAGAACCGGGTAGAAGTGATATTGAACTGGGCGTCCTTCACCTTTCCATCCTTGCCTAGTTTGATGGTGATATCGCCATGGCCCTCAAGTCTGGTCACGGGCGATATCTTGACAGTCTTCTCGCCCGTCATTTCTTCTTCTTCCTCCTCGTTTCCGCGCGAATTCTCGAGAGGTAAGAGGCCGCGTAGTCGGTGAAGTAGAATGACCCAATCGGATCCGGGAATGACTCTCTCAATTTGTCAGGCTCCATCTCAGCAACAGCACCCAGTGCTGAGATGATCTTAGCACCATGGTCACGGACCCTGATAACAGGTCCAAAGCATCCCTTACATGGTGTGTTCACATTTGGACAGATGGCCCCGCATAGCCCGATTGTTGCGAAGCCTAGACACAGGTACCCCTGGTCTAGAAGGCATTTGCTGGGGTCGATGTGCCCTTCATGAGTTCTGTGGAACTCCTTGATGTGTTTGTCCTGTTTCACCTTACTACACTGATCACATACGCTCTTCTCAGGAAGGTCAAAGGGCTTTCCAGAGATGAGAGCTGTGAGTGCGTCGAGCAAGTTCTTGCTGGTTGGAGGGCACCCGGGCAACTAGACATCGAATTCCACGATGTCGACGTTTGGCTGTACGGTTTCTGTAAAGACTGGAACGTTCTCAGAGGGTACTCGTGGGTCGGTGACCGTGTCGGCCTTCATGAACTTCCTGTCGACCAGCTCCTCGAGGTTCCACTGGTTCGCGAGACCCTGAATACCCCCATAACATGAACAGACCCCCCATGCGACAAGGGTCTTGCTCTTCTCTCTCATGACATTGAGCAGGTGGACGTCCTCCTCAGTCCTGCAGCTTCCCTCAACAAGCCCAATGTGGATTGACTGGTCCGGCATTGACTCAAGGTCCTTCAGCTTGAAGTCGACGACGGCAGGCCAGAATACTATCTCTATCTCGGGCAGGACAGTCAGTAGTCCAAGATGTAGATCAACCAGTGACTGATCGCAGCCCCAGCAGGAGGTCAGTTGGGCCAGCGCAATGCGTTTGGTCATCTCTCATTAGTCCTTCTTTACGGGGTTCGGCCCCAGAGCTTTGATCCGCTCCACCATGGATGTGATGCCTTGGGTAAAGACGTCGCCCTCTGCTGCGCTCGCCCACTGAAGATGGACTCTCTCTGGCTCGATGCCTGCTTCCTCAAGCATCTTCTGGAGAAGGGCGAAGCGTGACTTCATCTTCAGATTCCCGGTTGTATAGTGGCAGTCCCCTGGGTGACAGCCTGAGATGAGCACACCGTCTGCACCTTGGTTGAGTGCTTCAAGGACAAAGACGGGGTCTATGCGTCCGGTGCAGTTGACCCTGATGATTCGCATATTCGGAGGCATCTGCATTCTGCTAGTGCCTGCAAGGTCTGCGCCGGCATATGAACACCAGTTGCAGCAGAAGGCCAGTATGCGGGGCTCGAATCTGTCTTCTACCTTTGTCTTTGGTTTCTGAGTGCTGGCCGATTTCTGACCTGCGGCTGTCAAACCATTCGTAACCCCTTGGCATCTCAGGCGGGACTTGTACAGTTCTTTAAACATTGCTGCTTAGAAAAGGTCTTGGTTTGAGGAGTACGTCAACTTATGAGATTCACGGGTCTATGCTCACGATGATGAATATGTTTATCGGCATCCATCGGTTTCAATGTGATTCTGACCATTCGGTGAGTGAGAACGGTGATTACTGCATTCATCATGGCGAAGACCGAATCATCAAAGTCGCGCAGCATTCTTCAGCTCGTGAAGAAGCTTGAGGGAGTGGAGGAGGCCTACATCATATACGGTGCCTATGACCTCTTGATCAAAGCCAGCTTCAAGACGCCAGAGGCGCTAAGCCTGTTCGTTGTGGACACGCTCAGGAAAGTTGATGGCGTGAAAGACACTGTGACTAATGTCTGCGCGGCCTGTGACTAGGACTACCACAATCCCAGGGCAGCGTCAACTCTCAGATTCCATGCCCGGAGTCTGGGGCCGACGCATCCACTGTCAGGAGCTTGGACTGGTCCGGCCGGCTAGAGGGCGAGTTTCTTCAGTGTGCTCTTGAGCGGCAAACCTGTCTTCAGATTCCAGCCCCTAGAACTGTAGTACTCGTCGAGCATTCTGTCCAGCTCGACCACCTGACCCTTTGAGGGACCGACTGGTGCCTTCTCCTTCGTCAGTCTATCCGGCAATGCATCGTCCTTTCGTGTGATACCGAACCTTGCATTGAACAAGCGGTTGAGGTTCACTATCCGCTCTCCAATAGTCTTCAACTGCTGCACAGAGATGTCGAGGCCATTGTGTATCTTCAGTCCAAGTGCGATATCTGCATAGTAGAACTCGGGAGGAATCTGCGTGCCATACTTACAAAGGCCAACGCTCTCAACGACCACCATGAAGTCCTCACACTCTTTCACCATGATGCCTTTGTATGTGGGATCGAGTCTATCCGCCATCTGAGGAAGGTACTGCTCTCCGAAGCGTTTTCTGATCTCGTCGTCAAACCCCACCTCATCTAACACGGGAAAACCGTAGAGATGATCGGCACCTCTTGCAGCAGTGACCGCGGCGAGCCCCATCGACTTCTGAGCACGGGGTTCCTGCCCAGCTATCTCCTGCTTCTTCACGGCCATGACGAGCCTCTCGCTTCCGCGTCCGATTTTCTCTGCTGCTCTTGCGCTCCCCTCAGCAAGTAGGTCACCAAATCCCTCTCTGAAGGCAATCATCTTGGTCAGCTTGACGATTGACTCATGGTTGCCCCAGCCAAGATCGATACCACCGGTGTCGTCTTCTGTGAGGAGCCCCTCCTCCCAGGCTTCCATTGCCCAAGATATCGTGCCACCAAGAGATATCGTATCCATCCCATACTGATTGGCCAAGTGATGGCTGTATAGGACGGACTCCAGATTGGCATTTCCGCAACGCGACCCGAGGGCCGCTTGGCTCTCGAACTCGGGAGACCCTCCTGTGTAGGCGTACGGCCCCTCTGACACACAGGTGAAGCGGCCGCATCTCTGCAGGCAGCTCCAGTCAGCTCTGGGTTTTATAAGATGGCCTTGGTTGATGGCATGCCCGCCTATCTTGTCATAGCCGTCGAACACCCCTTGCCGCATATTGTAGGTAGGCAGTCGGCCGATGTGCTGCATGAGTTCTATTAGGCTGGTAGTCCCAAACTCGGCCCGGCCCGGAGTGAAAGGATTGGCTAACATTCTCCTGTGGAGCTCGTCCATCTCCTTAAGGTAGGTTCGTGGCTCTGCAACTTCGAGCTTGCCTGTTCCTCTCACACATATCGCTTTGAGGTTCTTTGATCCCATTACTGCGCCGATGCCCGAACGGGCTGATGCCCTGTCCCTGTCATTCATAACTGCCGCGAAACGAACTAGATTCTCTCCAGCCTGCCCGATGGAGAGGACCCGGCAGTTCCTACCATGTTTGGCTTTGAGTATCGTGTCAGTCTCGAAGACATCATGACCCCAGACGGATGATGCATCGAGGAGTTCCACGGTCGAGTCCTGGATCCGGAGATAGACGGGCTTCCGAGCGGCCCCCGTGAATATGATCGAGTCGTACCCGGCGAGCTTGAGTTCCGGTCCCCAGAATCCCGCGGCGTGACTTTCTCCCCATATCCCAGTGAGAGGGGACAATGCAGCGATGACATGCCTTGACGATTGCGGAAACATAGAACCTGTGAGGAGCCCGGTAGCGAAGCCAAGAACGTTTTCTTGGCCTAGAGGGTCCGTCCCGTCGGGAATCATATCGAAGAGAGTCCTTGACAGGAACCCTGCACCCAAGAGGTACTTCCTGACGACCTGCTCATCGAGAGGCTTCTTCTTGATACTCTGGCTTGTCAGATCTATGTATAGCCCCTGACCGCCTACTCCTTTGATCACAAGAACTCACCTCTCGAATACAGCTCCGCCTTGTGCTTGTCATAGAGCGGCGGCAACCTGCCATTCTTGTCTTTGTCTGCGAGCTCCTTCTGGGTCGTGATCCATATTGCCTCCACAGGGCACCTCTTCACACATTCACCACATTGAATGCATTTGATAGCCTTGCCACTGTCGGGGTTAACTGAGATTGCATCATAGGGGCATGCTTTCACACATGAGCCGCACCCGTTGCATCTAGTGTTGTTTACAGTCAACACTCCCTTGGAGGTTCTGGAAATCGCTCCCTCGGGGCAGGCCTCTTTGCACGGTGCGTCTTCACAATTGCGGCAGAAGAGGGGAAAGTCGAGCCCATCCTCAAAGCGCATCACTCGGACTCTTGCCCGGGTAGGACTAATGACCTTGAAGTAGAACATGCTGCACGCGTTAGCACAGATCATGCATCCTGTGCATACCGTGGGGCTTCCAAAGACGAACTTGAGTGCCGACATGGTCTAGTCCTCTACGACCTTTCCCGCATCTCCCATTTTCTGGAACCTGCCATAGCCGGGCTTGATGGTAGTCCTGTCTTCGTTGAAGACCTGTACTCCCCTGACGAATGTCATGACAGGTGCCCCCTTCATCGCCATCCCCTCATATAATGTCCATCCACACTTCGAGAACATCATGTCTGTCTTCATTGTTTCTTCTCGAGTGGGGTCAACAATGACCATGTCTGCATCAGACCCGACTTGGAGAACACCCTTCTTTGGATACAGCCCGAATATCCTTGCAGGATTCCTGCAGGTCACGTCGAGGAGCCTTGAGAATGAGAGGCGCCCTTTGTTAACGCCTTCTGAGAGCAGGATTCTCAATATCATCTGGATGCCATCGACTCCAGACCATGCCTCTCTGATGTCCTCCTTACCGCTGTCTTTCTCTTCTGCCGGGCTAGGCGCATGGTCGCTCACTGCCATTTCTATCGACCCTCGTAGAAGGGCAGCCCAGAGGGCGGCTCGGTCTTCTTTGGACCTCAGCGGCGGGTTCATCTTGCTCTTTGGTCCCAACCTGTTCATCTCATCCCTATAGAACACAAGGTGATGTGGGCACACCTCTGAAGTGATCGTGATTCCAGCTGCTCTGCCACGCTCGATCTCCTTCACTGCCTCGCGCGTGGAAACATGGGCAATGTGAAGGTGTCCGCCGGTCTGCTGGGCGATTCCTACTGTCTGGTGCACAGCAAGCTGTTCGGCCAGGTTTGGACGCGCGAGAGAGTGGCTCACCGGCGCATCCCACTCACCCTCCAAGTCCTTCTTGAACTCATCAAGGACGCCTTGGTTCTCACAGTGCACAGTCAGATGGCCACCATGTTCGGAGACCTCGCTCAACAGTCGCGTTATCACGCCATCATTCGCAAAATAGGGGGCACATGTGAAAGCCTTGAAGGCGGCGACTCCTTTCTCTATCAAAGAAGGGATTACAGCGACGCTGTCTGCGCTCATCATGCCGGCGTATAGCCCAAAGTCCACAATCGACATTGATTCCCCCTGTTTTGCCTTCTCTTCCACAGCTTGAGGGGAGAGTACCGGACTAGTTAGAGGCATATCAACGACAGTGGTCACACCACCTGCGGCAGCTGCACGTGATCCCGTCGTGAAGTCTTCATGGTCAAGCCTCGCAGGATCGTGAAGGTGAGCATGGCCGTCAATCAGGCCGGGCATCAGAACCTTTTGATGGGCATCGATGACCGTGTTCGCGCTTGGAAGATGCTCGTCTGTCGCAATGAGGCAGATGCGGTCTCCAGAAACGGCGACACCTCCTCTTACAAGCCCCGACTCGAGAAGCAGCTTGGCGTTCCTTATGACAAGATCCACGGCTCGCCCGGGTGCTTGTGTTCCAGCGGGTAGCGGACGGTGCACTTCTTAGCCACCTCCAACGGGTGGAAACAGTGCCACGACATCTTTGTCTTTGAGTCTGGTCTGATAGCCATCAATCAGTTCGATTCTCTTGCCATTCACCATGCATGAGTAGAATCGCTTGAGTTGCCCTGAGCTGGAATCAATGACGGCATTTGTGAAGGACTTGCCGTAGGTCTGACCAAGCTTGGTCAACATATCATTGATGTCCTCTGCTTCAATCTCAATGCTCTTGGTGCCCGTAATCTCGCGGACTGTCGCAAAGAACCTCACAGTTACTGTCGCCAAGGAGTTTGACCCTGATACATGGAAACCCCCAAGGATTTTAATGGTTGCTTACTGGACATCTGTTGGGATGCGAGAGTACTACAGCAGGCGCGCAGAGGAGTACGAGGAAGTATACCACCGGGACGACAGCGCTGCCCAGAGGGAACTTCAGACGATAAGACATAGCCTTACGACAACGCTCCAAGGACGACGCATTCTAGAGGTGGCCTGCGGAACTGGCTATTGGACGCGTTCTCTGTCCGAGTCGGCCAAGTGGATTCTCGCGACAGACGTATCCTCAGAGATGCTCGCGATTGCCAGGACAAAAGAGTACGGCTGTCCTCTCACCTTCGCAATCGCAGACGCCTATAGCCTCCCTTTCAAGTCACGTTCGTTCGATGCAGCACTTGCCAACTTCTGGTTCTCTCATATTCCAAGAAGTCTGGTCCATGGCTTCCTATCCCAACTACACCGATTGCTGCTGCCTCATTCACGCGTGTTCATAGCAGACAACAACTTTGTGCCTGGCCTGGGCGGGGATTTGAAAGTCATCGATGGCAGTGATGACACCTTCAAGTCAAGAATTCTGCGGGACGGAAGCCAACACCTCATTCTGAAGAACTACTACACCACTTCCCAGCTGGTTGAGATTTTCAGGAGTGTTGTTCCTAGTTTTGGACTACCCAACGTCTTCTACGGAAGTCGATACTGGTACGTTTCATATCACGTGGACGAACCTGCTGAGCATCACTGAGGTTATAGGCGAGCAGGTTCCTCTGCCGCTCGGGTTTCTATGTCACGAGTACGGCCCGGCTTGGAGATTACTGTCGTAGGCCATCTCAGTAGGGACCTTCTTATCACACCCGAGCTGACGCGTGAGTCACTGGGTGGCGGGACCGCCTATGCTATGCTTGCGCCTGCCGTGGGTGCAATGAGGTCGGGCATAGTCACGCGGGTCGGACAGGATTTCAATCAGGAGTATATGAATGCTCTAAGGATGTCAGGCCTCGACCTGACTGGACTCAGGACAAGTGGGCCTCACACCACGCGTTTCGTAAACATATACGACGCTCAGGGAAACAGGACACAACGAGTCGAGGCCGTTGCGCCCTCCCTTAGAGGAGATGACTATCTCAGTCACCATCTACATTCAACCATCTTCCATTTCTGCCCATTGACTGCCGCTGAACTGCACATGTCTTGTCTTGAGATTGCAGACACGTCAGGAGCGTTTGTGTCCCTTGATGTTCAAGGATATCTCCGGGCAATAGAGGGCGACCGAGTTGTACCTAGGAACTGGGATGAACGTGATGAAGTTCTAAGGTATGTAGACTCGGCCAAGTTCGATGACAAGGAGCTCAAGATTGCCTATGGGAAGGTACCGGAGACATTAGCTGTGGAGAAGATCACAAGGCTTGGCCCCAAGATTGTGATAGTGACTCGCGATCGTAGGGGATCCAGGATATACACGCGCAACGGACGTACCGACATCCCTCTTGTTCTCGCGGACAAGTTCGTTGACTCTACAGGATGCGGAGACACATACACGATCGGGTTCCTGCTGGAGTACATGAGGACAGGTGACATCAGGAGAGCAGGACTGTTTGGTGCCACGTGTGCCTCATACAATCTGGAAACCGTGGGTCCTTATGACATGCCGAGTCGCGAACAAGTCGAGAAGCGGATGAAACCCTATCTGTATTCGTGAAAGGAAGGCTTTTTCACTGATGCATATTGCAGACCTCCATACCGGGTGTTGTCATGCTTGATGACTTGGACCGTCTTATGGAAATCGCAGGCATTGATGCCATTGTGGCTGAAGGCAGCGCATTCGAAGTGCCTGATATCTTCTGGATGACTGGGTTTCGTTCAACTGACTCTATAATCTGCTTCAAGAGCCGGAACGAGCCCCAAGTGATCGCTGCAGGATTCAATACATTGGATCGAATCCGAAGCCAGAGTTTCGTCAAGCACACACACGACCTTACAGAGCTGTACGTCTCACTGATGCGGGAGAACAAGAGAGCGCAGGAGAACCCAGAAATCATCTATCGAGATGTTCTGAAGAACCTCTTCACAGGGAAGGTCTTGGGTGTGCCCGATCATATTCCTGCGAGAGTGCTAGTTGCAGTCCAGAAGCTGGGTTACGATGTGAGAGTCATGCCCGACCTGCTGAAGGAAGCTCGCGCGAGGAAGTCTGGCGCTGAGATAAAGACAATCAGAAAGGCCGGTGATGCCACTATTGAGAGCATGACCGAGGCTTTTCAGATGATACGGGATTCGAAGGTGGGTCCCAACAAGATACTGATCCACAAGGGTCAACCGCTTACTGTAGGCGATTTCAAGCTGAAGCTTGAGCTAGCTCTGGTCACGAGGTCTGCGGAGTCCGCTGAGGATGCAATCGTAGATGTAGGGAAGAAGGGTTTCGACTGGCACTATCTTGGTGCACCACGGGATGTGATGAAGGCAGGAGAGCCAATCATCATCGATGTGTTTCCAAGGCTGAAGCTCGATCGGTACGTAGCAGACATCACACGCACTGTCGTCAAGGGCCCAATGAGTGATAGGGTCAAGACAATGTACGATGCAGTAGATGAGGCCAAAGCCGCTGCAGTAGACACACTCACCGATGGCGCAGTCATAGATGACGTGAACATGGCCTGCTTCAAGTCCTTGAAGGCGCATGGGTTTGACTCCAGAAGGCTCAACCCCACTGCCACGGAGGGCATGACTCATGGTCTAGGTCATGGCATCGGACTCGAGGTACATGAGAACCCCAATATGTATCATTATACTGAGAAGTTCTCTGAAGGTCATGTGATCACACTTGAGCCTGGCGTCTATCTGAAGTCCACTGGCGGGGTCCGACTGGAGGACGACTACGTTGTGACAAAAGGCAAAGCGAAGCTGCTGACCCGTGGACTTGATGACGTGACATTGTTATGAGCACCGACAGATAGTGTCATTCGCTACTGAGTGCGTGTTCCGGGCAGAGTGAAACGCAGAGCCCGCAGCCCACACATGCGGCACTATCAATGTGAAGCACCTTGGCCTGACTGTCCAAATTCAGGGCCGAGTAGGCACATGACTTGGCGCACAACCCACACAGAGTGCATCTGTCTGTGTCGACCCTGACAGGCGGTCTGAGCAGTCGTTTCTTCTTGAGATACGGTAGTGCAACACCTCGGACCGATTCTACCGATGGATAGTCATGCGAGTCGAGCCATTTGTGGATTTCAGTCGCGATTCTTCCATATACGGCAGGCCCTTCGAGTATCGCTGCAGTGCAGACCTGGACTGCAGATGCCCCTGCCATGAAGAACTCAATGGCATCTTGACCGTTTATGACACCTCCAGAGGCTATAATTGGAAGATTCACAGCTTGGGCGATTTCTGCAACGCATCTCATGGCAATTGGCCTAAGAGCGGCTCCGCTCATCCATCCATAGCCCTTGTCGCTCCCCAGCACGGGACGGCATGTTTCGACGTCAATCCTCAGACACGGACCCAGTGTATTGATTGCCACTATGCCATCGACATACGGCTCCAGCGTCTTTGCGACCTTGGCGACGTCCACTTGAGGGCTCAGCTTTGCGAACACAGGTATCGAAACACACTGTTTCAGGGCCTTGGCTATCTCAACATGGCCGCCTACGTAGTGCGTGCTGAACTCGATGGCGCTCACTCCAGCACTCTCGACTAGTGGCCCAATCTTTGCCACATCCTCAGGTGTGTAGCCGATGCTCGCTATCAAGGGCAGACCTGCCTTCAGTGCCAGGGGGTACTCATCTTTGAGCCATCTCTCCAAGGGAAGTTCGCTCCAGAGCTCTGCGTTCAACAGTCCCCTCCTTGAACCCAGTCTGCCGCTCTCTACTGCAGCAATGTTGGGCTTGGGCACTTCGGCAGGCTTAGTGCTGACTGTTTTCGCGACAAGACCCCCTGCTCCGCCCTTGGCAGCCTCTAGAAGCGTCGCGCCGTCACGTGCCATCGGGCCCGCTGCTGTCATGACTGGCGTCTTGAAGCTTAGTCCGGATATCTGAACAGTAATGTCTGCCACGTCAAAGGGTCATGCGACACCTGACATAAGAGTTCTGATATCAGGGTCTTCCTGGTCAATTACTTGCCAACAAGCCTCGGCTTTCGAGGTCGCCTGCAACGGCATCCAGCTTGAGTCGAACAAGGGTTTCTTTCTTCGGAAATCCTGTCTTCAGATCGCATCCGCGTTTCGTGTAGTACTCATCCAGCATGTAGTCTAGGTCCGGGAGACCGCCCTTTGCAGGTCCCGTGGGCATTGGGTCGGACAAGAGCCTCTTGGGAAGGGTTTCTTGTTTTCGAGTGATGCCTAGACGGTGGTTGTAGGCCCTTCTAAGGTGACATATTCTCTCGGCCGCTTCCCTCACGAACTTCATACTGGACCACTCATCCATGCCTGTCAAAGGAGGAATCACGTTAGTGAAAGTTTCAAAGTAGTATACAGGCGGCCACATCGTGCCATACTTGCATATCACGGCTGAGTCAACGAGTGCGTACAGATCCTCGATGTCTTTGATCACCTCGCCCTTGTATACCGGCGACGTGATCTTCTTGATCTCCTCATACTTCTCCTTACCGAATCTCTTGATGATTACTTCGGGGTAACCCAGTTCCTCGAGGCTTGACAGACTCCTGAGGTGGTCAGCTCCTCGTACGTTTATGGCGTACGTCAGCCCCACGGACTGGTGCGCGCGGGGGTCCTGTCCTGAAGCCTCAAGACCCTTGGAGTGGATTGCGTACATCGGAGCATCACCGCCAATCCTCTCAGCTGCTTTTCTAGTGCCAAGTGCTAGGAGCTCTCCGATCCCCTCGCGTTTGGCTGCCATCTCCACGAGTTTCGCCATGGACTCGGTGTTGCCCCAAGAGAGATCAAGACCACCTGTGTCCTTGGACGTCAGGATTCCTTTCTCCCAGAGCTCCATTAGGAATCCGATAGTCTTACCACAGGATATGGTGTCCATTCCGAGCAGGTCACATCTTGTACCCATGTAGAGCACAGATGCCAGATCATTGTTCAGGCAGTTCGATCCGAAGGCCATGATGCTCTCATACTCGGAGCCACCAGCTGGGCCTATGGCGAATGGCCCATCTTTGACACGGAAGATGTACTTGCATCCGATTGCGCAACCGTAGCAGGCCTCCTGTGCGATTCTGTACTGCTTCGAGATCGCCTCAGGTCCGATGTCATCTGCATGCTCGTAGTAGCCAGTCCAATGATTCTTCGTCGGGAGCCTGCCAATCTCGTTAATCATGGTCACGAGACCGGTGGTTCCGTACTTCCTCAGCGAGGCTATTGACTCCGTCCAGAGCGGGTCGCTCAGCTTTGCCATCTCTTGTTCATTGGCTTGAAGATACTTGTCCATGTCATGAGCCTCAACAGCGAGTGAACCCGTCGCGGCTATCGCCTTGAGGTTCTTCGACCCCATCACTGCCCCCAGTCCAGTGCGGCCTGCTGCTCGATAGAAGTCTACTGTGATGCTGCCAAACAGTACCTGATTCTCTCCCGCTGGTCCTATCACAGCCACCTCGGTTGAGGGGTCCCTGTGTTCTTCGCGAATCATCGTTGCTGCCACGTTAGTTTCTCTGCCCCACAGCTGAGTAGCATCGCACAGCTCTGCCCTACCGTCATTGAGGAACAGGTAGACCGGCTTCGGTGACCGTCCGTGAAGAATGACCAGGTCAAACCCTGCGTATTTCATCTCAGGTCCCAAGAAACCGCCCACGTGACTCTCAGCCCATATGCCGGTCAGAGGACTCTTTGAAGCGAACATCATTCTGCCTGATGGCGAGAACATTGCTCCAGTGAGTGGTCCGGTAGCTGCCACAAGGACATTGTCGGGCGATAACGGCTCTGTCTGCGGCCCCGTTCTTTCCCATAGTATCCGGGCACTCACGCCTGACCCACCAAGATAGAGTCTAGCCCATTCCTCCTGCATCTCTCTTGTGTTGACTTTCCCCTTGGTGAGATCCACTTCGAGATAGTGCCCAGCATATCCTTTGTAGCGGAACGGCAAGTCTACGCTTCCTCCTTCACTAGTCCGTATGATGACGACAATGTTTCAATTCCGCCGTACCTCTCTCTAGCGCCGTCGGGCTTGGCAGGAAGCATCACGATTGCAGCGTACGGACATGCCTTCACACACACTGGGTCGCCCTGACACAAGTCGCATTTGATTGCCCTTCCTGTCGGCGGGTCCATCACTATTCCGCCATAGATGCAGGCTGCCATACAGTCCTTACATCCGATACAGAGTTCATCGTCGACGACCAGTATATCCTTGGAGTTCTTTGCTATCGCAAGTGTCGGACAAGAACCGGCACACAGGGGTTTCTCACACTGAAGACAGACCACCGGCAGTATCATGTTTCTGACCTCATCCTTGAGTACTTGGACTCTCGATCTGCGAGGGTTGAATGTCCCAGTGTGCGCCGCCGAACAGGCAAGTTCGCAGTTTCTGCAACCCGTACATCGTTTGATGTCAATGGCAAGGATGCTGTTCAAATGGACCGAATTCTCCATCTACTCTGTTCGTGGACCCACTGGACTGACGTACAGCCATTTAAGTTGTTGTCATTGTGACCTTGTACTCATCACGACAAAGTATTAGAGGCGCAGAACGATTCTGCGTCTAGCGCCAGCCCGTCTCTCAGGCAAGCGCGCCCGTAAAACAGTCCCGTCAGTTGAAACACCGATGAAGTCCTCAGAGAACTTTGGGCCCCGTGACCGCAAACAATTCCGGCGAGTTGCAGAGGAGATGCCAATCGCGGTCGTTGAGCTTGATACTGAGCTGAAAGTCGTATACGCGAATCAGTATACTCTGAATGTCCTAGGTCTTACACAGGCTGACATCGAGGCTGGAATCCATGCGGAAGAGCTTGTCGCACCCGAGCAGGTCGGCATGATTCATGCGGGGCTGAAGCAACTCGCCACTGGCGCAAAGCCAACACCTGTATCGTTAAGACTGCTGCGGCGAAGACAGATCCAGGTCCTTACAGAAACCTTTGCTCAGCGGTTGATGTCTGGAGGAAAGCTGACCGGGTTCTTGGTATATGGTTTTGACTTGTCGCGTCGTGTGGTTGTGGAAGATAAGATGCGAGATCAGATGGACATGTTCCAGATGATTATTGAACACGCTTCCGCTGGCATATGTGTGGTGGACAACGAGTACCATCTCGAGTATGCAAACGACAGCCTTTGCGACATCACAGGTAGGACAAGGAGCGAGATACTTACGCATGACTTCAGGGAGTTCCTGCACCCTGACAGTACGGATCTCGTATCAGACAGATACAGAAGAAGACAGAGCGGAGAGAGCGTTCCGTCATCCTATGACATCAAGGTGCTGACCAAGGATGGTTTGGTCCGAGAGGTGAGACTGAACAGTCGCACGATGACGAGCCGCGGTGGTCAGGTCAAAACGGTAGTGCAGGCTATCGACATAACAGACGAGAAAGAAAAGGAGAACCGACTGCAGGAGAGTGAGCACAGATATCGGACTCTCATAGAAACGATGGACTCGGGTTTCGGCGTTGATGACGAGAGCGGGACGATGGTGCTTGTGAATGCGGCTCTATGCAGGATGTTGGGTTATGAGTCGGTCAACGAGATAATCGGCCGCCCCTTCTACGAGATTGTGCACGGTTGGTCAAAGGAGACTGCTGACGAGAAGAGGAAAGCCCGCCAAGAGGGCCGGTTCGATCACTACGAGGCAGAGCTGATCCATAAATCGGGTGGTCTAGTGCCTGCCATGATATCGGCATCGCCGCTGTATGATTTGAGTGGGAAGTACATTGGCAGTTTTGGCATCTTCACGGATGTATCAGAGCTGAAGAGTACGGAAGAGGAAGCCCACTTCCTTTTGGACCTCCTGCTCCACGACATTGGAAACCAGCTTCAGCTCATTCTGGCGGGGGCAGACCTTCTCGACACGCGACACTCCACTCCGGAGGTTCAGAGCGCGAGACGTTATGTCACTGAAGGTGCAAACCGGTGCATCGAGCTGATAACTAAGGTCCGTAGAGCTGAGGAAGCGAAATCGGAGCCCTTGGTCGTCGTGGATCTGATTGATGTTCTCATGCCGGAAATCACGCTGCTCTCAAAGCAGTATC
>PRDI01000015.1 GCA_003345595.1 Candidatus Thorarchaeota archaeon | reverse complement strand
GACAATCGGTATTCTGTTCATGACCACGAAATCTTCACTGAGCTCAGGTACTTCGTCGACCCTGAAGTACATCGCTTCGTGCAAAGGTCCCACGCCCTGACCACTTGCATCGACTGTGAACTGCATTTCATCCCCTGGTGCGACGGCCCAGTCGAAGCCCTGTGAGTTCGTTGCTGAAACCTGTGTGAGCAGTGACAACAGGAACACGACAGAGAGGATGACTGGATTGCGAAGCCGCATTTGCGAGCCCCCTTGTTGGGCACATGATTGATTCCCATGCAGAAAAAGGCACCGACCGACTGTGTTCACTCACCAGCTCTTGAAGTAGGTCTAGGTCCATGCCAAGACCAACACTTGAACGAGGAAAGGCACACGGAAGTCAGGAACCTAGCGGAGAAGCCCAACTTTTCAGGGATCCCGCAACCCATGCGTGTCGAACGTATGCTTCGTGTCATGCTGTCGGTGACAGCAGGCTTTTCACTTTCCTGCATAGGCATTACTGAGTATGGCACAGGCCACTGCGGATAGGCCAAGTGCCATCACGGTCATTTGAAATGTAGCTATGGAGGCTGCTTCGGAGTAAGGCATCGTGGACAACGCCGCGAACGCAAAAAGCAGTGAGAATGCTACGAGGATGCACGCTAGTGCCGCTAGGAAATCACCGTAACTCGCTACCATTCTTTGGCACCTCCCAACACGTCTTGAACCGAGTGGATAGTAGACAATTCACTCTCGTCGTTCCCGCTATTAGTCTTTCCCATCTCAGAGGCCACATGTATGGAGCCACTGAAACTCTTTGTTCCCGAAGTTTTCTTGAGTAGAGCTAACAAGCGCCATGTTCTACCTTGTGGCGATAGGCTTTAATGACTTGGCTACGTAGGTATCTTGGGAGAGTCTGTATCTGACCGAATGGTTGGACATTCACGAAGAATGGGCATACTTCGTGAACCCTAACTCCTTCCGAATGCCTAGGGTGAAGAACGGAGCACCAATCGGGTCTTTGGTGCTCATCAAGTCTCATGTCACTGATGACAGCGGCAGGACATTCACTTCCACAGCGTACGGACTCGTAACCAGTGATGGTCTGAAGATGATCTCCAAGAGAGACGCGTCCAATGTTCTGGTCAAGCAGATGGTCAAATACATGAAGGACACGAGTCAATGGCCGCCATTCTCCGAAATCAAGCAGGTCAACAAAAACGGAAACGTTGACGTGTCATACAAACCGACGCAGTACGACTCATTCATCGTGACTTTGACACCGGAACTCGCAGGCCCCAATCCCAAGCAGTTTCTAGAATCACTCAAGGAGTTTGTCGATGAGGAGCACAAGGAAGAGGAGATGAAGTGGGTGATTGAAACAGCCAAGTCTGGTCGCGCGACATGTCGGACCTGCAACCTACCTATTGAGAAAGGTCATCTTCGTGTTGGCGAGCCTTCTATGTTCCAAGAGCATGTCACGTACCGCTGGCACCATCTTGAGTGTGTGAAGAGCAGGATCAGCAACCGCTCTGTCGACTCGTTTGAGGGACTCGACAAACTATCAGACCAAGAGAAAGAGGACATGAGGAAGGCTCTCGGCTGAGCTGAGGAATCCGGTTTCAGGTTGATTCGCCTGATTGGCGGCTAGTGATAATCACTGTCTGTGCTTCAGGAACGTACCATTCCTATACTCATCGAAGGCCAGTGCCAGCTCGTTCTCAGTATTCATTACGATTGGCCCTCTCCAAGCAACCGGTTCCCTAAGAGGTCTGCCCGAAACCAGGAGAAAACGGAACATTCTGGCAGCAGCCAGTGCTTCGACCTCGGACCCGTCTGAGAACAGGACGGTTGTTTCTGATTCCACAGACTGACTCCGGTTCTTGTCGAAGTAGCCCCTTCCGTCTATGACGTGTGCAAAAGCTGTGTACCCACTCTTGACTGCATGAACGAAGTGGCCCTTGCTGGACAGTGTGACATCCAAATACTCAGGGTCCGTTATTATCTCGGTCACTGGCCCCACTGTGGCATCAACTCTACCACATATCACTTTGACTCTTGCGCCGCCTTCAAGTGTCACCTCAGGTATGTCCTTGCTCTCCACTCCTCGGTAGCGTGGGCGCATCATCTTGTGAGATGCCGGCAGGTTGGCCCATAGCTGGAAGCCCGCCAACATTCCCTCTGTTCGCTCAGGCATCTCCTCGTGGATGATCCCGCTTCCTGCAGTCATCCACTGGACGTCGCCGGGTCCAATCACTCCCGAATTGCCCAAGCTATCTCTGTGTGCAACCTTTCCGCTAATCATGTACGTTACGGTTTCAATGCCGCGATGTGGATGCCATGGGAAGCCTGCGACGTAGTCGTCCGGGTTCTTTGAATGAAAGTCATCAAGCAGCAGGAATGGGTCGAGTGCCTTGACTTCATAGAATCCAAAGGCTCGCTTCAGACGCACACCTGCGCCTTCCAACGTCGGTTGACTTCTCCAGACCTTCGCCACACTTCGCTGTCTGTCCAAACCGGTATCCTCCTTCGAATCCTAGATTGCCGTCCACGACTCCGTGACTACTAAGGTAAGACGGCTACCCTGCAGGCACTAATGAACATTCAGATGTGACGGTTCGGCTGCGTCACGCAGACCATATCATCAGCGCAAAGAAGGAATCGATGTCATGCAGATCCATATCTTATGCGACGATAGGCCGAGTAGATGACCAGTGGAACGATTATGAAGATGAATGGGACAACCAAGCTGATGTAGATTACTCCAAGAGGCGCCCATACCAAGAAGAGCCTAAGCATTGGGCCCCAAAGGACTGCATCTCCAAAAAGCATGATTCCGGTTCCAAGTACGTCAAACAACAGTGTGTCAAAGGGTGCGCTAACAAGGAAGACTATTCCTACGGCGAGACAAAACAGACTCCATGTCATAATCGTTCTGATTGAGATCCTCACATAGGCATAGTCGTCACGCCGATACTCATCCGGTTTGGCTTGTAACAGAGCAGCCAACAGTTGCTCGGAGACGTTTACTCCGCCTGAACCGATTACCAACAAAACAGCAAAGAAGAGGACGAGAGCTCCCACTTGAAGAAGCCTTAACGACGAGAATACAAGCAGGCCAATCAACATTGCGGAACATCCAAGGAGGACTCCAAACCAGAGAAAGGTCGCAATGGTCCTTTCCATCATCTGGCGCTGAAACCATTCACCCATTCGGCCGTGCTGGGTTCCTGTCATATGCCGGATGTACCAATCGTGAGAAAAGCAATCGGCATATTCAGTTCTTCCCGAGAGGTCTAAGCCCTTGACGTCAAACTTGCCCTCAATGGTCTTACCCAATGATCTGAACTTTCCGACTTTTCTTAGCCTCAGCAGAGCAGAGATGACTAGGATTATCCCGCTTAGGGCTAGGATTATCATTAACTCGATCATTCTTCATCACCGTAGATGGATCGTCCGGGTCGTCCTTCTGGCGTGCAGCTAGGTCTGATACCCGAGAGGTCGTAGAAGTGCTAGGGGAAGAATCAGTTGCTCCCAGCATTCCCGGCCACTGCTATTCGTATGATATAAGCTATACCCTAAGCGCTGGCCTGCAAGCATAGTCTTTGAGGTGACAGGCGGGCATTCAAAAGGCACATTACCAACCCATTGTTAAGAGCAGAAACACTGGAGCCAATCTGCAGAAATCAAAGCAGACCGAGCAGAGCACTCTTGTGCCGACACTCCTCGAAAGTGGAAAGCCGGACGAGGCTGCATAACTGACCTGTAGTTCTGTCGGGATCAAAAAGCCGATGCTATCCAAACCATTGCGTACCGTTTTCAGGTTCTTATACGAAAGGCTGTTCAAAAGATCACCCAATACAACCATCTACGCAATGGTGTTGGCAAAGGTGATGCCCTTAGCCATCCTAATGGCGCATTTGGCAGTGCCTTCGCCTTGACCGCCGAGCCGCTAGATGGCTCTCTTTTGCGCCATACCTATTCCATACCCTCGATTTTTTGTGAGCTACACTCAGCAGTCTTTCGTCGTTACTATTAGTCACTGACTTGAGCAAATCTTATGTCCGTCACTTGGTACCAAATGTTCCATTTGACGGCATTTGCATCTCACATGCTTTGCGGTTATCATTGTTGAATATACTCGCTCTTCATCATCATTATGTTCGGTACCCAGCCGAATAGCGCTACGAGCATTTGCCGATAGGGGATTTCGTTTTGAGCGCCATACTCGGAGTCTGAAACATAGTGCGGTCACCACAGAAAAGGAAGCAGATAATCATGGTTGTCCTCGGTAAACACTACTGGTACACACTATATGAGTACAGAGCATGGTGATCTTGGGGGCCACAACCAGAGACCGTATTCAACAATCGAATACGATGGTATGACCTCAGCTGACAGCATTCCAGCCGAGCAACGCTTTGAAGTGCTGTACTTGCTCCCGGCAACTATGGCCTACGAGCAGCGGGGTATATAGACATCCTCACTATGAAGGAAGTCTCATATCCTGTACTGTATTAGTTGGAGGAAGTCACATGCTGGTGCAGTGGAGTGACGTTGGTATCAGGACTTGTATCGACCTGTCGAGAAATCGAATGGTTCTGAGTGATAGACAGCGAGTAGCGAGCATACAGATCGTGGAATATGTGCGATCGAATTGAGGGAGTCAGGAAACCTGCCGAGATTGGTGCGGTTCAGGACTTGAGGGAGAGCAATTAGATAGCAAGCCCCTCAGCAGCCCCGACTGCTATGTAACGGAAGACCACGGCCCTTTCCCCTGACGCTCAGAAAAGGACACGTTCTTCCTGACCTGCCCACGGCAAGTCTCACCCGTGCGGCGTTTTCCATCTAGAAGCCGAAACTTCAACTGCATGAAATTCATTTATAACCTACGGGACAACAAGTTATACCATTAGCTTTGAGCACGCATGTAGTGATATCAGAAACGAGTGGTCATCGCTACAACCCTCAGGCAGGCTTCAGATTCGGCATAGGCCTCGAGGTGGACACACGCAAATGGCGACAATTTTCATCATAGACGACGAAGCGATCCTTCACAAGCTCTACAAGGACGTTTTCGCCATAAAGGGCCACCAAGTCGTGGCAGATGCCTATGATGGAGAGGAGGCCATACGGAAGTTTATGGCGATGGAGCCAAAGCCTGAGGTAATCATTCTTGACCACCGAATGCCTAACAAGGACGGTCTCGAGGCAATGAGAGAGATACTAAGTGTTCAGCCAAGCGCCCGGATCGTCTTCATCAGTGCTGATGCGAATGTCCGTGACCAGGCTATGAAGTCTGGAGCAGCAAGCTTTGGACTGAAGCCCGTGACCATTCGTCACATGCTGGATCTCGTCGAGACCGCCATGGTGACATAGGAGCGAGGAACGCCCGGACCGGGGGACTTGGCATCTGGGGGGATTGAACTTCCACAACCACGAAGTGACAACGGTTGTCGTTGCGGGTGATGTACCGTTCCTCCGAGCGCTTCTCCGAATAGCGATTGAGGAGGCAGGAGATGATGTGGTTGATGAGGTTTCAGACAGAGAGGATCTACTGGTGAGCTGCACCCATAACAACCCAGACATCGTTCTTATGGACCTTCATCTTCCAGATATTCAGGGCGTCAGATTGGTCGAGGACCTATTGGATATCAATCCGGACCTGGCGGTAGTGGTGATAGCAGACCCGACAGAAGAACTTGAAGAAACCATGCTCGCTGTGGGCGCAAGAGCGTACATTCAGAAGCCTTTCAGCATGTATGATCTTATTGACCTTGTGAAGAAGGTCGCACCCGTCTACCGGTAGTAAATGAACGCGGTTTCAGCCAACGACATCTGGGCAATCACCTAGCCGGAGAGACTCCTGGGAAATCAGTCCGGCAGTCTTGCATCAGGGAATGCCACGATTCCGTCGGCACCTATCTTAAAGATGATAGGCCGCATGACATGACTGGACCCGCGCATCTTAATGACCCGCATCGTCCGAACGAAGTCTCCCCCGCTGTACACCATGTCGAGCTTCACAACTGTGTCGCAAATGAAGAACGGCATCTCGTTACTCCTTGCATCCTGACCGGTCTTTAGCTCGTGTGTTAGAAGAGCGGTCGTGTTCTTTGTGATGATTTCTCTCATGAACGAATAGACAGTCTGCCTGACTTCGAAACGGTTCCCCGCGACCTCAAGAAGCGGACCTAATCCGTCTACTACCAGTCTCACAGCACCAGTTTCTGCTGCTTTCTGCTTGACAAGACTGGCAAGGCGGGCGACAGTGAATGGCTGTTCCTTCAGCAACGGGTGATCGAAGCCAATGACATACTCATACCCCTTCTCAACAGGGACCAATGTCATACTTCCGCTCAGGATAGTCAGACTCTTGGACTTGACTGCGCCGCGAGAGTCCCAACCAAAGTCCGTCATGTCATCCTGTATATTCTCTGAGCTTTGGTCGAGGGTGAGAAGGACGCCATGTTCCCCTTTGGATATTCCGTCTAGGAGGAAGTGCCAACTCAGAATGCTCTTGCCTGTTCCGGGTCCGCCAGCCAAGAGCGCGGTGCGGCCCTGAATGTATCCTCCACCCAAGATCTTGTCGAGTCCTGAAACCCCACTGCTAACACGAGTCTTTGGCATAGCGCAACCGACAAGCCATCTCGCGCGTTGTGTTATTATCTTTGCTGAAGACTTCCTGACACATCCGGAAGGCATTCGTTGAAATAGCTGTGTGCCAAAATGGTCCATAACGGTTATTCTTGCGCGGATGAATGCACTAGAATCATTTTTAGAGACCTGAAACGGTTGTACCTTGAGAAACGCTTGGCCAGAGTCCTTCCTAAGATGGTGAATTAGTGGCATTGCAGAGAGACCCGATCATTCCGGAGTTCGCAATGTACAGGAGTGGTCTCGATAGCTTCGAACTGGATGATCTGGCGAATAGAATATCGTCTGAATCACGGACTGAGAAAGACAGATTCATGGCTTTCACAGATGTCCTAATTGAGGGGATTAGCACAGGAGAATGGGTAAACAGATCAAGTAGCTTCTTGGCGATGTGCGCGAAAGCTAGCTTCCTGAGAGGGAAATATGGATATAATCAGATCCTCGCCAAGTCCAGCCCTAGCCTTGCATGCAAGGGATACGCAGCAGCGGCCTATTGCAGGCAGAGTCTTGACCCACGTTGGCTGAACAACCTTAGGAACTACGTGACTCAGGCATGGCAAGCGAAGGACTACATCGTCTTTGCAGAACTCTCGGGAGAGCTGGCGTCCATTTTGGTCGACTTGGGATATGCCGATGAGGCAACTAGAGTCGCCAACGAGAGTATAGACAAGGTGACAACTGCAACGACCAAGGACGCAAGCATCAGGACCATGGTTCAGTCGGCACTTCTACGTTCGCGCGTTATCTTGGCTTATATCACGACGGCAATGGTCTCACGCGAGGAGGGTCTCATCAGATTGGACTCGGCTGAGGAGACTGCAGAGGTTCTTGATGATCAGCTTGCACTCTCAGACATCAGGTACTATCGGTCGAGAGCCTACGAACAGTTCAGAGAGTTTGACACAGCCCTTAGTCTCCTCAAGTCTGCTCTCCGAAGGTATGAGAGGATGGGCTACCTTCAAGGTGTGGCAAACGCTAGAAACCTCAGGGGGGTTGTACTAATTGACAGAGGCCAACTGCAAGATGCGAGAGACCAATTCGAGGAACTCCTGATCATACAGCAGCAGCTCAACAATCAGATTGGCCTCGTCAACGCTCTGATTAACGTCGGAGAAATAGACCGCATGCTTGACCAGCTCGATCAGATGGAAATGTACAACCGAAGGGCCCTTGAGATAAGTCAGGAGGCTGAGTATGTCAGGGGCATTGCCTACTCGACTGTTAACCTGGCCGATGTGGCTCTCAGAAGGGGCGACATCGATGAGGCAGTCCGGCTTTACATGGATAGCACCAAGACGGCAGAAGGGTCTGGTCTGAAGGAACTCCTCAGACTCAGTCTTTTTCATCTTGGCGATGCGAACTTCATGAGCAGCAAGTTCGATGAGGCTATAGCGTGGTATCGCAAGGCCCGGAAGCTCTGTGACGAGACTAACATGCCAATCCTAGCGTTCAATGCTGACATTAGTGAGCTGGTCACGATATGGGCTCAAGAGAAGAATCCACCTAAGACGCTATTGGAACGCATCAAGTCAACCATGGGAGAGTCCGACGAGTGGCTCAAGTCCGAAGACGCGTCTCCTATGCGGCGAGTTCGGCAAAGAATCCTTGATGATGTATCCCTACAGAGTGATATCTGCGTCTTCCACGACTCCGAGAAGAACTTCGAATGTCGGGTGGAGAGGATGACCATGAGGAAAGAGTGCTATGGCAATCTCTTTTGGATGGGTGGCCTCTGCCCTCACTTCAGGGACTTCATCACAGCGTTGAACCGCTGATAGCAGTTGCCGGAAGAGGTTTATGTCTGACAGCAGCCACTGGGGTGCACGGTGGTGGCCTTGCTTGTTGGTGAACTGGTACGCCTGGTGGTCCTAGAGCAGAAACATCTGGACGACATACTACGTGGCTGGAATAACCCTGAGCTAAGACGATTCCTCGGCGGGATGATCCCTATGGGCAGAGAGGAGGAAACCGAGTGGTTACGGTCTGCCATTGAGGGAATGAAGGCGAGAAGGGAGTTCGATTATGTGATAGAGCGCTCTTCTGACGGCGCGTTCTTGGGCGGGGCTTCCTTACACGGCATCAACTGGATATCTGGGAGCTGCACCCTCGGCATAGCAATTCACAGCCCCGAGAACTGGGGCAAGGGGTACGGGTCCGAGGCGATGCGTCTTCTCGTTGACTACGCTTGGAACAGCTTGAACCTAAGGCGCATTGAACTCACTGTCCACGCTTTCAACAAGAGAGCCATCAGAACCTACCAGAAAGTTGGGTTCAAGGAGTTCGGAGTGGCTCATAAAAGGATCTACATAGAGGGACAGTACTACGACACGATTTTCATGGAGCTCTTCCGCGAAGCTAGTCAGCGCGATGCCTAGTGTTTCACCATGAGAGGCCAAAGGGCCCCCACTTAGCTATATATGGGACCAATGACCCTTCTGTACAACGCAGGGACCATTGACGTGAGCACTGAAGGCCTCTTTCCGCCAGACATTAGGACCGCACTGTGTACCGATCGCGGCTACGTGATCGTGGTGAGCGGAGAGCCAGGCACGGGTAAGTCTCTTTTTGCCCAAGAGATAGTGAGAGAGTTTCCCAACTCCTGTGCGATTCTAACTGACAAGGAAGGATGGGGAGAGATAAGGACAGGGCCAAGTCCGGCATTCGACGCTTGGAAGGAGCGTCATGTTGTGGTGGACTACTGGCGCCCAGTCACGTGGTCTGGCTCACATCGTGCGTCCTTTCTACAGAAGATCAACGAGCTGGTGGCAGCCGAGCCCCGCCTACGGGACTTCGACACTATCGTAGTGGATTCTTGGACCGGTCTAGTCGAGCCGATCGACAGCGCACGCAGGACAGAGATACTTCAGTCCTTGGTTCAGACGGCAAGAGAGGAAAAGAAGAAGCTCGTATTGATTGCGGACACTTCCATGCCTGGAGGTGACTTATCCCGACTGAATCACGTGGCCGATGCCATCCTCAGACTCGAGAAAGTCCGGACTGATGGGAGAATGTATCGCCAACTCGTAATTGAGAAACTGAGGTCCATGCCAATAGCCCAGGACACTTTCGTCTTCACTCTGGACAGGGGTTTCTTTACCTACGTGCCATGGTACGTCCATCAGTACCCGCCCATAATGATTGAGAGAGAACCTCTAGGAGACCCTTCCCCAGATCGCATGTCCACAGGCAACCGCAGCTTTGACACACTCACAAGAGGAGGGTTTGCTAAAGGCACGCTCAGTATCATCGAGGTCGACAATCTCGGTGCACCCTATCTTGAAACGATCTACTTACCTTTCCTCTCAAATCATCTGCAACTGGGGCGGCCCGCCATCGTCCTTCTGCCGGAAGGATGGTCGCCAGAGCGCTTCACCAGCGGTCTCAGTCAGTTCGTGGACAGAGAGATCGTAGAGAAACAGGTCGTGTTCTTTGGCAGACAGGCTCTCGGTAAGAAGGGAAATGTGCGTTCCATTGACGATGATCCGTGGAAGACCTTGCAGGAAATTAGGTATGAAGCGAGTCAACTAGAGCGACGGTTCGGCATGGATGTCACTGAGCTGTTTGCGCTAGACACTCTGGAGAACAAGTATGGAGCGGCACACGTTCAAGAGTTGATGGCGGAGGTCACAGCCGCTCTGCCTGACACCAAGAGAGTGACCCTCACGATACTTGGCAGACAGCAAGCTATCAAGAGCACTTCACTGTGCCACGCTATACAGCTGCGTGTTCAAGAGATTGGCGGAGTCTTGACTGTCTGTGGAGCGAATCCTCGAACGAACTTCTTCGCAATACGGCCATTACTTTCAGGAGGGTTTCTTGACTTTGATCTTCTGCCGATTGTCTAATCGTATATCAGTAGCCAGTGACTGGAGGAATTACCAGTGACAACACCAAGTAAGAAGATACTCGTGGTAGATGATGAGCAGGTGACAACTGAGCTTGCCAAGACCTTTCTTGAGCAGCAGGGATTCAGGGTCGTCTGCGCCTTCGATGGAGAGGAGGCATTGAGAGTTGCTCAGGCAGAACGACCCGACTTGATTCTGTTGGATATCATGCTGCCCAAGGTAGACGGTTTCGAGGTGTGCAAGCGGCTCAAGGCAGACAAGGTATTTGCCAAGACGCCCATATTGATGTTCACGGCGAAGGGGCTCAGCAAAGACATCGAGAAAGGACGCGAGGTTGGAGCTGACGAGTATCTGGTAAAACCGTTCTCAGGCAGAGCACTCGTTGCCACGATACGAAAGCATCTCAAGATTCCTCAGGAATAGAGAGTGGACATCGTGGTTGCGGTCGAACCGAGTGGACACGACACCGGCAGAGGAAACATCATCGACAACTTGGTTAGCAGGCCTCCAAAGGGCTATGTCTTCCTAATCATGGCCGCTCAGGACAGCCACTACGACTTATTCATGCTAACGTTGCTGAAGCGCGCACGCGACATGGGCTTGAAGGTCCTTCAAGTCGTCACTGAGGCTCGCAATCGTGCCATCATGAGTGAACTCGCGAAGCATCAGGGGGAGAACTACCAGATCCTCGAAGTTTCGTATGGCCAAGAAGCGATCGGTAAACACACCTGCTCACCCCATCTGCACGAAATCAACATAATGCTGAGAGGACTCAGGAACGCCATCAATCCGAACATCGTGTTTTTCGAGGGGCTGACGCCGCTTCTGATAGATTTCTCCCCACGCGAGGTCGTCCAATTCTTCAAGGAGTCTGTTGAGGAGAGCATCAAGAACGGCTCCCTAGAGTTCTTCCTTGTCAATTCAGAAACGGCGGACCCTGTCACCATGAATCAGTTGTTCTCGCTCGCTCAGGGAATAGTGACTCTAACCACGTCAAGGGGCAAGCACTACCTGACAGTTCAGAAGTCAACGGGCGTTGAGTTGCCGTACAATCCAATCGAATATGTGCCCGACATGTCAAGTACACAAAGGTATGACTGGGAGATAGTCCTCAACTGGTAGTGCGGCAAACACTCAGAGGCTGTCTATACGTTTTGGTCTTCAGTCTGGTAGGCTAGCTTGCCTGTGTGGGTGCTTCTTCGACCCATCATGCTCTCGAACATAGACATGACCTCATCCATGGCTTTTGACCAAAGGACGATTTCATCTGCGTCCGCCTCGGGTAGGTCGGCTCGAACCGGGTCCACTATCGCCCTGATCCTCTGGCAGACTCGCTGGTCCCAGTTCCTATCGCTCATGATGTCTTCTATGCGGCTTATGATCTGACCGCGGAGCGAAACGAAACGCAAGCGCTCCTCATCGAGCTTCTCCAGTTGTTCGTTCATTCGTCCCAGTTCATTCAACAATGCCTTCACAGCCTTGACGTCGGCATCGGTCTCGGGTGTAATCACACCTTGAGAAGCAGCGGCGGTCTCGGCATCCCCGCTCCTTGTCACCCTCACGAAGAACGAATTGGGCATCACTGCGGTTGAGAGACCAAAAGCCATGTTGACTCTATAGTAGACTCTGTCTGGGCCCATCTCGCTCGATCCTGGTTCATGACCCACTAGGCCCGCGTCCTCTAGTGCCTCAAGATGCTTGAGTACGACTCTCCGGTTGAGATCCAGTAACTTGCTCAATTCATATGGATACCTGGGTGTGTGTGCGAGCAGCTGGAGAATCTTCCTTCTTGTGACATGACCCAGCGCTTTGAAGACTCTGTCAATTTCCACCGTTTCTTCAGGACTCATACTTGGTAATATCGCCTCTCGAAGTCTCGCTCGTGAGAGAACGCCCATCGCTAGTATACATGTTAGTCCCTAGTTAAGGCTTGTGACCTGACCCTCACAAGTGTGGGCTGTTCAGCATTCCCTTCACAGTTCCGTTGGCTGACGTCCGGAGCAATCACCGATCTGGATATGGAGGTCCGATTCACAAACTCGTCTGCCATCCGAGGCTTGTCCCGGTCCACACCTCTTCCCGGCCCTCCCGGGACACGATCAGACTCGGTGGGTTTTGGCTGAGATTGAGTACGGTATCTCTCAAGTAGCGTGTCCGCTTTCTCATAGATCGGACCTTGGCCGGTGAGGAATCCACCGGCGACACCGTCTTTAGCAGATATGACAGGACGCGATGAAGCCATGAGCAGGTACCGGAGAAACTCTACATCTGTTATCTTCCGCCCCGCCTTTCGCTGGTGCCTCATCTTCTCCTCTTCCCAGACGAGTATGTCGTAGTCTGTCAGACCCTTGAACAGCTTGTTCTTGGTCCCCTTCTGTTCGGACATCTTGTCATGGTCGCTCCAGACATCTTCCGTGTGCTAACCAAGCTTAGACAGTTAACCCATGAGAATCCTAGTATTACACTGCCACTCATGGAAACTACGTTGAATCGAGCCTTGTGCGCATCCTCTATGTTTTTTAGAGAACGTCGAACACGGGATACATGACCTCACATCGCCAGAGTGGAAGCTTGTTGTCAGTGGACATAACGGGATGAAACACGAATGACGGTCTGTATCGCTGCTATTTGTGAGTCCGGCAAGGCCATGGTATTGGCTGCGGACGCCATGATTACTGGAGAAGACTTGATGATCGAATATGAGTTTGCTGCATCCAAACTCAAGCAGTTGACCAAGAATTGCGTCGTCGCTGCAGCCGGGAATGCGAATCTAGAAACCGACCTGATTCGCATGGTCCGTCAGGCGATATCTGAGCTAAAGGCTCCTTCGAGGGACAAGATCATCGAAAAGACCAGGCAGACCTATCGTGCACTCAGAGAGAGAGCGATTGAAGACCAGATACTCCTGCCGAAAGGTATCGAGAGTATGGCCAAGTTCTATGATGCACAGAAATCTATGCTTGAGGTCCTAGCAAAAGCCGCTTACAAGGAGATAGAGGAGTTCGACCTTGAATTGGATCTTATCATAGCATCCGTCGACAGCGACGGTGCTCACATCACAGTCGTCGAAGATCCGGGTGTAGCCACTACGTGGGATGATCTGTCGTATCACGCAATAGGGAGTGGCTACACTCATGCTGACACGACGCTCATCATTCAAGACTACGATGCGTCGTGTTCCTTGCCGGAAGCGCTCTTGTCTGTATACACAGCAAAGAAGGCAGCTGAGAAAGCGCCAGGCGTTGGGCGCAAGATTACCCACATGGCGGTGATACTTAGGGACGGCGTGACGATGTTGGCGGATGAACAAGTCAAGAGAATCGATGAAGTCTACCAAGAGAGGATGGCAGCTCTCAAGAGCTGGGAACATGACAGGAACTGGACTTCGAAGCTCGTGGGTCTCGTGACGCCGAAGCCAAGCGAGTAAGAGTGCCCTGCGAGGTTCTGGTTAATGCGGACTTCGAATGGTGAAACTGAGTTGGCTCAATCATCAAGGTTTTCTTGACCCATGTGTGATGCAATCGCCCAGTCGAGGCTCGGTAAATGGCAGTCCTAGAGATCCTGGCAGGATGGTTCGTGCTCTCGCTCACGGGTGCTCTTGCTCCGGGGCCTCTCTCTGCGGCCTGTGTCATGCAGGCCAGCAAGCACGGTCGCCTTCACGGCGTACTTCCTATGGTCGGGCACGCGATAGTTGAAGTCGGTATTGTCGCCGCAATCATTGTCGGTGTTGAGGTACTAGAGCCCAATCCGGCTACAATCGACATCATTCTCGGAGTCGGTGGACTCGTGATAGCAGGCTTTGGCTTGCTCGCGCTGAAAGACTGGAGAATCAATAGTGGGCAGACTAGTGGAGGCCGTTCGGCACAGCCTACACCATCAACTGTTGTTCAGGCGACTCTTCAGGGAGCTGCCGTAAGCCTTCTCTCGCCCTACTTCTTGATATGGTGGTTCACAATCGGACTGCTGAACGTGACCCTGCTCGTGGGTCAGCTTCAGGTGGGAGTTGGCACCATCTTCATCGCAGGGGTTCTCATCTATCTAACGCATGTATCTACGGACTTCTTGTTTGGAGCGTTTCTAGCAGTCGGATCCGACAAGGCATCAAAGAGAATCACGGTCGGCGGGATAAACTGGGTTAACGTCGCCATTGGCCTAATCCAAGTCGCTCTTGGCTTGTGGTTCGTAATGATGGCTCTATTATAGGCGTGCCTCTTCAGAGAGCGCAAGACTTTAGACGCACCAGCACTGAAACATATCCGGCAGACCATGAAACAGCTGCTTCTCACAGGCTATGAGCCATTTGACAATTATTCGGTAAATCCATCCGGTGAACTCGCAAAAGCCCTCGACGGTAAGCGGCTCGGCAGTTATCTGGTGACTGGGGTAGTGCTACCTCTCGACTATTCTGAGATTCTATCTAACCTTCAGGAGGCCTTGAACAAGGGCAGTCCTTCTGTAGTACTCTGCTGCGGCCAAGCGGACAGGGGCTCGATAACATTCGAACGACTTGCTGTCAACGCAGTGAGCACAGCAAGGCACGACAACAAGGGGCGCGTGCCTGAGTCGGACCTGATCGTGCCTGATGGTCCTGCAGCATACTTCTCAAGCATAGACCCCCATCCACTTGTCAAGCGACTCCAAGAAGAAGGGATTCCGGCGCTGGTGAGCTATCATGCAGGGACGTATGGATGCAACTGGCTGCTCTACAATGTGCTACATATGATAAACCAGCATCGTCTGGACGCCCGGGCCACCTTCATGCATGTCCCACCACTCCCAACACAAGCGATTGAAAAGAACAACATGGCGCTTCCTACGATGCCCCTAGATACTGTCGTGAAAGCACTGAGGACTATTGCTCCGCTCTTGGCCAAGTCGTGAGCCGGTCGCTTGGCCGAAGCCTCAGGCAGGACTTTTCACGGCATACAGAAACCGTAACATACAAATGGAAAATGTGCATAGTTGACCCAGTAGGTAGGAACTTGAAACGATCAGCTCTTCTTGCTGTCGCGATTGCCGTAACGTTCGTCGTCGGGGTCGGAGTCCTTGTTGCCATGAGACCAGCGCCAATAGCAACACCCGACTTTGAATGGGGTGTTCATATTGGTGACTCATTTCGATACGAAATCGCAATACATGGCAACTACCCCTTGGCAGGTAGATTGTCCCATCAGACCTTCGAAGAGATGCTCCTCATCAATGGCACGACAATAAGAGCTAACGTAACGAGCCTACCTCCACTAGATGGAATCACTAACTCCTCATCATTCTTCTCAGAAGTTGTCAACGTTTCAAAAGTGATCTGCGTATTTGACAATGGAAGCGAGATACACAACGATATAGAAGCAATATTAGTCCCTGCAATCTCCGGATGCATTCTTCCCATAGGCGGATGGCAATACATTGATTCCCTCTACCAAGATGAGATCCCATACTTCAGCAGCAGCCTGCAGTTGATGGTGTCGAGACTATACCCCGATCATTTCTTCTTCGGATACATCCTGTCCAACAACATCGATAGCAATTGGGGATGGTATGGCAACGTTTCTCTTTCAAACGGAGCACCCATTTCCGTGATGTGGAAGAACAATCATCAGTACCTCACCGTATACTTGGAACTCACCTTGGTCGATGACTGACCTAGCGCCGCCACGTATACGGAAAAGACTCCTTCGTCCAATTGAAACAGACCGGTTGACGCGGGGTATGGAGTAATATTCCTCAGGAGAACATCTAAGTGGAGGTCTAGCCGCAAGACCGTGTAGGTGTTTTGACACTTTGCCAACCAAGGTGAGAATGGAAACTGACAAGGGCGTCATCATGCTGGAACTCTGGTCTGACGATGCCATCAATACGGTGAAGAACTTCATCGAACTAGCCAAGAGCGGGTTCTACAATGGAGTCAAGTTTCACAGAGTAGTCCCTGACTTCGTGATTCAGGGCGGAGACCCTCAAGGCACTGGTAGAGGAGGGCCCGGCTATGCGATACCATGCGAAACCAAGGGTCCTAGACAGAAGCATATCGAGGGAGCACTCTCGATGGCCCACGCAGGTCTGAATACTGGCGGTAGTCAGTTCTTCATCGTACTCAGTGAGAAGAACTGCAAGCATCTCGACGGGAAGCACACTGTCTTCGGAAGAGTGACCCAAGGATTCGATGTTGTGAAGAAGATCAGTCAGGGCGACAAGATGACCAAGGTGGAAGTGCTCGAAATAGACCCAGTGGCAGCAAAGCACATGCTGAAGAAGATGCCTTCTACAAAGTGAGTAAAGAGCACCGATGCACCAAGGAGCGTTGCTAGACTAGCTGGCTGGTTGCGGTTAACATGCAAGGACAAACTATCACTGGGATCCGACCAGCTAGCCCATGCTCTCTTTGATTGGTACTGAGGCAGAGCCCTAGTCAAGTGGAGGCCTGAGCCAAGCGACACTATACTGTGATGAATCTGTCAAACTCACTGAACGCACACGGTGCTGTTCAGACGCCTGTACAGTAGCCTGTTGGCCTTGTATATGTTCAAGAACTGGCCAAAGAGCTCGTCATACAGCCTACGATTGTCAGGATTCGGCTTGAAGACCTTCGAGATGGCGATTAGCTGCGGAATGGCATCAAAGGTGAGATAACCCAGCCCGACAGATGCGATGAAGGCGGCACCACGCGCGTTTGCCTGGATGGGATCTTCCACCTGCTGGATGTTCCTGTTCAGTACATCTGCGTAGATTTGACACCAGATGTCGGACTGAGCACCGCCGCCTATCATATTGAGCGTGTCCATGGGTCTCTTGATGAACTTCTCAACAACGCCCAGTACCCACCGGCTGTTAAATGCGACGCCCTCAAAGACAGAACGGATGAGTTGACTCCGGTCCACATCTAGCGACAGGTTGTAGAACGCACCACGGACCGTATGATCCTCGATAGGAGTTCGTTCGCCATAGAGCCACGGAGTGAAAATCACTCTGCCGCTCCCAGCAGGCGCTTTCTCAACGATTCTGTCGAACTCCTTGTAAACTTCCTTCGCACCGAAACGGGAGGGATCATCAGAGTAGAAGACTCGGTCTCGAAGGAAGTTCAGACAGGCTCCTGCGGTTTCCTGTTCATCGGCAACAAAGTACCGACCAGGTATCGCTGACGGTAATGAAGCAATGTTGTGGCTGATGTCGGTCTTCTTGAATGGGACATGGCAGGTTATCCAGCTGCTTGTCCCGACATAGATATGACCCTGATAATCTCGGACAGCACCTGAGCCAATTATCGCCGAATGAAGGTCAGGTGCCCCAACCAGAACCTTCGTTTCATGAGACAGTCCCAAGCAGTCAGCGACCTCCTTGCAAACGGGCCCCAGCACATCTGTAGACTTGAGAAGAGGAGGCAGCTTGCCCTTGTCAACGCCCACTCGTCTAACAAGCGAGTCGTCATAGTGAATTCTGTTGATCTTGCGAGTGTTCGTCAGCCAGTAAATCATAATTGAGGCGTATGACGCGGCAACCTTTCCGGTGAGTCTGAGATTGATGAAGTCTGTCGGCTCTAGGAACCAGCGTGCTTCCTTGTAGATTTCAGGTCTTTCTTGTTTCAAGTACAGAATGTGGGCAATCGGATCCTTTCCGCTATGGCTGGCAATGCCTCCAGTCTTTCGGAGCCACCGAAGGGCGTCGAGTGCAGGGTAGCCCCCAATCTTGACACGTCCGTGAAAAGTCCGCTCAACACAGGGAGCCCCCCGAGTGTCCATCCAGATGATAGCATTCATGAGCTGCTGACCATTCTCGTCCACGGCCACTGTCCCAGACCATTGACTCGAGTTGCACACGCCAACGATGTCCTCGGGATCGACGAGTTTCTTGTCAATCAACCGCTTGGCGGCCTTGAGAAACGCATCCCACCATTCAGATGGGTTCTGCTCTGCACCACCACCAGCCGATAGGTACAGAGGAGTCGGTTCGAACTCAGACCCGATGATTTTGCCATTGGTGGAAACGATAGCAGGTTTCATCCCTGAAGTTCCATGGTCAATTGCGAGAATGTACTTGACTTCATATCCAGCACACATGGCTTTAACCCGCTCGGTTGTTGTTCATCGCTTTCGTGGCTGAAAAGGCCTTCGGGTGGCGCCGGAAGGTGAGGATTTTGGCTTATCACTGAGAGCTGGCACCTCGACCTTTACGCTCTATCTGACTGCCCAGCAGTCTTGAGTAAGGCAACTACCGACATATGCCTCAATAATGCTTATACATTAGAGCGCACGTGACCCCGACAGGTATGACCGAAAAAGAGCATCCCCAAGTAGACGAAAAGAGTGTCGAGAAGACAGAGGCACAACAGGCGAAGCTGACTTCCTACAATGTGAGTGTCGGTCGACCCCTACTGTACACGCTGCCGCTAGTCTTGGTCGCACTAACAGCTGTCGCACTTTTGAAGATCGTTCAGCCGACAACACTGTTGTTCGTTCTTATTGGTGTCCTTGCCGTATTTGCCATCAACACTCTAATCCTGGGTCTGCTCGCAAGCAAGACCAAGGCCGCCTTCACAAAGAGGCTGCAGCTGGAGAGGCAGAACGGTCGCCCGTTGGAGAGCCTTCAGGGTTTTGTGGCAATAAAGAGCGGCGTGGACAGGACTATCTTGACTATTAGGGGAGTATTCCTGCTTGGCCTTCTGGTCCTTATCCTTTATACTGGCTACGTGCTGATGGTTTTGAATGTACTATCTGAAGAGCTGTCGACCGGGGTCGCCTACCTTGGCTTGGGATTGTCGCTAGTGTGCTTCGGAGCATCACTGATGGTTCGCAGCGTTCGTATGGACATAACTTCCGTGACTGGCCTCTCTGACTTCTACAGACCTACATCTCATGAGCTCCTGCTAGACAACTTCTTCGCAGATGTCTTCCGAGGGCACCTCGATCCGATTGTACGGCTAAAGTGGGATGAGTTCACTGATGCCATTCGACAATGCCTGAAACCGAGCTTCGTCGAAGCAGTTCTCAAAGATGAAACTGGTGAGAACCCCGTTGCCCTTGCAGTGGAAAAGCTGCTTTACCTGCACTACATGGAACACAGCGGAGTGTTGAGCCACCAGAAGGTCATCGAAGAACTCAGTGAGTTTCTAGACCTTAAGACGGAACACTATCATCCTGACCAAGGAGTGAAAATCGGTGGGCGACACTACTTTAGGGCTGCAGACATCTACCGTGTCTTCCACCTGATTGAGTCAACCACGCCGGCCGTGTTTGACCTAATTGACCGACTGCAGCTCGAGCTAGTGGACAACATCTCTCTCCTTGCAAGCGACCCGGTCTATGTCGATGCGGCCGCGCAGGAGGTGTGCGTAAAGGACAGCGAGTGCCATTTCTTGTTGCTGCTCTTCAACAACTCCAAAGATGCTAGAGACTTCACAGTGAGAATTGTCGTATCAGGTCTACAGCCGGCTGAGCTCAAAGTCAGTGTGTCGGCAGAGGGCAGAGGCGGTTTAACAATTCCATCAGAACCTATCCCACTCGTGAGCGAGTCGGACGTAGATGTCGCACACGTCCTCGCAACAATCCTGAAGAACAGTGTCTCTCTTTGGGTGACTCTTGAACCGCGCGAGATAGGCGTTCAGACTCTTCAGGTCTTCGTAGAAGACGCCTCGGGAAGAGTACTCGAAGGAAAGACCATGCCTGTCGCAATAATACGCAACATATCGTATCTGCTCAGGAAACTGACGTCTGTAGCATCGATCGGTACCGGTGCTATAACGCCACTGTTCCGGGCACTGACATAATCCTAGATCCACTGGGCACGGCAGTCCATATCGCTCCTCTTACTCATCTATAAGGCATTCCTCATGGACATCTCACTCGACAACCTTTTGTGCTGCGGAGCACGGCTACTGTCAAAGTAGGGAACGACATGGAAAGAAAAACCGGTAGCCTCTATGCAGTCCTTGTATTCTCATCATTTCTGCCGTCAATCACCGAGGTACCCTATGACCCGCAGCAGACAGGTGCAGTCATCGCAGCAGTACTCAGCGTTTCCTCCAATGCATATACATGGCTGAGCCCTTTGTTCCACGTTGCGACATTATTGCTCTTGGTGGGAACCTATTATAGAAAGCAGATTGGTCGGGTTCTTTCTTTCTTTTTCGGTGTCACTCTGCTATTCGCTGCTGTCACTCAACACATAGCTTACACAGAGGACTACGGGCTTGTGATCATAACCAGCAATTTGGTGCTCATGTCAATCGTGGCCGCTTTCTGGTTTGCAGAGGCCTACAGACCGAAAAACGAATACGCCTTCGCGGGACTTCGAGCATGGCGCTACTGGGTAATACCATTCATGATCTTGGCGTTCTGGTTCCCAATAAGCGCAACTCTCGAACCCGATTTCAGCCCACTATTGTTGTTGACTTCGACATACGGCATTATGTTCTGTCCAACAGTCCCAGTCATGCTCGGACTGCTAACACTGGCATACCCACGGGTAGACAAGAGACTTCTGACCATGACTGGTCTGGCGGGACTCATAATCGGCTTCTGGAACGCAACTGGGGTTTTCTTGATTCCGGGGTATACGTATTGGATGGCGTTCCTTCACACTCCGCTCATTCTGATCTCTGCGTACAGCCTTTTGATGGGCCGCATTATCAAGACCGATACAACCTCAGTAGGCAACGGCGATGACAGACTGTAGCCCGGTTCCTAGAGCGTAAGCTTCTCTACGTTCCCTTTTGCGTCAACGGAATCAATCGTAAGCGGAGACCCTGTGCCTCCCACCTTGTCCAATTTCAGGTACTCCTGCATAATCTCCAGGAAGTCAAGAGGCAGTATACAGCCCTCTGGAGGAAAGACACCTTTTGACTTGACCTTGCCGCGCTGCATCAGCGCGGCACCAAAGGCAGCAGGGATTCCTGTACCTTCGCCCATAGCTTGCCCTCGAGATGCCAGAGAGAAAACGTACTTGTGAGGTTCGCCACCTTCTTGGCCAGCCACAACAATCTTGACACATCCTCTCTGCTCTCCGAAGCTGGTTTCCCTGAGTATGCGCTCACGCTGCTGAATGATATCGGATATCATCGACTCCAACACAGAAGACCTCTCTTCTTTCAGATTGAGTCTGCCACTCTTCAGAGCCTGTTGTACAATACCTAGGGTGAGCTGAAAGTACGCATCTGGCAGAACAGTTCCCTTGTTCGTCACCCGCCGGCATTTGATGTAGTTGGGCAATGTCAGCGTTTCGGGATGCGGGTATGGATACACACGATGGCTCCCTACTAATTGAAAGTCGACTTCCTCCTGAAGCGCCGCGCCTGCCCGGCCAAAGAACTTCACTTTCTTGAGAACGCCATTGATGTACACAGGTACGTCAAGTTGCATGCAGTGGATTCTGTGTCCTATGACACCAGCGCCCTCGACAGGCTCGCCTCCGTGAGCATGGTACAAGTCAATGGACTCGACAGTTTCGAGAAGACTATCAGCAGCGAACTTTGCCAAGAGGTTTGTGACACCGGGCGAGCTACCCATACCTATGCATGCAGACACTCCCGCACGCTTCGCAGCGCCATCCATTTTGAGCTGCAATTCAGTTGCATCAATATCGTCACAGATGTCAACATAGTTCACTCCGGCTCTGATGACAGCCTCTAGGATCAGAGGCCCAGACTTGTAGAATGGACCAACGCAGTTCAAGACGACGTCGGATCCTTCAATCGTTTTTGTAAGATTTCTCTTGTCCAGAACGTCAACTGTCAAGGAAGACAGACATCTCGAACCAATATCGTCGACGAGATGTGAGCTCTTCTTGGCATCTATGTCGGCCACTACGACCTCGGAGAAGTCTCCAAGCGAAGCTAGCGTCCTAACTGCCACGCTTCCGACAGCACCACAACCGCCCAGTACGACGACGCGAGCCACAAGAAGACACCACATGCTCCGGCACTTTAAACATGCCGTCTCAGCTCAAAGCGCTCCTTCATGCTCTCAACTTTCACTTGTTGACTCTGGTGTCGCCCAGTACCAGAGGTCGCGAAACGCGGCCAGAACTAGAACGGCGAGGAACGAACCTGCGACGACTGCGACGGTCCGCTCGGCAAGCATTAGCGGGAAGACCACGAAGCCGAAGACATCCGCTGGAATCCCCAGAATGTATACGGCCCCCATGGTAAGCATCGAGAAGTCCGTCATGGTTCCTATGAGAACAAATGGTATGACTTGGATGTACTTATTGAGACCTCCAAGATCTCGATTGTACTCGACGCTCTTGATCTGTAGAAGAATGGCAGTGACCAGAGCCAACATGTAGGGAGTCATGAACCACCAGGCAGCACTATTCGGAACCTCATAGAGCATGATTATTATGAAGAGATAGAGTGCTGTGACAATGGGGCCCGGGACTCTAATCGAGCCGAACCTTGTTGCCCTTCTCATCGATAGCCCTGTGAAAAGCCCTGATACCGCTGGCCCTAATAGCATGGTAGGAACAGCAAGACTGATCGGCGTCACGACCAATGCCAGAAAGGCCGCAATAATGCCGGCCACGAGTCCAAATACCAGACCCTTTGTTGGTCCCAGCATGATGCCAAACAGGGGCACAACACAAATGGCCACAGGAATACCACCCGTTGCTATTCCGAGTGCGCCTACAAACGCACTCATGGGTACTAGTATGAGAACTCCGTAAACCGCGGCTAGCATCACGCCGACTGCATAGGTCTTGGTTTCACTCTTTGAAATGAACTCATGCAACTCCTCATGGGCATCTGGCTGATCTTGCGGCAACAGTTGTCGACCTAGATTGCTGCACGACTCTATGCGGTTTTGGACCTTTTGGTGTCATTGGACCAAGGGCCTTGAGGCGTGAACCCGCCTTAATGTGCTCTCGTAGCAGACGCGAGTGCGGGTTTCGCACAAGGATTCAAGTATGCAAATCGAAAAGGACGCGAAAGCGCGTTTCACAGAGTTACAAGTCGGGTCACCTGAAAAAGGAAAGGAAAAATGCAGTCGGACCCAGTGGGGCTGTCCGCACTGGGTCACAACACACTGGGAATATGTCGACCCCGTCAGGCTACTAGCAACCTGACCAACCGAGACCCAGGGGGTCATCGATTACTGGGATCTTCTTGGCACCGGAATTCCTCGAACGCTTCTCAGCGTAGACGGTGCGTTTGGTGCCACTCCCATTTCCAGTTCTCAACAGACTGGACTGATTTTGCCTGCTCACTGTGTCACCTCCCGGTAGGGAAGAGTACGAAGTGCCAAGTCGTTGCATGTCAAGGTTGGCATCAAGCCGCAATCCAAGAAAAAGAGAGCTGGCTCGTGCGGCAAGCATCTGGGTTCCTTGATTCTCACGAAATGAAGCAATCGATTCATGTTAAGGCAACATCGCCTTGGCATTTCCTGTTGCATCGGAAGCAAATAAACACTTACCTTCTGCAGAAATCATGGGAGGAAGTACGAACGTTGCGCGCAATCATGATACAGTTGCACCGTTTGGATAGACCTATTCTCCCGTGAAAGCAACTCAGCGGAACAAGTCAAGCTGGACGCACATTGGTCGTCACTATCCGGGCCTTGTTTCTGGTGAACCATACGTAAGCTACGGCAGCGACTGCGATGCTTGTCCCTACAGTCACAGTCCCGATCCATGGGTAGACTGACGGTATCTCATCATTGGCAATGGAAAAAGGCAAGACATCAATGGATTCGTTGAACATGACCGGACTCCTGATTCCCTTCCATGTAGCATTGATAGCTAGACCGTAGTTACCATTGGGTAGGTCAAGGGTATCAATGTCAATCCTCCAACAGTTGTCACTGACTGCACGACCCTGCATAATGCGACTCTGGAATAGACGTCCCTCCCCATCTGGTCGTTCAGTGAGTTTCCCCGCTACCGAAGAGAGGTTCGAATGATGACAACCTCGAAGGACGTCCGTGATTGCACTGAAACTGACGTCACAATATGCTACGCTTGTAAGTGCCCCCGCTGCTACATTTCCGTCTCGATCGTACAGCGTGGTCTGGCATTCAATTGCATCATCAGACGGAACCAGAGCTTCGGGATAGGCCCATTCTTCAATGTTACCGTTAAGACCGAATCTGATACCGGCTGCAAGGAGCACTCCGAGGAACCTATCGGACATGATCGCATCACTTGCCATTATTCCCGAATGAATGACAGTCCCTTTTCCGTAGCGATGCATGTAGGCGGCTATGGGCTCGCCGGGGTACTCGCTCGAATCCAAGAAATGCCAGTAGCCTATCACTTCTGATTGGGTCAGATTCTGTAGCAGATTCTCTTCGTGGCCACCATAGCTTGTGGTTATGTTCTCTCCAAGTGCGGTCCTGAGATAGGTGCTTACTAGGTTCGACGTGTTCGCGCTGAAGTAGTCGTAATGTCTTCCGTACCAATACTTCCAGTAGTTACCTCCGACCCAATTGGTGTTCTCCTCAGGCCATCTATGATACACCGATTTCCACGCGTGGGTCCCGTTGAATTCCCAGCCGTGCCCCTTGACCAGACTCACATAGCCATTCGAGTACGACACCTCAGCCAGAAAGTTGCACGCGTCCATGATTATCATGATACCGCCAGACTCCACGAATAGCTTGTAGTAGAGGTATTCCCTCTGCGTGACATACTCCGTGAATCCGAGTATCAGAACATCATATCTTCTCGTTCCGTTTTCAAAGAGCTCACCGCTATCTACGTCAGTCTCATCTACGACTGTCACGGTCTCATCGAGCACCAAATGGAGCGAGGACGCGGCCTCGGTATTGAACCATGTGCGAAGCTGCTCACTCCATTTCCATTCTGTAACCAGAGTTCTGTTCAAGAGCCCAAGGCTAGTCGTGACGTACTCGCCCGAAGGCACGTTTCTGTACTTTGAGTAGAAGGTATAGAACGCATCTTGGTAAGCCGTTGCAGAGAAACTCGGCCTGACAATCGCAATCCTGTTCCCGTCCTCTTCTTGTGACTGACTGCTGTGTACGGGCGACCCTGCTCTGCTAGTTATGCTGTCCGCAATTACAGGTGCGGTGGGGGCATAGATGGAAACAAGAAAGGCCATCAAAAGCGCCAGCACTGCAATCACCAAGGGCAATCTGCCCTCTTTTCCTCCCGTCTTGGTCATATTACGCCGTCGCCCTCGATGCCCGGGCTGTGCTTCGGACACACACGCCCGCGCCAACCCGAGTCCGTTCAACTACTGATTCCTGCCGAACTGACATCGGATGAGTCACAATTAACGCACATTCTACGCGTACGTTTTGTACCCTCTCAGTCTTCTCCAGATTCCACAGGCCTTCTCCTCTTCTTCTTTATCGAAGGTATTGGCCCAGACATTGAACCGACATTTCCAGGCTGATACGACTCAGCAACTTGCTCCTTTCCGGTCTTTCTCTTTTTCATAGTGACCATCCTTCCAGTGTTTCCACGAATTCGCCTCCAGATTTCGCCCGAGCCAGCATACATACAGGTGGTTGGGCACGAACCCCTACCACGTATATCAGGTTCACTTGATTTGAAGCTTCCGCCAACCTTACTATGCTCATCACTCACTCCAAGGCGCACTCATCACGCGACGACTGTATATCAAGTATAGAAATCCCAGAAGTGTGTGCACTTGAAGCCCTTGCCGACGAGCTTGTCCTCTTTGTGCAGATCGACAAAGGTCTGTCCGTCAAACGGATAGAACCTCAGATTATGGTCGTCATCACAGACTACAAGATCAGGCTTGCCAGGCGTCCGCCAGTGCCCAACGATGTACACCCACTTCTCATTGAATCCGTCTCCGACGGTAGCGTAGGGAGGACCAGCAAACACTGGTAGAGTTTCCTTTGGGTCGAACCTCCCAAATGGGTACCTAATGAGCTTGCCATTCTTATGACGCGCAATAATATCTGGGTTACCGTCGCCCATCCACTCGTCTACGAGTATGTGTGTGAATTCCTTCCCGAAACCTATTCCCACTTTTCGCGGTTTGATCTCCTTGAACGTCTTGCCATTGAAAGCATAGACTTGAAAGTCGCCATCTTTCTCTCGCGCCAGTAGGTCTGGGTAAGATCCACCATTCCAGTACCCGGGATAGAGATATGGGATTCTGTCCTTTGTGAAACCCTCACCTACCCTCTCAGACCTACCCAAGTCAGTGAACTTGGTGCCATTCCATGGGAACAAACGCAGGTCGCCCTTATCATCACGGACAACCATATCAGACATACCTCGGTTGGTCCACTCCGCGACGTAGTAGTCATACTGAGGGCTGAAGCCCGAGCCCACCTTCTCACCTGCGTCCTTGATCATGAAGGTCGCTCCAATGAATGGGTAGTGCTTTAGGTCACCACCTTTCTCAACACAGATCAGGGAGCTGCCGCCGCCAATCCGCCTTCGATGACTCGGTATGTTGCCGGCTTTCCAGTATCCAGTCAGGTACTTGCTGAAGTTGAAACCATCACCAACCTTCCGTCCGCTCTCCTTCTCTTCTTGGTCGTTCGAGGGAAAGAAGGTGTACTTGTCACCGTGCTTGAAAAATGGGAACCACTTCAGGTCGCCGTTTTCCATTCTCACAACCAAACCGGGCATATGTTGAGTTCTCCTGTGGAGTGCGATGGAAGCACAGAGATATGATTCTTCCGTGCATAACATCGGGCCAGTTCCATTCTATCAGTTAAGTAACAAAGAAAACCGTTATAATAGGACAGAATCTCGCGTGGATTCACTTCATCGGGGGCTCCTAGGATGAGCAGCACAGAGAACTACGACATAATCGTTGTCGGAGCTGGCGTTGTTGGCCTGGCAACGGCGTACTATCTGCAAAAGAACAGTCCGAACAAGACCATACTGCTGGTCGATCGACTTCCGGCCGCCGGACAGGGAAACACTGCTATGAGTGCGGCTGCTGTGAGAAACATGTTTGCATCGTCGACGAACCAGCTGCTCACAGACTCGTCAATCAAGTTCATAGAGCACATTCAGGAGGACCTGCACTTCGATCTGACCTTTGAGAAGTGCGGCTACCTGTGGCTCCTGAGTGATAAGCAGTTCACCGATCCTTCTGTGAAGATGTGGATGCAGAGGATGACTGCTTCTGGCATCAAGTACACGGCATACGATAAGCACCAGCTCAAGAAGATCATCCCATCTCTCAATGTTGATTTCACAGGAGATGAGGAAGCCCAGCTGATGAACCTCCAAGAGGTCAGCTATGGGCTCTTCGGTCCGGACTGCGGCGTTCTTGACCCAACGAAACTTGTGGATTTCTATCTGCAAGAGTTCACAAAGCTCAGCAAGGTGAAACCGAGATTCGGGGTCGAGGTGAAGAGCCTGCTGCTCGAGGCGGATCCCAGGCTAGACTTGCCGGGTGAGCCTCTGATCTGGCAGAACAAGCGCGTCAACGGCGTGAGGACTGCCACCAAGGAGCTCAGGGCAGAAACTGTTGTCCTTGCTACTGATGCTTGGACGAACAGACTCTTGGATCCAATCGGATTCGACAGCGAAACGAAAGCAAAGAAACGTCAGCTGTTTGTCATTCACGCCGCAGAAAAGAAACCCTTGCTCGATCTCCTCTACACAAGGGGTTTCAGCTCTAGAGCGTCAATTCCATTTACCATTCTACCGTCGGCAGGAGTCTACTTCAGACCTCAGCTCCAAGAGAAGGGATTCTGGGTAGGCTGTGCAGACAAGGTTGGTCGCGCCTACGACTACGTTCAGACAGACAGCTATGCGACTGCCGAAATGGCGTATTACGAGAACAGTATCTACCCAGTACTGGCAAAGTACTTCCCTGTCTTCCAAGGTGCCCGGCCTGCGAACAGCTGGGGAGGAGGCTACAACTATAGTCCTGACGCAATCCCATTCGCGTACAAAGAGAGTGGGTTCATGGTCGTGAACGGAACAAGCGGCAGCGGCATCATGAAGGCTGATGCGGTCGCAAGAATCGTAGACGCACTATATAGAGGACAGCCCGAAGCTGAGCTCTTTGGCGGGAAGAGGATGCCGTCGAATGCCCTCAGTATGAAGCAACGCAAAGTTGAGATCGAGAGCGTCATCATCTGAGAGTGACACCATCGCCTTCACCATACCCTGCTATTCAGCCATCATGGCCAAGAAACACCTAACGTTTCACCTTCATGTAAAACAGCCTCTTAGCGAGCTCCGTGGTCACAACGTAGGCTACAACCACGAGAGATAGAAGAAACATGGGCAATGGCCCAAGTGGAATCAGACCAAACAACACACCCAGCGGCGAATATGGCAGCAAGAGAGTGATAATCAACACTATCACAGTAGCAGCACTAAGGTACGTGCTCGGCCTGCTTGAGAACAGCCGTCCCTGATCCCGGAGAACAAGCAACACGAGCAGCTCGGTGACCATCGACACTATGAACCACCCCGTCTGAAACTCGACTTCTCCAGCCCCAATGACTAGCAATAGAATGAAGAAAGTCAGAAAGTCAAAGGCGGTGCTGATTATTCCAAATACGACCATGAATAGCGTTATGAATCGAATATTCCACCTTCGGGGTTGTGCCACCAATTGAGCCTCTACATTATCCGATGCAATCGTGGCAGCTGGCATGTCGGAAAGGACATTGAGTGTCAGTATTTGCTTTGGCAGAAGAGGCAGAAAGGGAAGTAGCAGTGAAGCAGCAGCCATGCTGAACATGTTTCCGAAGTTGGCACTGACAGTGATGAAGATGTACTTCATGGTGTTAACGAATGTCCGTCTTCCATCCCGAACACCTTGTACTAGCGATTCGAGGCTCTTCTCGAGAAGCACAATGTCGGCAGCCTCCTTTGCCACGTCCACAGCTGAATCGACGGAGATACCCACATCAGCAGTGTGAAGTGCAGATGCGTCGTTGATGCCGTCGCCAATGTAACCTACAACGTTGCCTCCGTGCTGCAAAGCCATGATTATTCGTTCCTTCTGATTGGGTTCGACCTCGGCGAAGATGTCCACATCAATGGCAAGCCTGACAAGAGCCTCGTCACTCATGTGTCTGAGAGAGGACCCGGTCACTGCCCGCGCTTCAGCAAACCCAATCTCTCGTCCTATGTGTGCTGCGACAAGCTCATTATCTCCGGTGATGACCTTGAGCGATATTCCTAGTGAGCGGAGTTCCGAAAGTGTATCCATCATACCTGCCTTCGGGGGGTCAGCTATCACTAGAAAGCCCAGGAACACCATATCCTGCTCAGATTCTTTTCTTGCGATTGAACTGGCTCCCATATCAACCGTGGCGACGCCAAGTGTTCGATAACCCTCCTCGCTCAGCGTCCTATACTTCGTCCGAATTGTCTCGGCAACCTGATCAATTGGCACTATCTGGCCACTTGCGCTCTCGGCGCGCGTGCAGACATCGAGGACATTTGTGACCGCTCCTTTCGTTACAAGGTAGTGAGACTGACCGTCTGTGACTAGGATGCTCAGTCTCTTTCGTATAAAATCGAAAGGAATCTCATCAACTTTCGAGTATTGTGACACATCAATTGTGACGGACGCCAGTATGGCTTCGTCAATCGGGTTTCGATAGCCGCTCTCGAACGAAGAATTCAGATAGGCAAACAACAGGACCTTCTTGCTGTCGTTGCCATCGAAGTCGATTGCGGACTCGATTCTCATTCGCCCCTCTGTTAAGGTGCCCGTCTTGTCGGTGCACAGTATGTTCATGCTTCCGAAGTCTTCAATCGCTGTCAACCTCTTTACGATGACTTTGCTCCGAGCCATCTCTTGTGCACCGTGTGCAAGGTTGATACTCACAATGGCTGGCAGAAGCTCAGGTGTCATCCCGACTGCTAGGGCCAAGGAAAACAGGAAGGAGTCAAGCACTGGACGGCTCAGGAACACGTTGATGGCGAATATCGCAAGGGTGAGGAGCAGAATCAACTGAATGAGAAGTGCTCCGAAACGTTTGACACCCCGCTCAAATTCGGCCATTGGTGGTCGCGCTTTCAGTCGGTCCGATATCCTACCGAACTCTGTGTTGCTGCCGGTCTTCGCCAAAAGGGCCATGCCAGCACCACTGACTACGTATGTGCCCATGAACAGTGAGTTCGTACGAAGAGCGAGGCGCGAATCTGCGTCTACTCTTCCTGCCGATTTCTCCGCAGGATACGTTTCCCCAGTTAGCGACGCCTCGTTTGCAAAGAGATCCTTAGAATCGATGATTCTGCAGTCACCCGGCACCAAATCCCCAGCAGAAAGAACGACAACGTCCCCATGGACCACGTCATCCAAAGGAACTGACCTCACGGCTCCATCTCTCAATACCTCGATGGTGACACTGATCATCGACAGAAGTTTCTCGATAGTATGAGCCGCTCGATGCTCTTGCCAGAATCCGAGGAAGCTACTAATCAGCAGCAGCACGACGATAATAGCACCGTCAATGTTATCCTGCGTGAAAAACGCAAGCACTGCCGCTCCCAGCAGAAGCAGCACAATGGGGCTTTTGAACTGACGCAAGAAGATGGCAATGGCGCTGTGCCCGGTCTTGCGTCCGAGGCGAGTTGCTTGAGCCGAAGCCAGACGTTCCTCCACCTGCTCTGTGGATAGACCATGAGGACTCGACTCCAGTGCCTCATACAGATCCTCGATGGGCTGACTCCAGAAAACTTCTACGTTGCTCTCCATCGAACCTTCACTTCTCGTCTGTTTACTACCGTTATAGTACTGGAAAGGCCTGCACAAGCTAGAGCAACAGCGGCTAAAATAACATTGCGAATAGCTAGGAACTTTGCGTGGGGCGGTCCTGCAAGTTTCCCGAGGTTTTGACTTCTCAGAGGTTCAGTCGTTTCTGAATGGAAAGCACTCCTGCCAGAGGGAATGAACGACCAGGTCAGGAGAAAACACGGTTTTGTCGGCGCAGGATCCATAGTCCGGGAGAGAAACCAACTCGATTAACGTGTGTCGTGGTCAAGTAGGTATTACATGCTCACGCGCAACTCCGACATAGCATGAAACCCTTTTAGGCAGACGAAGTCCCCTGTGCGAAGGGTCGATACTGTGGAAGCAATGGAGGCGCTACTCACTAGAAGGAGCATTCGAAAGTACAAGCAGGGGGACATCCCGGACAGCCTCATCAAGGACGTCCTCACAGCGGCCATGAGTGCACCGTCTGCAGGCAACCAACAGGACTGGCAGTTTGTCGTCATAAGGGACAGGCAGACTCTCAACAGAATCACCGAGATTCACAAGTCCTCTCAGATGTTGAACGACGCTATTGCCGCAGTACTCGTTTGCGGTGACCTTGCCGCAGAGAGGTATAGGGGATTCTGGGTTCAAGACTGCTCGGCGGCAATGGAGAACCTTCTCTTGGCAATCCATGCAAGCGGCTTCGCTTCTGTCTGGTTGGGCGTTTACCCGAGACAGGAGCGAATGGACGGACTCCGGAAACTACTGGGCATCCCCGAACAGGTCGTCCCATTCGCCATTGCCCCGGTTGGCATCCCAAACGAAAAGAAGGGAAGGGAGAACCGGTACACCGAATCGAAGATCCACCATGACCGATGGTAGACAGGAAACCTCCTGACGCTCAGCCGACCTTGCACTCAGTCAATCGGTGTTGATAAATACCGACGAAACGCACTCAAGACAGAGGGCAGCTACATATGACATTCAAGAACCTTGGCCATTATCACGTGTGGGCTGGCGACAGGATGAGAGTGATGGTTCGTCAGCTCGATGACGAGCGATTTGCCAGAAAAGTCCGCGGCAAAAGCGTCAAGGATCTATGTATACATATAGTCCTAGCCCTCGAAACCTGCTTCTTCTATGGCGACAACTCGTCAGACGAAAGCGTGTTTGGCAAGGTGGGACTGTTCTCAAGGGAGGAACTCATGTCAAGGTGGCAGCAACTAGACGTCCGCCTAGGGCGGGTCATAGAAGAGATACCCCAAGGAAAGATCACCGTCACACACATTTCTGACGACCCCTTTGACGTAGATTCACTAGACTTCTATCTCCAGTACCTACTGCATACCACACATCATCGAGGACAGCTGGCTGCTACTCTTCGAACCCTGGGTGTTGAGGTCCTTGGCACCGACTACTTGCTGTTCCTATCCAAGGATGCCGCAGACTGGGTTCATTGATGAGTGCGACGAGGCATACAATCGTGGTCAACGTGTTTCAATTCCCCCCGTTTGGACCGTTTCGCTTTGCTTATCTGTGACCAACATCCGTTCAGGTCCTCATGCGAGTAGGCATTTTGACGAGCGGCGGAGACGCTCCAGGCATGAACGCTTGTATCAGAGCGTTTGTCAGAATCGGTCTCGGCCATGGACTTAGAATTGTTGGCATCTACGGAGGCTTTCAGGGTATTCTGGATGAGAATTTGGGCGACCTTGATTCACGATCGGTCGCTCATATTATCCACAGGGGCGGCACCATCCTGACCACCGGAAGATCGGAGGAATTCAAGACGGAAGAGGGGTTGAAGAAGGCCGCCCGGGTCCTCCAAGAGCACGATATCCAGGCACTCGTCGCTATTGGTGGCGATGGTACGATGCGGGGTCTCACCGCGCTTGAGAAGTACTGGCCCGGACAGACCATAGGAATCCCGGGCTCAATCGACAATGACATCTGGGGCACAGACTACTCTATTGGTTTTGACACGGCGGTCAACAACGCGCTCGATGCTATAGACAAGATTCGAGATACAGCCGAAGCCTTCTCGCGTGTGTTCCTCGTGGAGGTCATGGGAAGGAAATGTGGTGCCATTGGTGCTCACGTCGGCATCGCCTCAGGTGCATCCGCGGTCGCTATCCCAGAAACAAAGACGGACCTCAAAGTGATTGCTGACAAGATAGCAGAAGGCAGGCTGAGAGGCAAGTCAAGCGCCATCGTCATTGTGGCCGAGGGCGATGACGAGGGCAACGCAGCTGCCATTGGGGAGAAGCTGAATGGGCTGCTGCCAGGGGAAAAGACCCGTATCTCGGTTCTCGGCTACATCCAGCGTGGTGGTAACCCTACTCGTCAAGACAGAATCCTGGCGACAAGACTAGGAGTGTATGCTGTGGATTGTATCCTTGAGGGCGTGAGAGGTGTGATGCTGGGTGAGGTCAGGGGCAATCTTGTCAAGACGCCATACGAGGACACATGGAAGAAGAAGAAGTCTCTAGACAAGTGGATGTTGGATCTCATCGGTGACCTTGCGACATGACAAGTCGGTCTTGGGGTGTTTATGAGTCCCGTCATGATACAACAGGGCGTGAGGGACACCACTATACAGACAAGGCTGGAAGACTTCGATGAGAAGTCCGGCGGCAAGTGGGACCACCTCCCGGTCCCATCTGCAACCGGGAAGACAGTAAGGTCCAAGCCTCAGCTGTGGCAAAGGATCAGACAGGAAGGTGAGGAGTGGGGTGTCTGCAATCTCGATGGAACAGTCATGTTTGTACAATTAGTCGATGGCAGGATTCATGTTCATGGTATGGAGGCAGTCTGCAGGTGGTGCGGAGACGCTCTCGTAATCCGTGACAGTAAGCTGGTCTTCTGCGGCGGAACGTGCGGCAGATACCAAGGCGAATACTCCGCCGATCCGGATGATTACCTTCGATGGGAGGGAGCCAAATCCTACACATTGCGAAAGGAAATCGCAAAGGTAGAAACGCTTCATCTCGAACCAAGAGACCTCGAACCAATCTCATACGCGCCCAACTGGTCCGTCTTCGATGACTACGAGGAAGATGAGTCCGACTCCTACGACTCATCGACAACTGAACGACAGCAACGAGGTACTCAAGCCAACATTCAATAGCAGGACTGATGAAGCGACTATGACGATAATATGAGCGAGATGGAACTTCACCACAGCAGGAGAAGCTTCTCACTGTTTATCATACTAGCCGTCGCCATCGTCATGCTGCTATTCCTGCAAGCGGCAGGGACTGTGTTCATCGAGCTAGGACTCCCAACTTGGCTGGCACTCCTAATCATACCCGGGTCGTTGATTGGCAGCTTCGTTAACATCCCCATAGCCACAGTGGAGTCTGACAAGACGCCTTGCGTGGAGCAGGACTATCTTAGTCTTTGGGGCTTGAGCTACAAGGTCAAGACCCCTGACTGTCCCGGAAAACTGCGGCTAAGCATAAACCTCGGTGGAGCCATAATCCCAATCTCAGTCAGCATGTACCTGTTGCTCGAACATCTGGAAACACTGGTGCCTGCACTCTTGGGAGTAGTGGTCATCACCGTCTTTGTGCACGCAGTCGCGAGAATAGAGCCAAACGTAGGTATTGTCACTCCAGCTCTTCTTCCTCCAATCGCCGCAGCTCTGATAACGCTCTCCCTGATTCAGTTCATACCGACGCTGCAGGACACCTACGTTGTAGCTTACGTATCCGGTACACTTGGTGCCCTCCTCGGCGCAGACATTCTGAACCTCGGAAAAATAACTCAGCTCAGAACAGGCAGCGCATCGATTGGTGGAGCAGGCACGTGGGACGGAGTCTTTCTCACCGGGATCTTGGCGATATTCTTCCTCTAGGCACGGTCTTTGAAGGATCAAGCTGGAACAGGAAATAGCTTGAATTCAGGTACTCCCCGGGCACAACACCAAGGCTTAGAGCCCAGTCCTTCGCCTTCGGGCTCAAGAAGAACACACCCCTGTCGGCACCAGTGTTCTCAAGATCATCAAAGGCCCTTGACATGATGTCAACGAAGGTTGCCTGATCTCGGCTGAATATCGAGAAAGTGATTCTCGTACCGTCCTCGCGCACGAACGCCTTGCTGTAGTACAAACCGGAACTCCTGCCATCTTCATCGATCAGAACCTTGAACTCGGTTTCAGCAGCCATTCTTCTGAGGCCGGCCAGAGTCTTGAAGTCGAAATCCCAAGCCAAGGGTAGCGTTTTGCTTTCTACTAGCTCTGAGTCGTCCTTCAGCATCTCGGATAGCCGCTCCGGGCCGACCGTGAGCGGGTGCAAGTTTGGACTCGGTGAAGGATGTGGCGGAAACGGCTTGTCGACACGAAAGTAGCCCACACGGTCAGCGACAACGAAACCCATCTTCTTGGCCAGTCCTATTGACGCTTCGTTGTTACTACCCGTTGAATACCATAGTGTCCTGACTCCCTTCTGCTTTGCAAGGGCAATTATGTGGGCTGTGGCAAATGACCCTACGCCCTTCCGATGATAATCCGCCTTGACCCTGAGACCATTCACCCAAGCGATATCGGAATCTGGAACGAGATTAAGGGTGACGATGCCTATGAGCTCTTTTCCTTCGAAGACGCCGACAGGTTCCGAGTCCTTGGAATCAGCCCATTGCGGGAATGCATCCGGAACATAGTCATGCTCTTCCAACGTGGCGCAGAGAGCATTCACGTCTGCATGATCAGAGATCTCAAGCCGTCTGATAGTCCTCGCCATGCCTTCGAGCGCATTCAGAGAGGCTTATGAAATGAACGAAGCTGGACCATGCCAGTCTGCAACTCTGTTCACTCGAGCCAGACAGTGCAGAGTCTATGCATGGTTGTTCTGCAAAATCAGGCAGTAGTGGTGGTGCACATTCGACACGTATGTCGTGGGATAACCCCAGCAGCCAAGCCGCTTGTTGTCCTGACACCAAATCTGCTCCTGCCTTAGACGATAGGATATTGACAGCCTACGGGCAAGATCCCACGCAATCGGTCGCATCACACCATTGGAATCCAACATGTTCTGTGCAACCAGTGTGACATACCCACCGGGTTTGAGAAAGTGCTGCGCACATCCCAGCACTCGCGCGACTGCCTCGATATAGTCGTCGTAACATGTGATATTCCCAATGTCAGATGCGGTTTCACTGTAGATAAGGTCCAGACCCCTTTTGCGCCGGACCTTGTGCACGGATTCGTTGCCTCCTCGTGACTTATGGAGCATGTCCCAATATGGGGGAGAGGTGATGAGGTAGTCGAACTGAGGGATGCTGTTTCCAAACTCCCGTTGAAGTAATGAGGCCATCTGAATCGAGTCGCCAATGATGATGTGGTGCTCTCCCGACCCTGCAGTCTGATTCGTGTCGGCAAGTCCAGTGGCCGCATAATCTGGGTTCAGCTCTATGCCCACGGAGTTTCTGCCAAGCGTCTTGCAGGCAACCATGGTACTGCCTACGCCAGCAAACGGGTCAATCACCCATGCGCCTTCCCGAGAAAAGTATCTGACAAATCGGGTCACAAGACCCTCTGGGAACTTCGCCGGATGTTTCATCTGGGTCTTGCTCCGAGAACGGGGATTTACGACAAACCAAGACTTCGTGGACTTGACCCACTCACGTCCGTCGAGGTCATTAAGCCTAGGCCTTGAACCTAACAGCACCATGGAATTCATCCGAAGAAGAATCCGAAGACACTCTCAAATCAAGATTGCTGGCACAACCGTCTGCGCTGGTTCGCGATCACCTTAGCCATAATGCAGCTCATCAGGAAGTGGGTCGTGAGACTGGGAAACCCTTTGAATGCCAATCTGGATGGCTAATGCTACAGGTGATAATAGAATCATCCACGTACCAACTTCTGGAATCCAGCCCTGTAAAGCAAGAAACAGCCCCAGAACCAAGGTCAGGACAACTGGAAACGCCATAGGGACCAGCCTGTCACTACTTAGGGCCGGCGTTGGCGTTCCTATCCGTGTTGCAGCTTCGAACAGAGGCACCCAGAAGAGAAGCACGAATATGGGAAGTCCAAATCCCCAGAACTCATCCTGATAGGGAAAAATGACACCAGTTCGCATCTGTTGTGTGTAGACGCCGAGCCACGGCCAAACAGTCTTTGAAAGACCCGACGTTGGGTCGACATACCTAAACCAAGGCATGAATGCACCCAAGAGGATCAGCAAGAATGGCAGCAATCCCGGGTCGGCCAACAGGGGCTCCGTTCTCTTCTGAGTAAGCAGTCGGAGGAGCCTAGTCATGACTGCAACCACCAGACCAGCAAGAAGCACAAGGATACCGAAATCTAGGTAGGTCATGACGACTCCAAGAAGAACTAGATATGGGTAGTCTATGTACACTAGAAGGTTGGAAGACCCATCCAACTCGAACTGACTGTCCAAACGACCTTCGCGGCTCCAAGGGGCCACATGGGAAACGGAGATGTTTATCGACCCAACCGACGCAGGCAAGTAAAACGACTGTTCCAAGTACATACCATGCAAAAACAGAGATGCATCAGGGCCAGTTCCCCTCATGGTTACAGAAACGTATACAATGTATGGAGAGAGTTCAATACTCAGCCGGACAGTAGGCAGCCGAATCCCCAGAAGCGTCGTCTGGTTCTCCCGAATGGCAAAGTCAGCTTGTTCGTAATCGATGTAGCTTCCCCAATTTGCAGTGGGAGACCAGCCTGCCCTTATCGAGTAGTTGCCGATTGGCAGATAGAGAGTTTCGTTGGCGACCTGAGCCCGGACGAGGGCTCTATTTCCATCGTCTAGTCGTGACACTGCAAGTAACAGGTACCAGAAGGCTGGTCGAACGTGCGGATCAGACAGCAGACTATCTTGGCCGGTATTCTGAAGGTCAACAGACACAGGCGTCAGAATCTCGGACGAGTGTGCTTCAATGTCCAAACTATGGATCAGAATCTCTGCCTGTTCTTCCGAAGATATCTGTATTCTAGAATAGAACTGCCACATCCAATAATCAACATACTGGATCTTCAGCTCATCTAGGGACATGTTCACGACAAGGCACTCGGTCTGCCACTCCTTTACCTCCACTTCTGAGTGGTTGCCCGCCCGGATACTGGGGGTCAGGCTCATGCTCACATTTGCCGACCCGGACAAAGCTTCGACTTGAAGGGAAACACTGATCGACTCGTAGTCTTGAATAGGTATGTAGAGCTCACGTTGGAACGTTACGGAGGATTTCACAAGACTAACACGAAATCCATCCGGGTACATGGAGCCATTATAGGAATCTGAGGCGACATCCCAACCATTATAGTAATCGAGTCTGGTGCTATTAATCAGATGTACTGAGCGAGAGGATAGACAACTTTGATACGTTCTATCCACGCCACGCGTTCCGGATATTGATCCAACCGGAGAGAGGCTCACTCTAGGACTGTAATCAACAGTTGAAGAGATGACCAGTGCTCGTGTCAACAAGAGCAACAGAATGATGATTATCAGATCATCCCCGTACTTACGTACCAAAACCCGCAAGCGCATACCACGACGTGCCAGACTGACTGCGGAGCCGTCCATGTGTCCGCTCGGAGGAGGCCTGCAAGCCCTCGATTCGTCTTCAGGTGAACTCTCACTTGCTCTTCGGCGATGCAACTCCAATGTCTCCTACGTCTTCATGGAATCGGCTCCTGAAGCTATTAGTACTCTCCGGATTCCAATCTGGATGAGGAATACGACAGGCGACAACAGAATCAGCCATAGGCCCACGTCTGGAACCATCCACAAGCCGACGGGTGCAACCCAGCTGAGCACTGCAAGAACAAGTGCGGACATTAGCATCATCACAGATGGAAACGCAACTGACACAAGCCTTCTCCAGCTCAGCGAGATCTGTTGCGTTCCTATTAGACATGCCATACCCAGTATGGGGATCCAGAAGAAAGCCACGAATAGTGGCATGGTTAGGAACCATGTTTCCAACACGTAGGGTGCAGTCATTCCAGATGGTGTCTGTCGCGTAAGAACTGCAAGCGGAGGAAAGAATACCCCAGCGAATTGTAATGCGTGGTAGTCGTCATGATTCATGTAAGTCCCACCAGGAGACACGTAGTCATACCTAAACCAAGGTAGGAATGCGCCTACCAATACCAACAGAAGTGGCACTAGGCAGGGGTCGCCGAGTACGGACTCTGCTCTTGCTCGAAGGAACCCATGACGAAGCCTAACCAGTAGTGCAACTACTAGAATTGCAGACTGCAGAATGATTCCAGTGTCCAAACCAGACGTGACTACGCCGAGAAAAACAACATACGGGTACTGTATGGTCAGCAAGAGGTCAGAGAATCCGTCCAATTCATACGAGCCGTACGCATAGCCAGTGTGACCCCAGGGGGTATAGTGGAAGA
>PRDI01000014.1 GCA_003345595.1 Candidatus Thorarchaeota archaeon | reverse complement strand
TGACAACAAATGACCGGTGCGTTGATGAAATCTCTTAAGGACCCAGTCAATGAGTTCACCTGAGGAATCTGAATGGGTATTTCTCCTCATCCTGCTCATCTGCAATCTGGCAAGATTGCATCCCGCGTGCTGAGAGAGGTTGCTGAAGAGGTCAAGCCCGGTGCCAGAGTCCTCACTCTATGCAGGCTTGCCGAGAAGAAGATAATCGACTACGGTGGCATGCCCGCTTTTCCATGCAATATCTGCGTCAACGATGTGGCTGCACACTATACATCCCCTCGCGACGACCGTTCGACAATACCAAGTTTCGGGCTCGTGAAGATAGATATTGGCGTTCATATTGATGGGTACATTGCTGACACTGCAAAGACTGTCGATCTTGATGGCACCCTTGAGGGTTTCGTATCGGCCACCGACGACGCTATCGAAGAGGCCGTGGCAATGATCAGGCCCGGGCTGCATCTCAGCGAAGTAGGGCGCAAAATCGAGAGCGTGATCAAAGCGTATGGCCTTAGGCCCGTGAAGGAACTGGCAGGACACAGTCTTGAACGATATAAGTTACATGCAGGGAAGGGGGTGCCCAACCACAAGACTCACGATGCCGGCATGATTGTCGAGGGCGAGTACTATGCGATTGAACCATTCGCCACAAGTGGTACTGGTGTGACCGACACAAAGAATGTGTACATCTTTGCCAATACCGGAGTTGAAAAGATCTTGGATGGCGTCGCTGAGAAGCTGCGGGTACATCTCCGGGAGCGATATGGCTTACTCCCATTCGCCTCGAGATGGGTAGGCACATCTGACAAGGATATCGATGTACTGGCGGTGTTCAAGGAGCTTCTCAAATCCAAGGTGATTAGAGGATATGCAGTTCTGTCCGAGAGAAGCGGGCGACCCGTGGCTCAGACCGAACACACGGTGTTTGTTTCCAAAGAAGGCGCGGTCGTGCTCACTCGGCCCGACTAGACGTTGATCTTGTCTTTCTCATCTTCTTCCTTGACGATGTAGACCCCTTGTATGGTCATCTTCGACCCACACTTGGGGCATTTCGCATCAAGAGGTTTGAGAACATAGTCACCCTTCTGAAAGTCTCTGATTTCCTTGAAATCACAGGTTGGATTGTCGCATTTCACTTCGGTGATTGTGGGAGGCGGTGGCTTTGGCGCCTTTTGCTTTCCGCCAGCTGTGAGCATTTGGAATCCGATTGAGATTACTAGGAGCCCAATGAAGAACCACACCCATGACATGTTGGGGTCGCTCATGCCATAGAACAGTATGAACGCTCCTGCTCCTGATATGATTGCCCCAATGACTTTGGAAAGTAGTCCCAATCCTGACACCTCAGATTCCTATACCAATCGTGTTGCCGATGCCTGCAAGAATGATTTTGTCACCCGGCTTTGTGCGTTTCAGTATTACCTCTCTGATACGCTCAATCACCTCGGGGACTGCATCAAGGACCTTCTTCTCCATCACACCGACTGCCCCGGCCTCATCTTCTTTGACCACTATGGCCTCGATTCCAATCCCATTCTCCGTGGCAGTTTCCTCGATAGCATGCTTCTCTGGTCCTGGATCACCAATTGCGGCTCCTGTGCCTTCGGAAATGCGTCCAGTTTCTTCTCCCTCCAGCTTCAGGGCCGCGTCGACCGTGATTATCCGTGCAATCTCTCCCTTGTTCTGGTCGACTAATGTCTTCACAGCAAAGCCCGGCTTGCCCACAGTCCCTCCGGGACCAGTTGCTCTCAGAGCATAGATGGTCCTCCCTTCGGCCTCTACCGGGTAGTATCCTACTTCCCGTCCGATTTCTTGAACATAACCCTCTGAGCTGACACCGTATTGTCTGGCGAATTTGCTGATGACCAGCGGTCCGAGGCCGTCGCCGATAGGCTTTCCATCAGAGAAGGCTCCGATGGCATCATAGTATGCCTTAGCCATTCGCAAGAGCTCAGGCATCTGCATCTGAACCTGCATTATTATGAGCTGGCTGCCTGTCTTCTTGCCCAGGATGTAATAGTGTCTGACGACTCGAAATATCAGTGATAAGACCTGCGTGACCTCAAGGGTGTTCTCCAAGTTCTGGTCCACAGACGAGTTCGCGTTCGGGGCCAGCTCTCTGACATACTCTTGGAAACGGTCTCTGCGCTCATCGAGCAGGTGGTCGAGGCGTCTTAGTACTCCTGCTGGATCCAAGTCCACTGGCATAATTGTGAAGTAGTCCAGCCAGCGCTCAATCCCCTTGGTCACCTCGTCTTGACCACGACCGAACTCCTTGAAAGTATCGATAGCCTTTTGCTTTGAATCATCAGCCATGCGCCCGAGTTCTCCTAGGCCCATCTTAATCTGATTGAGCCACTGCCACATCTGTATCTTAGCACCGTAGAGGCTGAATAGCATGATGAAACCGAAGAACAGCAAGTTGATGATCCAACTGAAGTCATTAGGCTGTGTACTGGACATTTACATCGAGCTGAGGTCCTCGGGTTATGCTTTAATGGTTTCTATGTAGGAGAAGTTGCGCGGCATCAGAGGAATGGAGCTTCAAGAGTGGGAGAAGGAGAGTGTGGCAGCTTGCAGCCTTGTCACGGGCTCGCGCACCGCACACTTGCTGCAACGGCACCGGCCTTAACTTCGGAGATCGGAACGAGTTCCGGTGGACCCCGGCGCCTATGGCCGCCATCAAGCCACCGCCTCGGCCAGTTGAGTTTTAAAGGTTGCTCTCCGGCATCAACATCCGACCCGGCCTCATCTCAGCGAAACAATACCCTGACCAGTGCTATTCAACGCACGGATGCCACGCTGACACTCCAGTCTAACGCGCTGATTGTTCCTTTCTTCGCGGACCGGTCTGCCGCAGGATGTGTGTTTTGAATTTGCCAAATGGCAGCCTAATGTGTCCTGTCAAGTGCAGCACCATGAGAATCAATAGTGTGCCGGCGGCTCCTGCTACTGCAACTGCGATGAACGAGTCCAGAACTACTATGAATGGGGTGGATGCACTGCCACTGGAAACCACGATCATCATGGATCTATCAGCAGAGTATGTCAAGTTGCTGCTCCCTCCAAGTACGGCTGGGGCTGGGGCATAGTCGTTGTAGGACTTCTCAAGCGCAATCTCAATCGTGCCTTCAGTGACAACGACCTCAGTTCCATCACTTAGCACAAACGTCAGACCATTGATGACTAGGGTCCCTCCAAAATCCGATATGTAACGGGATGCTGACTCGGGATCCATGAGGAGCATTTCGCCAACAAGTTGACCATTTCTGACAGAGTCGTTGAGCATGAACATGTGGGTGGTCATATACAGGTCACGGAGGCGTCCAGTGCTGTCATGCCACTTGGGATAGAACGCGATGCTATTGCATGTGATGTTCTGAAGCACAGCACGACCCAGCACTGTTTCGCCGTAGTAGAAGCCCACGGAGGCCGACATGTAGTGTTCGGTCACAGTAGGTTGGTGGTGTTCATACAGATAGGTTACGATGAACCTAGCACGCACCAGAAGGCCCTCCGTACCATCAGGTAGCCTGATCGATACGCGGTAAGTGAAGGCATCAATCTCAAAGGTTTCGACGGCAGGCGAAGGCGACTGACCTGTCTCAGCAACGGCTGCAGTGAAGTTCGGGACACTGGCTCCCATCATGACCGTGACTGCTAAGTAGATCACCAAGATGACACGTCCGAACCGGGGCAACCAGATCACCTGAATGGTATGTACTGTAGTCCCGTAGAGATATTAAAAGGCGCTTTCTATGTGAGCAATCCAGACTCAGAAGGAGTACGTCATCACAGAGGATGGAACTGGTGGGGACGCAGGGAGTTTCACAGGCTCACGGGTTGTGAGGATGTTTTGAACCCTGGATCGACGAGTTGCTTTTCCTGATGACCCCATATGTTCACCGGATCTGGAGTGCGTAAATCTACGGCGATGCGTAGACCTCGCCCGTCGCCTTACCGGCCTAGGCCACGTCCCCATTCTTAGTTCCATAGTTCGGTCCCTACGGGCCGCTTGAAGCATGAAATCCGTTGTTGATTTAATCCTTTCGCAGGACTGCAGCCAATCCAATGACGAAGGCGCGACGATAATAAGTCCCGCTGTGATGGACAGACTCATGGTACCACGAAACCTTGAGCTTCACGGCATAGGAGGAATAGATGAGGCCGGTCGTGGTCCCATGATTGGTCCGCTTGTCGTATGTGGTGTGTCAGTTGCAGCAGACAGACTTCCAGAGCTGGAGCGCATAGGAGTCAAAGACTCAAAGCTACTCACTCCAAGGCGTCGCACTGAGCTTGCGTTGCTGATTCGGGGCATAGCCGGGCAGGTCGTCATACGGTCCATATCCGCAGCAGACATTGACAGACAGAGAGCAGCAGGTATCACGCTCAATGAGATCGAGGCAGTGGCCTTCGCGTCCGTCTTGAGTTCTCTTCGCTCGGAACATGTCTTTATCGATTCAGTGGACGTGAATCCTCAAAGGTTCGGAAGGGTGGTAGGCGAGAGAAGCGGATTGCTCTCACTTGGCTGCAGCATCACATCTGAACACCATGCTGACTTCAAGTATCCGATTGTGTCGGCTGCGTCTATAGTTGCAAAGGTGGAACGCGACAGAGAGATTGAACGGATGCGGAAGGAATTCGGCGATATCGGCTCGGGATACCCATCTGACCACAAGACTGTGCAGTTTGTCCGGAACCTAGTAGCAGAAGGCAGGGAGCTGCCCGACATTGTGCGCCAAGGCTGGGTTTCCGTCAAACGGATACTTGTTGAGGGAACCAAGAATAGGTCGGGTTCATTGGGCGAAATCTAAGTACCTGATCTCTCTTGAATGATCTTCTTCAGTTCGCTGGGCTTCTCTATTTCATCCAGCTCCAGCTGCCTAATGACAGGAAGGTCTGAGACCTGTTCGTCGGCCTTTCCTTCCTCAACAATGATTACAACGTTGGACTCGGCCACCTTTGAAACGCTCTTCAGAATCTCCATGCGTTTCTGTAGAGTCCAGCTCTTCAATGAGCCAACTCCTGACATGACAGGTGGTCCCTCCTCTTTTGCAGCCACATGAAATGGTGCCCGGTCGGTCCACAGGACTTTCATCCCGAGTCTCTCGAAGAACTCATTCACTCGCTTCTCCAAGTCCGGGATGTCCTGTCGTACCTTTGGCTGTTCTATGTGCCTGTGTCTGACAGGCTCGCTCAGCACATCTATTGGGATGATAATGTCAGTTTCCAGTACCTTCTCCAGCCGCTCAGCGACATCGGAGCTAACATCCATCTCCTCCTTCTCATACGCAAGAACGGCTCTTGCAGACACCTCGACGCAGTGGGCCAACTCTTCTTGGGTCATTTTAAGAGATTCACGGGCTCTTCTCAGCTTGGAGCCATCGATGGCGACAAACCTTCCTCCTCTCTGAATCAGCTCCCTTGGCTGTTCGCCCTCTGTGGCCATGGTCCGGAAGCTGGGTGGGGTCATCGTATACACGCCGTATCTCTTGTAGACTGTCCCTTCGTCCAACACCCCTCTTCGGCTCTTTTCACCGACGACCAAGGCCGTGGCATTGAAGAAATGAGCCACCTGCAGAAGTGTCAAGGCGTCCTCCTTTGTCAAGGCATCAACATTCGCAAGAACCTTGACGAGAATCAGTTGTCCTCCTCTTCGAGCCACTAGATCGAAGCAGCTCGGTCGCACATCACACTGTGACGAGAGCTCGAACCCAGCCTCCTCTAGGTTTGCCATGACCTTTTCCAAGAGCTGGCTCCGAGCTTTTGTCATTCTCAATGCCCTGACTAGGTCTAGTGTCGAGCTTATTTCAGCATTGCTAAACAGGTACCGGCAATTGGCGAGGGGAACCTGGCGAGACGGATTTTCAGTCAGCTTCCGGGCCCAACGTGAATCCCAGACATGTTGTTGAAGGCAACCTTCGCCTCAGGGTCTGTACATTGCGTCGGTAGATCGTGTCAACTGGCTTCCAGTGATTGAGCTTGTCCCAACCTAGGTCAACGTGTCCTACGATGACCCTCTGAACTAGAAACAGCTCGGCTCGGCATCCAGCAACCGTGAATATTCCCGGCCCAAGATCCGTTCTCCTCAAGACTACGATTGGAAGTCTGACTTCACACTGTAGTTCAACGGGGACCTCCTTTGAGAGCATCTCGATCTCCTCGGCGCGGAATACAGAAACCTCTCCTCCCCGAGTGACGTAGTGTGGCGGTTTAGTCCGAATAACATCACATAGGGCTACTGTTTCTTTTGGCAGATGATCATTGGCGGCGTCAATCTCGCGCTGAATCATCTTGTCAAACACTCTGCTCACGGTACGTCCTCCCTGACGCGACAGACCACGAACACGTGGTCCTTCTCATAGGGTTCAAGGTCCACTCTCTCCACGACTTCGAGCCCAAGCTCATCAAGTCTGGCAACTTCTCTGTTGTAGACCTTGCTGGCATCCAAAGTGGAGTCTATGCTCCGCGCCTTTATTGCAATCATGCCCCATGCGCCATACGAGCAGAACGCTGCAACGTTGTCGTGGAGGATTCTTGCTTGGTCTGACTGTGCCACATCTTGGTACACCACATCGATAGGTCCAGTGACAATCGGGCCGTATCGGAGTGGGTATCGAGCATCATCGACGATTGTGATGATGTTTCTTCTCGTTCCGGCGAGCTTGATCAGACCTCTTGCGGTTGTGGGCGAGAACTCAACAGCGTAGACCAGTCCACTCGTCCCGACAACATCTGATACATGACTTACTGTTGTTCCAGACGCTGCTCCAAGATACAGGACTCTCGACCCAGGTTGGATTGGCATCTCAGTCAGACCATTCTCAATGGCTGCCGACAGTTTCGACCTTCTTGGAGACCAGAGTCTGAACTCCCCCTGCTCATTCTTGACAACCTTCTCACCGTAGACACTCTGGCCTTCAACAAGACTGCGGGTGGCAAGTGACGTCCTCTCCCCGTCTTTCACTCTGAAAACGCCAGGGAACTTGTACGCTTCTACACTCATTGTCTACGTCCTTCCCGTTTCGTCTGTGGCCTGCCCCGGCTCCGTCTTGGTGGTGTTCGCACCTGTCTGCCCACGGCCCTCTTCTGTGGTTCTCTCTTTGGGGCTTCTGGATTGTGCTTGCGAATCTCCTCAAGCCTTCTCTCGAAAGCCCCTCTGAGTTCAGGTCCAGCGTTTCTTCGTGAATAGGCGTCAATCTTGGCGGCGATAGTGAGCTTTCCGGCCAGTGCTCTGGCAATCTTACCCCTCTGCCAGTATGGAGCTGAGTATACCTCGGGAACCTGATATATCACACCATGTTTTGGTGGGTCTGTTCCGGTCTTTAGGCTTCGAAATAGCGCTTTCTCTGCGCCATAGACCTGAACAGTGCTTGAGGGTTTCTGGGCCAGATCATGGATGGTCCCTGCTAGACTGATTAGGCGGGCACCGACCATTGGACCCGCAAGCGAGGTTATGTTTGGAGCAACCCTCCGCATCATAGATTCAATGTACTTCTCAAGTTCTCTTCTGGTATCATAAAGCCCCTGAATGGTCCCAGCCAAACGATTGATGATTCCAAGGTCGGCCTCGTCAAAGTCAGCTCCGATGTCGTCGTTGATCCGATTAATCACTGACTGAATCAGGGCATCTGGTAGTCCTGCTGACCTGAGTCTGTCCTCGGTCACTTGTTGTCGGCTCTTGCAGGCAATCACAGTTCTAACAAACAACTCTTGGTCATCGATGAGTCCACTCAGCGAGCTATGGTGAAGCGAGTACCACTCTCTCAGCCGCATCGTCGTTATGTTGATTGACCTGTCAATCTCGCCGACTGCATCTATCGCATGTTTCACCAAGAGGTCCTTTGCCTCAGTCGCGGTGCTCACTGCGGACTTCGCTAAGCTCACGGCCACATCATGTTTGAACTGCATCGTGTCATCTTCTGACGTGACGATCCCTGTTTCCTGAAGCTGGCGGTCCAATGTGGTCCTGAACAGCTTTACAGTGGCTGAGTTCTCCTCAACCCTTACAGGGGTCTTGGTAAGTCCAGAGAGCGCCCGTGCCATTGCCGAACTCTCGACTACTATCGTGTCCGTGGCTAGTCGCTCAAGGCCTTCAATGACCCGTCTGAGGTTCTCTGTCGGCGTGCCCTTGTTCAAGGCGTTTGTTTCCAGAATGGAGGTTCCTACGTCAGGGTAGGTCAGTTGTCTTCCAATCACTGCACTGGCCTGATCAAGCAGGAAGATGCCAAAGACAGTTTGCACTAGATAGACTGGCACAGCTCATCAACCAATGCTCTGACTGGCCAGTTAATGATAAGCTTGACTATCCATCTCCTGCGACAGCAAGTAGTTCGCCACTGAGCTTATTACAGCCCCTTTGCCAGTCGGAAATGGCGGGATCTAGTTGAAGCTTGAAGGCTATTGGCTTGCAGCAGGTGTCCTTGGAGTCACTGGGTCTTCCATGCGCCGTATTGTTGAATCTGGCGCAGATGCGGTTGTGACAAAGTCAATTGGTTCTCAGCCGAGAAAGGGAAACCCCGGACCTATTCTTGCAGTGTCACACGGTGGCTTGTTGAATGCCGTTGGTCTGACGAACCCGGGTATCGACCAGTTTGCTGACGAGGTCCACCTGATGAAGCAGTCGGGTATACCCGTCGTGCTGAGCCTCTTTGGAAGCACTCTGGATGAGATTGTGCAGGTGGCAAAGAAAGGAGTGGCTATGGAACCTGATGCAATCGAACTGAACCTGTCTTGCCCACACGCAGAAATCGGTCAGATAGCCCATGATCCGAAGCTGACATATGACTGCGTCCGGGTAGCCAAAGATGTTGTTGGATGCCCTCTCTTCGCCAAGCTGACTCCGAATGCATCTGACATAGTATCGGTAGGCCAAGCTGCAGAACGTGCCGGGGCTGACGCAGTGGTCGCTGTCAATACAGTCAGGGCAATGAAGATTGACATCTACCAGCGGCGTCCAATACTGAGCAACAAGGTTGGGGGTCTCTCAGGTCCACCTATCTTCCCGATAGCGGTCCGCTGTGTCTATGATCTCTTCAATGCCTTATCGATTCCAATCATTGGCGTTGGCGGTGTGTCGACTTGGGAGGACGCTGTCGAGATGCATTTGGCCGGAGCGAGGGCAATCCAGATTGGGACTGCTGTTCTTGGCGGGACTGACGTATTCAGACGTGTCAAGGATGGTGTGAAGACCTACCTTCGTGAGCAAGGCTTCAAGAGTGTTTCAGACATCATTGGCTTGGCCGGGAGGACTTGAAATTGGATTTAGAACGACTAGTTGGGAATCCAGAGTCTGTGCGCGTGAGCTCAGTGAGAGAAGAGAATAGACGGGTACGCACGCTCTTCTTTTCCGTCAAGAGAAGAAATCTGAAAGTGCTGCCTGGACAGTTCTTCATGATTTGGGTCCCGGGTGTGGACGAGATTCCGATGAGTGTGTCGTTCTGGGAATCACCCAATGCGGGAATAACAGTATTGCCAATAGGCGAGGCTACTCATGTGCTCGTTTCAATGTCCAAGGACCAATACATCGGAGTCCGAGGCCCATTTGGGACCCACTTCGACGTTCAATCTGGAAGCGCGCTTGTGGTCGGGGGAGGGATTGGCATGGCTGCGCTCAGACCACTTATCTACAGTCTGTTGGACGTGACCAAGCACGTGACACTGTTAATGGCCGCACGCACTGCTGACGACTTGATTTTTGTAGATGAGTTCAGCAAGTTGGCCAGAAAGGGGCTTGTTCTGAAGTTGGCGACAGACGATGGTTCAGTAGGGTTCAAGGGAGTTGCTTCCGATGCCGTGGAAGACATCATCAGCAAAACGGCGTTCGACATGATGTACACCTGCGGTCCTGAGATGATGATGGCAGAGCTCTACAAGATT
>PRDI01000013.1 GCA_003345595.1 Candidatus Thorarchaeota archaeon | reverse complement strand
AACGCGATGCACTTCGCTGTCTCAGGATCGAGCGAGGATGGTATCTACTACGTATGCCGGAGAGGCGTCGATGTGATCGCCTACTTCGGAGTTTCGGAGGTCCGTTATGCTGTTGGCGAAGCCTTCCTCAAGCTTGAGTTTCCGGGCAGCAGCCAGACCATCCCCGTCGGAGAAGAACCAACGGGCTCAGTCACGAACTACATGTATGGCAACGACCCGAGCATGTGGAGGACTGGACTGATGGACTGTGCTGTGCTCAGGTATGCGGACATCTATCCGGGGATCGATCTCGTGTACCGATTCCTTGACGGCAGTTTGAAGTACGAGTTTGTCGTCGCACCTAACGCGGACCCCGGACTGATACGACTAAAATACTCTGACGCGGACTCGATTGACGTACGTGACAGCTCTGTGACAATCTGGAAGAATGGTTTTGCGATCTCTGACTGTGGGCTCTTGGCGTTCCAAGAAGGATTCGTCCTCAACACTGTTGAATGTGGCTTTCGCAGTGAGGGAACCAACACGATATCACTGAGTCTCGGAAAGTACGATACCTCATGCGGTCTTGTCGTCGATCCCATTCTTCTTGCCTACAGCTCGTTTGTTGGTGGGTCGGATAGCGACCAAGGATTCGCAATCGCGGTAGAGGATGGCTTCGTCTATGTAGGGGGTCGGACGTGGTCGTCTGACTTTCCAACTGTCAATCCTTACCAGTCGAACTTCAGCGCGTGGACTGACTGCTTCATCATCAAACTCGCGGCAGACGGTCAGACCCTCGCCTACAGCACATTTCTCGGTGGGTCTTCAGAGGACGGTGTATACGATATCGCCGTGGAGAACGGCTTTGCCTATATAGCTGGGTACACTCGCTCCGATGACTTCCCGACTGCAAATGCATATGACTCGACATACAATGGGCCCTACGACTGTTTTGTGACCAAGTTGGCAGCTGACGGCCGATCACTCAACTACAGCACATATCTCGGAGGAACAGGTGACGAATCAGCACGCGGCATTGCTGTTGAGAACGGCTTTGCCTATGTCACCGGCAACACAGGGTCTTCCAACTTTCCTAATGTCACTGCATACGACTCGACCCTAGGCGGGCCTCGTGACTGCTTTTTGACCAAGTTCGCCGCAAACGGTCAGTCTCTCGTCTACAGCACGTTCCTTGGTGGGTCCCAATACGAGATTGGGTACTCGATTGCGGTGGAGAGCGGTTCTGCCTATGTTGCAGGCTACACGAATTCGGCAACATTTCCCACAGTCAGCGCATATGACTCGACTTTGACTGGCCTGACGGACGGTTTTGTGACCAAGTTCGCCGCAAATGGCCAGTCTCTCGTCTACAGCACCTTCCTCGGTGGAACATCGAATGATGAGTCTGTGAGCCATATTGACGTGGAGAATGGCTTTGCATACGTCACGGGCACGACGATCGATGGGGGATTCCCAACCGTCAACGCGTATGATTCGACCTACAACGACTACTACGACACGTTTGTGACCAAATTGGCGACCAACGGCCAGTCCCTTGTCTACAGCACATACCTCGGGGGGTTAAATGAGGATCGAGCACGTTGCATCAGCGTGACGAACGGCTCCGCATACGTCACAGGCAGGACCTCCTCCTCCGAGTTTCCGACTGTGAATGCCCACGACTTCACCTACAGTGGAGGTAGCGACTGCTTCGTGACCCAGTTTGCCGTTGATGGGCAGTCGCTCACTTTCAGCACATTCCTTGGAGGGTCAGGCGATGACGAAGGAATGGGCGTCCAGCTGGAGGGCGACTTCATCTATGCTGCGGGCATAGCGAACTCTACCGACTTCCCGACTGTCGATGCGTATGACTCAACGTTGGACGGTTACGCAGACTGTTTTGTGGCAATCTTCTCTGACGACAAGGACATGGACGGGCTCTCTGACTGGGGAGAGGAAGCGCATGGCACAAATCCGCTGTGCATCGACTCTGACAATGACAACTTCCTCGACGGATACGAGGTGGCATACGGCTCCAATGCTACTGACCCGACTTCCTACCCTGGCATGCCGCAGGCATGGTACGACTCCATCTATGAGGACCTAGACGGCAATGCGACTCAGTTGGAGCTGGTGGTGGCACTTGTCACCCAGAACAGTGCACGTTTGGCACAGCTCAATGCAAGCTACATCGGTGACATGGGACAGATCCGTGCCGTGCTCGACAAGCTCGGGGTCACCGTGGGCGACACTGACTACGACGGGCTGGACGACCTCGATGAGATAGCTCTGGGCACCGACCTACAGTGCATCGACACAGACTGCGACAACCTGAACGATGCCTATGAGGTAAAGATCGGCACTGACCCGATAGACGACGATAGTGACAGCGACACATACCTTGACGGTGTCGAGGTGATGGCAGGAACCAACCCCCTTGACGCCTTCGACTATCCCGGCAGTCGTAACATCATCATCGTCGTTGGAGCGGCCGGCCTTGTTGGAATCATCGCATTGCTGATAGTGATTAGAAGGAGGACGGGTGCTAGGGGATCCACATAGACCATCCTGAAGCCAAGACCGCAGAGCCCCACTACAGACAATGGGCTTGTGCGGCTGGCTTCGGAGAAGAGAGGAAACTACTCCTGGACTAGTGGCTTCTCAATGTCACGAGCGGGGATTCTCCTGTGTGTCAGAACGCTTCACAAGAGAGTAGACATGTGAGAGAATCTGAAGACAGGCAGACATATCCAAGAGAGCCGCCACACGATTCCGTTTTCTATCATGACCCGTAGGAGCCGCCTCATCGAGAGTTGCGAACAGAAAGTGATAGCCGACGGCATCAAGCAATCGATCAAGTTGGCTAGCCCACAACTCCAGGAGGTACGTACATGACTTCTTGAAGAATGGGAACCATGCCTACTTTCAGACTCCGGTCGTCCTGGCCTTCTTTGCCCCGACTTGCTTCTTCTTGAAGTACGCCTTCATCGGCTCAAAGTAGAACTTTCTCCAACCGTCCTTGTATTGTTCTGCCTGACCGTCGGGGATGTCCGTTTGCTTCAGGGTGACTTTCGTCCCTGTGGGGGTCTCTTCGAGGATAATCTCCAGTAGAGAGTCAGAGGCATCAGCGGGGAAATCCGTAGTGCGCCATTTCTGTGTGATCTTGTGTCTAGGCTCTAGGGCGATAGTGGTGCCTGAAATGTAACCATCCCACGCGGTGAACTCGCCGCCGATGTTGGGATCTACGGATGCTCCCGCGCCAGTCATCGCGCTGTGCTTGCGGCTGTCCAAGAAGGCCTCGTAGATTTCTGTAGGTGAAGCTCGAAAGATCGCAAACATCGTAAGTGATTCTGGCATAGACTTTCACGAAGAGGAGGTTATGGCCTGTGAATGGCCCGCTGCACACATATGCGTTATGTTAGGAACGACCAATGTGCCGATTGCTCATGAAGGGGGCGGCAGCCAAAGATTCCAGGCGCGAAACCGAGATAGCTGACCAAGTACCCCACGAGAGGCTCCTGCAAATTCGCCCAGAAGATGGACCACCCGGCCATCAAGCACCTTTGATTATACCTTTAAGCGAACGGGAAGCCGTTTGAAAGCGCAACACCTTACAGTCCATTCATTTCTGACAGATGCTGGTGAGGGAGTCATGCGAAGGTACCTGCTGAGCCTGTTCGGAGGCGTGGCTGTCCTTGCTGTGGCAGCTTGGCTGATTGCGGCCTTCACGCCGTATCCGGAAGTCAAGCTCCTTCCCATACAAACCCTCAGCACAGTTGCTCGTATCGGAATCACCTTGCTGATATCGATTGCGTGGGGTGTTTCCTTCGGCATCCTGTGTGCCACCAACAAGACTGCCTCGCGGTTCATCGTACCCGCTGTTGACCTGCTCCAGTCACTTCCAATCCTAGGGTACTTCCCGCTGGTCATAGCCTTTCTCTTCGCATGGGGTGCTTTCGGTATCGAACTGGCCATCATAGTATTGCTCTTCACATCCATGGCATGGTCAATCTTCTTCGGTGTCTTGGGAGCTGCTCGAAGCATCTCTCCCAGTATCATAGAAGCAGGCCGAAGCTTTGGTGTTGAAGGCTGGCCTTATGTCAGGCATATTGTACTCCCCGCCATTCGGCCTGCCCTTATCTCGGGGGGAAACCTCGCCTGGTGTGATGGATGGTTCTTCATCATTGCGGCAGAGTACATCCACTACCAAGGGAGCATAGTAGTCCCGCCGTCTGGCGGGCTCGGATATCTCCTAGCTGTCGCAGCGTACCAGTATGAGGACATGACACTGTCAGTTGTTCTACTGCTCTATGTCACCTTCATCGTGATTTACTTCAATGCGATCTCATGGCAGCGGCTGATAGAACGCACAGGTGTCGAGACGTTCACGCCCGTCTTCAAGACACACCTCTTTGGACCGGGCCGGTCCAGTTTCGCAAAAGCGGCTCAGCGCCTTCGGCTCGAAGGATCTCATTGGTCCCGACCGTTCAGCGCCGCACGGCAGCGGTTGAGCAAGTACTCTCGCATGGAGAGACTCCTTGCTAGTATCGCTGGCATTGTCATAGTAGTTGCGATCATCTACGTCCTAGCAGTCCAGCTTCCATACGGTGCATTGATCCAGCAGGGATTCGCGGAGCCTCCAGCAAACGAGCTTTCCTATCTGCCGCTTTATGTAGCGTTGACAATGGGCCGCCTCACCATCGCGTACGTCATCTCGCTGGTAGTAGCTATCACTCTGGGTGTCCTAGCAGCGGAACACAAACGGCTTGCCAAAATCCTGTATCCAGTCTATGACATTGGTCAGGGTGTTCCAATCCTTGCTCTTTTTCCAGTCATGTACCTTGGCCTGAGTGGGCTCGTTGGGTCGACCTACATTGCCCTTGAGGTGACTTGCATCGTGATTCTGGTCTTGGACATGATTTGGTACATGTTCCTCAACATCATGAGTGCAGTAAAGGCCATGCCTGATGAGATACGAGAGGTTGGCACTCTTTTCGGATTCAAGGGATGGCGACGGATCAGACACATCGTGCTGCCATCAATCATGCCCGCAATTGTGACAGGCAGTGTGCTCTCATGGGGGACCGGATGGAACACGGTCATATTTGCAGAGTACCTCCAAACGACGACCGGGACGGCATACTTGCCGGGCCTTGGCTCACTGATGGACCGGGCGGGGTACATCTACGGCAACACAGTCTTCCTTCTCTTCCTGCTGGTGATCATCGCCGCTATCGTCCTTTCCATGGAGGGCCTTGTCTGGCGACCCCTGATGAGAAGGCATGAGAAACACGAGGTGGTTGGCTAATCATGGGAATACTCGATGTCCAATCGGTCAGCAAGAGCTTCACAAAGGACAAGACAGGAATCGAAGTCCTGCATGACGTTTCGTTCTCTGTGGACGAGGAGTTTGTCTGCATTGTCGGTCCGTCCGGTTGCGGGAAGTCCACGCTTCTTCGCATAGCCGCCGGCCTCGAACATGCCGACTCTGGCCAGATACTGTTCAAAGGAGCGCCGGTGGTCCGGCCTACTCCTAAGATTGCAATGGTCTTTCAGCTCTTTGGGTTGTTGCCTTGGAAGACAGCGCTGGAAAACGTGATGTTGCCCTTGGAGATCGGGGGCCTTGATGTGGAGGCGCGTCGTGCTCGTGCCTTTGAAAAGCTGCACGACGTTGAACTAGACGGATTCGAGAACACATACCCCCATGACCTCTCTGGTGGAATGAAGCAGCGTGTTGGCATCGCACGTGCTCTTGCGCTGCACCCAGACGTTCTGCTGATGGATGAGCCATTCTCTTCGCTGGACGAACTGACTGCCAAGACTCTGCGAGAGATGGTCCTAAGGATCTGGCGCACTCCAGATCCTCCCAACACGTTCGTGATGGTGAGTCACAACGTGGAAGAGGCTGTGTTGATGGCAGACCGAGTTATTGTCATGTCGTCTCGACCTGGCCGGATCGTAGGCGACGTCCACGTCGACATACCCCGCCCTAGGATTCAGCATTGCCGGGGTGACCAGTACTACAGTATCGTTGACGAAGTAGTGGATTTCCTAGAGAAGGGAAAGGCCATGCCATCGGTTTCAAACGGTACATCCGAGCATGCGCCAACGTTGTCGTGAATCAGGGACTGGCAGGTCTATCTAGAGGATTCTCGATAGGCCATGTCGTCCAGTCCGCCTTGAGCCAAGGCTCAATGGCTTCTGCCGCAAAAGCCAATCTTTTCACTGTTGCCCAAGACGTTCTCGGCTAGCTCTGGGATTATTAGCGGGGCTTTAGAACGATTCCTACTACGCTCATGACAGGTTTCAGCCCTCTGGCCAACAACAGTATCGCAAGGAGGAGCATCATTGCACCTGCAACCCCTGTACTGACGGTTGCACTCCACGTGAGAAGTTGCTGTTCGAGGTTGACGCCGAGCCGAGAGAAGACAAACGATGAGAACCCGAAGACGCTTCCGCACATCGAGAAGTAGGTCGGTACCTTTCTGCCCACACCCAAGTGCAGACCCCCGATGTTCAGCTGTATTGGTTTTGGCTGAATCGTGACGTTGACCCTCTCCACTCCCAGAGGCCTGATAGACCCACCTTGGTCGACAATCTGGAACTCCACTGTCAGGTCGTACTTTCCAGTGGTGAGCGGAAGCACCCTGAACTCGGCTCTTGTTTGGCTCTCGGCTTCTTGGACTTTGACGTCTCTGAAGCTTGGCGAGATGTTGCATCCGCTGCAGACTGGGACGATTCTCAGCTGACCGGACTTTGGCAGCTGGTACGTAGTTTCGGATACTTTCGTCGTCGATCCTGCAGGCCCGATGATTATCACGTCGGCCTCATGTAGAGTGACTATGAGGTCGTACTCCTCCTTCAGGCACATTCGCTCCCAGTATGATATCGAGGACTTTCGTTCAAGCACGTCTTTCATGTCCATACCGCTGGGAGGAGCTGGTCTTGGAGCGGCACTGGACGACGGAGGACTTGGACTGGCGAGTTCTTCTCGAAAGGCTTCACGGTCGATGGCCGATGACCTGTCCATCTCAGGGGCGGCTTTCCGCGATCTGAATCTCTCCTCATCCCTCGGGACTTCGGCCTTCAGTATCTCTGCCTCCTCGCGCCTTTTCTCCACGGCGGCGGCTGGGGGCGTCGGTGGGGCTCGTTCCGCACTCGAAGGTTTCCGCCCGGTGGACCTTCTATCTCTGCGATACTCCGCATACGCAAGCACGATCAGTGAGACCGCAAGAATGCCAACAGCAATCAGGTCTAGCATGTTCCAGTACCGACCGCACGGTCGGCCACACTCACATAAATGGATTGTTGGGCGGTAGCCGGCTTCTGGTATCGCTGGCTTGTCGTCAAGTCTTGCCCGGATGGAAGGTCCGGCCAACGATGAGGTTTGAGAATGTGTAGGCAATCAACACGTACGGCCACATATAGCCAGCGAATATGTTCCAGCCAATCAGAATCTCCGCTACTGAACGTCCAATGGCAAGACTGCCCACCCACTCGAACATCTCTTCCAAGATGAGCCAGAGGATACCAACACGCACTAAGTCCATGGTACTGTACTTGCCAACATAGCGCAACAGAAGGTAGGCGAAGATGAAGATGTACACGATTCGAGTAGACATTCCTATCTGATGTGCTACGATAGGACCCCATATCGGCTCGTAAACGAGATTCATCAGCACAAAGAAGTTGAATCCCGAAACCAGTGTTTCCATCAGCCAGACTCGAACCGCGGTCTTGAGCAGAAGTTCGTTCACGACAGAAGGGCCTCCTGGGTCGCTGTCTTACGGACTCAGCCTTTCGGTAACGAATTGGATTACGTCTCCGGCGAATTTGCTGTCTTCCAGGGCATTGCGCCCTCTTCCCGCGTATATTCTGGCGACTGAGTTCGGTATGAAACGTTCCATCTCTCTGACAAGTTCAACCGGGAAATAGTAGTCTCTATCGCCAGAGATCACAAGCACAGGCATCGTGATCCTGGGAAGGCTCATCGTTGGGTCGTGTTCTTTTTCTGCTTTGAGTTCAATCAGTATATCCGATGCAAACGACTCTCTCTTGGGTATCTTCACGGAGCGGCTTGCTAGCCAAAGTGGCGAGTCTTGGATTGACTTCTTGATTCCGGGCGGGTAGGGTGCACTCTCGATTGCCTTGTATGCTGCACCGCTCTTGCCATGGCTTAGCAGCTCCGCATATTTCTCATCGAGTGCCAAACCTTCGGCGCTTACCCGAAGGCCTGTCATTGTCAGCACGATATGATTGAACAGGTTCGGATGGTCCGCCGCGAAGTGCTGAGCAATCAATCCTCCGTAAGACATGCCAATGATGGCATCGACCTTGGCTGAGAAATGCTCCCGAATCATTTCTGCATAGTCGTTAGACATGTCACGAGTCGTATAGCCCTCCGTCAGACCGGGCTTCCGAGTCACGACGCTAATTCTGTAGAATCTTGTCAGCAATCCCATGGCCTTCCTTAGCGTATTGAGTGCAGAGCCCGTTGGGAGTTCGTTGCCTGGTCCGTCGTAGAACAGCACGAGTTCTCGGGTACCCTCCCCGAATCGAACATACGGGATGCCGTTCCTGAATCCTCCATACTCGGGCTCATCTCTGGCCATGGTCCTTCAACTTGGAACGAATACAGGTGATCGAACCATGAAAACGTTCCGGATAGTCACGACTGTCTACCTATTCGACTGTGCGACAGATACGAGCATCTCGAACATGCTCCCGGTAGCAATGCGCTTGTCTTCAGCACGTGAACTGGACGGGTGACGGAGGAGTAGTCAAGATAACCTGCTGAATGCCAGCCCACGTTACAGCTACGCGCCTATGGAACCCGGTACCTTCTGTGAGATCCGGAAGACTTTGGCCTTCGCAGTAGCCAGTTACCGGAAGCCGTGACTACTTCGATGTTCTTCCTGTTGACCGACCTATACACGGACTATGGTGCAGGATAGGACAGATCCCACGTGGGCTGGTATGTGTGAATGAACTCCAGTATCTCCGCGAGGTCAGACGGTCCGTAGAACGGCTTAGGATCAATCCACTCATTCCCGCAAACGACTCCGAAATGGACATGGGAACTATCTTCGACGGCCAAGAACCGGCCAATCATGTCGCCTTTCTGAACCCAGTTTCCCTCTTGGACAGTCAGCATGCTCAGTTGCCGATCCTGATCTCCGACTATGTGTGTGAACGGTTCAAAGGTGTAGCGCAGAGTGATGGTTGCGTTGAACCTGATTGCCACGTATATGTTGTACATGTTCAGAGTCGTATCGGGGTTTTCGCGCCAGCTTACATCCTCGATGTATCCCGGCGCTGCAGCGATTACCTCAGAGTCGTTGTAGAAAAAGAAGTCAATGCCGTTGTGGATGCGACCCCATGGACAATCTGTGGTTTCACTGTATCCCCCGCGCCAGTCGTACATGTCTGAGCGGTTGGCATAGATCACGCCCATGTAGTCAAGCCTGTCAGATGCATACCTGTCGCCTGGGTCGAACGTGCTAGGTAGCAGGGAATCCCTTGCGAAGAAGGCTATGCCGACACCGACTGCCAGTACCAAGACTACGAAAACAACAAGCAGTTTGCGGCGCATGGGATGGATGCTCTTGAGGGTCCTATTAAGTCTGATAGTTCTCTCGTCTGCCTTTCAATGTCCAGCGCTTCAAATCTGAACGCCGAAAAGTATCCTCACGAGCAGACCCAAGACGAAGGTCAGTCCGGCCACGCCGAGGCTTATCGAGGCGGTTTCTAGGAATCTCCTCCGGAACGGCAAGTTCTTCGCAACCGAGATGTAGAAGGTGAAGACGAAGAGTACGAGAATCGCGCCAAGGACAGAAAGGACCAGTGACAAGTAGATGTTCTCAAGAAGCACGAAGGGCACTATCAGCGCAAGCACGGCCAGTATGTAGGTTACGGTAGTGTACATGGAGGCCTTCGTGGGGCTCTTCTCCCCTCCCTCTGCCTTTGTCGAGAGATACTCTGACGCGCCCATTGACAGCGACGCGGCAATCCCTGTTATCAGACCTGTCATCGCGACCAGCCGCGTGTTCTGCAGCGCGAAAGTGAAACCTGCCAGTGCACCCGTGAGCTCCACGAGCGCGTCGTTGAGGCCGAGGACCATTGAGCTGACGTACTTCAGCCTCTCCCCATCTATCAGCTCGAGAAGCTGCATCTCATGCACGGTTTCGTTCTTGAGAATCTCCAGTGTTTCTGGTGCCTGTTTTGAAACCTCTTCATAGAACGTCTTTGCGCCTTGCTCCGCGCGCTCCATGAGCTTCAGACCGAAGGTTAGACCGAAGAGCTTGGAGATCAGAACATACTTCCAGACCTCGAAGGAATTCTGCTTCGGCTCCGCCTTCGTGAGCCCCCTCCAGATGTCATAATGTCTGAACTCGTCCTCCGAGAGCTGCTTCAGGACCTTCTTGTTCTTCTCGCTCTTGGCTGACCTCGCGAGCTTGTCGTAGATGACGTGTTCAGTGAGTTCTTGCCTCTGGCTTGCTATGAAGGTCTTCTTCAATCCCTCGCTGAGAGTTTCAGACATGGAGCAGCACCTGGGACCCTGCTCTTATGTTTCTTCTGCATGTCTGGCAAATGCTTGGCAGCACACACTGACTTCCAATTCGATCCTCTCTGCACTAATGGAGTGTGGCAGATCCAAGGATGCGGTCTTTAATGAGCCGCTCAATCTCATCTCGTGTTTCTCTGAACTTCTGGAGTTTCTCATCGCCACTGCCCTGAAAAACAGCAGGATCTTCGATTGACCAATGCTCCGTATGCTTCGCACCCGGAAAGAACGGGCAAACCTGTCTGGCCTTGTCGCAAACAGTCACAACTAGGTCAAACGACTGGTCCACAAATATGTCGACCTTCTTGGTATGCAGGCCGCGCACATCAGCGCCGCGTTCTCTCAGCACCTCAAGGGCAAGTGGGTTAACCTCAGGCGCAATTGATGTCCCTGCACTATGTGCCTCATATTCGTCGCGGCCCAGTAGTCTGAGAATCGCCTCTGCCATCTGGCTTCTGGCGGAATTCCCGCTACAGATGAAAAGCACGCGTTTCACACGATGACAAGGCTACAACGCAATATAACAATGTGCAACTGACAACATGTGCAATCCGGACTGTTCGCACCACACCCGCGGCAAGCAGAGATAATACCAGATGCGGACCTTGTTGAGCTTC
>PRDI01000012.1 GCA_003345595.1 Candidatus Thorarchaeota archaeon | reverse complement strand
AGAACTTGCGGGAATCATCGGGAAGGTTATTCAGCTCGTCACCCGAGAACAGGATTTTCCTGTCAGCGTCTAGAAACACACAATGCCCGGCCGAGTGGCCTCCAGTATGAATGACTTTCAAGACCACATGGCCAATCTTGACCTCATCGCCCTGCCGGAGTATCCTGTCAGGCTTTGTCCCTGTGTAGTTGATCCGGAGCGGACTTCTGTCCATCTTCATTGCGAGTCTTTCGGCAGCGCCGAGCCTCAACCTCTGCTTGATGAACAAGCGAGGATTCTCCAAGAGGTCCACGTCTCCACTATGGATCATTATCTGTGCCCCGGTGCTCCTGCGCAGCCGGGCAGCTCCACCGACATGATCGGGATGACCATGAGTACACAGGATTCCGATGAGAGCCTTCTTGGGGTTCAGACCAAGACTCACCATTCCCTTGACGATTTCCTCCCCCGGATCTCCCGCTGTTCCCGGGTCTATGACCAGAGCCTGCTCGCCTTCCACGACTAAGTAGCTCGATATGAAACCAAACTCACCTGCGAACCTGCCCTTTATGGCGTATACTCCGGGGACAATCTCTGTAGGGGTCATCTTCTCCGTCATGGTGGACGACGCCGTCCTTATGACGCTATCGACCCCTAGCGATTCTGCCCGCGTTTCCAGTGCCCGAAGATGATGTGGGGAGGTATCAGAATAGAGGGCAGAGAGGTCAGCAGTATGACCATCCAATCGCGTAAGTTGAGAGGCATGGTTTCAAACAGTGGCTGTGCGAATGGAAGATAGATTGTTGCTAGTGTCAATACAACGGAAGCCATCACAGCTACGAACAGGTACTTCGTCCCTGCCAAGCTCGTTCTCCAGACCGGTCGATGCTCGTCTCTACAGTTCCAGACAAAGACGAGCTCGAATGTGACAACGGCAGCGAAGACCGCAGTTCTAGCGTGCACTATGACATCAGCCCACGCTATACCTGTCACTGCAGAGATGCCAGTTCTCCACTCCAAATCAGACAAAGCATTGCCAGTTAAGCCGGGGATGTACCCGCCGTATGTGACAAGTGAATACAGATACACCAGAAGAGACGCAAGGAAGCCCGTAGCTCCAACGATCACTATGAACGCGGCCATTCTTCGATCCAACATCTTCGCCCCGGGTTTCCTAGGCGCCCGTTCCATCAGACCTCTCTCGGGCGGGTCGACTCCAAGCGCCAATGCCGGGAAGCCGTCAGTGGCCAAGTTGAGCCAGAGTATCTGGATTGCCGTGATTGGGATCGGCAGTCCAATCATCACCACTGTGAAGACTAGGAAAAGCTCGTCGAAGTTTGCAGACAGAAGGAATCGGACAAACTTCCGTATGTTCGAATAGATCTCGCGTCCCTTTTCAACAGCAGAAACGATTGTAGCGAAATTGTCATCGACCAGAATGACATCGGATGCCTCCTTTGTGACATCAGCCCCGCGGATGCCCATGGATATGCCAATGTCGGCCGACTTGATGGCCGGTGCATCATTCACTCCATCACCAGTCATTGCAACCACGTTTTCGATGCTCTTCAAAGCGGCCACGATTCTCAGCTTGTGTTCCGGGGCGACTCTGGCGAAGACGTTGTTCTCAAACACGCATCTCCTGAACTCATCGTCGGTCATCGCGTCGAGTTCTTCACCTGTCACCACCGGACCATCCTTCTCGATGAGCCCTACGTCCTGAGCGACCGCTTTCGCAGTAAGGTGGTTGTCGCCTGTAATCATCATGACACGGATTCCGGCTGTCTTGCATAGATGAATTGCGGCTCTCACCTCGTTCCTTGGTGGGTCGATCATTCCAGCCAGCCCGACATATACTAAGTTCTGCTCCACGTTGCTAGGGTCGTAGTCGATCAGATCTTTCTCAAGAGGTCGATATGCCAAAGCCAGCACCCTGAGGGCCTTTTCAGCGAGCTGCGCGTTCGTATCCAGTATCTCTTTTCTAAGATGGCTATCAAGAGGCTTGACAACGCCGTTTTCCAGAGCGCCGCTGCATAGTGGAACCACGACTTCGGGCGCACCCTTCGTTAAAGCATATATCTCACCAGAAGTGTCAGCGACAATGGATGTCATCCGCTTCCTGACAGAGTCGAAAGATATCTCATGAATCTCCCTGTACTTTGAAGCTGTTTCATGATACGAGAGACCACCCTTTTCGGCGAGCACCATGAGAGCACCTTCGGTTGGATCCCCCACGACATTGTAATCGCCCTTGTCAGTCGGACCATCTTGCAGAATAGTGTTGCTGCATAGCTGTCCTATTAAGAGCAATCTTCTCAGCTGCGTATCAGCCATCGGGTCAACTTTGTGGTCATGATGGACGAAGTCCCCTGATTTAGTGTAGCCAGAACCGCTCACCTGGAATAGCTTTCTGTCAGCGTAGAGTGTCTTCACAGTCATCTCGTTTTTCGTTATCGTGCCCGTCTTGTCAGAACAAATCACTGTCGTAGAACCAAGTGTTTCCACAGAGGGCAGCTTCCTCACGATTGCGTTGCGTTGGACCATCCTCTGTACGCCGATTGCGAGTGTAATCGTGACAACGGCAGGCAACCCTTCTGGTATCGCAGAAACGGCAAGGGCAATTGCTGCCATCAGCTCCTCAACAAATGAGTCAGATACGTCGCGCAATACCTCAGCGGCCAGTACGATAGCAGCTAAGACAACTACTACAATGCCCAGCTTCTTGCCGAGGTCGTCCAAGTCCTTCTGGAGGGGAGTTATGACCTCGTCGCGCTGTTGCACAACCTCAGCTATCTTGCCGAACTCTGTTTCCATCCCAGTCGCGACTACAAGTGCACGACCCTTTCCTGAGGTTACTATGGTTCCTTGATAGACCATGTTGTTCCTGTCGCCTAAAGAAGCGTGTTCCTGACTCATGGGCTCTGATGTCTTCTGAGCAGACAGCGATTCACCCGTGAGAACTGACTCGTCTGCCGAGAAGCCAACTGCACTCATCACCCGTGCATCGGCGGGAAGCCGATCACCGGTTTCTAGTGAGATGAGATCGCCCGGTACTATCTCACGCGACTCGAGAACGGTCCACAGTCCATCTCGCATGACACGTGCCTTTGGCGCCGCCATCTGCTTTAGGGCATCTAGGGCACGCTCTGACTTGTACTCCTGAACAAAACCGAAGAGCGCATTAGCTAACACAATCGCTGCGATGACGACTGCATCGATGATACCCCCCTCATCACCTGATCCCGGAATCGATGATGCTGCTAGGGTGATGGCGATGGCAACAAGCAGAACAACGACCATGGGATTCTTGAACTGACCCAAGAACTGGCTAAGCATACTTGCGCGTTTCGCCGCCACAAGCTCATTGTAGCCATAGACCTGGATTCGGGCTTGGGCTTCAGTTGTCGTAAGACCCTTCGGAGTGGTCTGGAGCTCTCTTATGACATAATCAGCATCATTGGCGTGCCAGAGACGATCGGGCATGGCGAGTACTCCGATTCCGTATGTTTAGCAGTTCGCACTTAACAAAGCGGCCGGACTTATAGACAAATGTCTTTCGTTGGCGACACCCCGGTTTGCCACGTTTCGATATCCTCTCTGCCGCCGATCCTGCTTCAAGGCGTTTCGTGAACGGCAGGTTTCGGGGTGTCAGAGTCTAACGGAACCAACTGGTCTTCTCTGTCCTCAAGTCTATGGACAAGTTGCATTCCAACACTCTAGTGAACGCGTTTCAGCTGAGAGCAAGCATTAAATGTGCGGCCTCTCTATGCGAATCCTACTGGAGGATGCTTGGATGCCAGACTGGAAGGAGATATTCCAAGACTTGAAGGCCAAGGGCCAGACCTTCACAGTCTACTTGCGCTACATGCAAAAAGACACGCTCGCCAAGATACCTAATGTCCGTGTTGGCGAAGTGCATGATGATTATGTATGGCTTGAGAATCCATCAGGATTCGGTGTGCTTGGGTTTGAGGATGTCCTCTACATCTCCATTCCGAGGCAGGGGGCATAGTTTGTAGCCCTGCCCAAATTGGTACCTCGCACGACCAACTTTTAATAGGGTCCTCACCCCCACCTAGGAAGCAGTAGCTCTTAGGTTGGTGCTTACAACTTTGTCGTCGCTTGTCTTCATTCCCATCGAGGGTGAACGGATTGTCGTTCAAAAGCCAGAGTACCTGCTGAGCAACTACAGGCTTGTTCAGTACGACCGCGGATCGAAGACCACTGTCAGTCTGCCTCTCCATATGATTAAGGAGTACAAGCTGACTCCGACCGCGGCCATGTTCAAGGTGACAAATGGCATTGTGAACGTCTTGGGCACGATGCCGCAAAGAGAAGAAATGAGAGGAGCCCTGAGCCTAAGAGAGTACGAGCGGCTTCGAGTGGGGGACCAGAAGAAGCTGTGTGATGTATGCGGTGTGCCTTTCATTCATCCCGATCAGCCGTACAGCCGTTGGATCTGCACGGGCTATCATCAGGATTTCTGCAGAAGATTCTATGAGGGCTTCGCTTGGTTGAAAGGCGAGGAAATATTCACATACTTCCCGGATAGCTTCATACTGACAACATACAGACTATACCAGTATGACGCCAAGACAAGGAAGCTCTTCATGTTTCCCATGAATATGGTAGAGACTTTCGAGGCCAAAGGCAACAAGCTGTTGATCAGTGCGGTGTCTGGGAAGTTCGAGATCAAAGGGAAGGTCCCCAGACAGGACCACCTCCTAAGAGTCTGGCAGGCGAGGGCGTGGGAGTCCCTTCCTAAGACCAACCTTGATTGGCTGATCATGCCGCTTTCTCAGATACAGACCATCAGTCCATTACCTCAGTATGCGTACACCGACATGACTGTTCTCAAACCGATGGCTGCTGCCACCGAAAGCAGAGAAGACATCCAGGTCAGTGCAGGAATGCCTGCGGGAACAACCACAGTTTTCATGAAACCCGTCATTAAGGACAGATGCAGCTACTGCAACGCGCCGCTTTCTTGGGAAAAGATTGACTGGGTAGGCCCCGACCAGTATGCGTGTCCGTCCTGTAAGAGCTCTCACAGAGTTGAATACGTTCGCATATAGTCCTCTGGAACGGCAGTTCTACGAGCTTGCCGAATGACTATGTGTCCACTCTAGCGTTAGCCTTCGGACTGTTTCCTCGGTAGGCAATCCCGTTATTTCATCCCAGCCTCGTAATCTGTAGTAATCATTGAGCATCGGTTCTAGGTTGACCTTCTGACCTTTTCCAGGTCCCTCTGGCATCGGATCAACAGTGAAACGTTTCGGAAGAGTGTCGTCCTTCCGACTGATTCCCTCTCGTGCATTGAAAAGCCGCTTCAGAGTCACCTGCCGCTCTGCAATCTCGATCAAGTTCTTTCTCTCTCCAAACCTACTCACTCCGGTCAGGACAGGTAGCATCTGTGCGAAGTCCTCCATCCAGAAGATTGGCGGCCATGACACAGAGTACCAGCACACAATCAGAGCATCACGAATACAGTACGTGTTCTCAGTCTCGACGACAGCTGCGGCTTTGTACTTCTCAGTATACGGGTCCACAATCTCTGGGAGCTTGTCGCAACCCCACCTCTTGGCGGCAACTTCCTGATAGCCCAGCTGATCCACGGTAACAAGACTCCGGAGGTGGTCAGCTCCTCGGGCACCCGTGGCATGAGACAGTCCGATACTCCTGTGAGTTCTACCATCCTGGCCAGAGACCTCAAGCCCCTTGACATGGATTGCGAACTGCTCAGAACCGCGTCCTATTCTTCGAGAAGCCTCCCGACTCCCTTCCGCCAGTAAGTCCCCGAAGCCTGTTCTGTTGCCAATCATATCAAGCAGCCGTAAGGCCTGTTCGCTGTTGCCCCACTCAAGGTCGATGCCGCCGGTCATCTTGCTGTCAATCAAGCCATTCTGAAACGCTTCGGTGGCAAAGGCGATGCAGGACCCGGCTGAGATCATATCTACTCCAAGTCTGTTGCAGATCTGATTGGCTCTGAGAGCAGTTGGGAAATCTGAGATTCCCAGAAGGCTACCGAATGCCATTAGACCTTCATACTCAGGTCCTTCTTCGAGAGTGCCAGCATACGGACCTTCGCGAATGTAGTTGACTTTCTTGCACCCAAGGCTGCAGCCGAAACATGCCCTGTCGCCGATAGTGTATCTGGGTCTGATGTAATCGCCGCTGAGCTTCTCCCAACCTGAGAAAACACCCGTGCGGTGATTGTAGGTTGGCAGCTCGCCTATTGTCTGCTTGACAGCAGTGAGAACCCATGTGCCATACTTGTGCATTTGCTGAGCCTGAGGATTCTGCCTGACTCTCCTGTGGGCGTCGTTCGCCAATTCCACGAACCGCTCATGGTCGTTGACCGCAATCCCTTGGTGACCTCGAACTGCGATTGCTTTCACGTTCTTCGACCCGAGGACTGCACCCATACCTGTTCTGCCCGCCGCACGAGCGTTGTTCACTATTACCGATGCAAAACGGACACATCGTTCTCCCGCAGGACCTATTGCCGCGACTTGGACATCGGGATCATTGTGCCGGCTCCTGATTGCAGCTGACACCTCATCTGTCTTCAACCCCCAAAGATCAGATGCATTGATTATCTCAAGATCCTGATCACAAATACTGACATAGACGGGCTTTTCGGCCCGACCCTCAATCACTAAAACATCATACCCGGCATACTTCAGCTCTGGTCCAATGAAGCCTCCGACATGAGACTCACCCCATATGCCCGTTAGAGGTGACTTGGAGATGAACACCGTTCTGCCACTCATTGGCCATAGTGTCCCGGTCACGGGTCCAGTCGCTAATATCAGCCTATTCTTCTCGCCCAGCGGGTCAGCCTTTGCTGGCACTTCGTCATATAGAATCCTCGCGGCAAACCCATCCCCTCCAATGTACTCGGCGACCCACTCAGACGGCACTGGCTCAACTCGAAAGTCGCGTCTGTTGAGGTCGGCTCTCAGTATTCTGCCTGCATATCCTCCTGGCTTCAATTCAACTCTCTCCGCCTGACTCCTGCGTCTGCGCAGTTCGTCTGATCTCTCTCAGGTATCCTGTGATCTTGTCGTGCCTACTGAGAACTGATGCTTGGGCGGCTGTCGCATACTGAATGGCACCCGTCGGGCATGCTTTTGCGCACTCGGGGTCGCCACCACAATGATCGCACTTCAGGATTCGCATACGAGAGGTGTCAAGCCGGATGACGCCGTTGACGCAAGCTCCTGCACAGGACTTGCACAGGATGCATTTGTCTTCATCAAGAAAGGTCATCCTCGAAATGGGGTCCCGCCGCATCGCATAGACAGGACAGACTTCAACACATGGTGCTTCCTCACAAGGCCCGCACACATTGGGAATGTCCACACCTAAGTCGTCATATCGGACTACCTTGAGCCGGGCAAGACTGGGCCGAAAGACACCTTCTTTCTTTGCAGAACATGCGAGCTCACATATTCTACAACCGGTGCATTTCGTTTGGTCAACGATCAGCATTGAAGGCAGAGTATCCACCTCATCTAGCGTGCCCGTACACAGAATCACGCTAAAAGCTTCCTGCTCTGTGCGTGTCCGTCAGACGCTCAAGACCCAACCGTGACTGTCCTGCCTTTCTCCGCATTGTATCCCAAGGATCTCATCGTACAGCCTTCGAGTTAGGTCGCCTGTCTTCCCGCCATTTATCACGTACGCCGTCCCCTGATATGAAAGCTCACCGATAGGTGCTATTATTGCCGCCGTACCTGCGCCGAAAACCTCTTGCACCGTTCCGGCCTCAATTCCTTTCAATAGCTCATGGATGGATACACGTCGCTCGCTGACCTTCAACCCCCAGTCACGAGATATTCGTAGAACGGAGTCCCTAGTAATACCGGGCAGTATTGTCCCATCTAGTGGAGACGTAGCAAGTTCATCTCTGAACTTCACGAACACATTCATTGTGCTCGTTTCTTCGATGTATTGCCGATCAAGTGCATCCAACCATAGGACTTGCGAATAGCCCTGGTCCGCTGCCTCCTTTCCAGCCAACAGACTCGCGGCATAGTTACCTACCGTCTTAGAGAAACCAATGCCGCCGCGTACGGCCCTCACGTACTTCTCTGATACCAACAGTTTCACGGGGTTGAACCCTTCTCTAAAATAGGGACCTACTGGACTGAGAATGATATAGAACAGATACTCAAGTGAAGCCCGGACTCCGAGCTTTGGCTCAGTCGCTATCATTGTTGGTCTGATATAGAGTGAGGTCCCGGAGACTTCGGGTATCCAGTCGCGCTCAATACGTATGAGATCCTTTAAGCAGTCTAGAGTGAAGTCAATGTCAACCTCTGGCATGACTATTCTCTTTGCAGAGGAGTTGAGCCTTAGAATGTTGTCACGAGGTCTGAAGAGATACACCTTCCCCTTCCTTCGGTAGGCCTTCATACCCTCGAACACTCCCTGTCCATAATGAAGGCACATTGCGGCGGGATTCAGCGACAAGGGCTGAAAGGGACCTATTCTCGGGTCATTCCACATACCTTCTCGATAACTCATTGTGAACATGTGGTCGGTGAAGGTTGTGCCAAACTCCAGCTTGAGCGGGTCGGTCGGCTTCTGCTTCCTCTGCCTGAGGGGTATTAAGTCCACTTTCAGTTTCATGTACCCGCACGACGCTTGACGGGCTGAGGGCACCTGACCTTTAGGCTTTTGGTTGAGTTGAGCCAACAACAGGAACGCAGGGAGCCACTGCACATTTGGGCCGCCGGTCAGAAAACGTTAAGTCTGTCTGACGAACATCACGGTGGCATAGCTTTGCCGGCAGACATCACAGAAGGACGCTATCCATGAGCCACGGTTCAGGGTTTAGACAAGGTGGGGAAGACTACCTCTATCTCGATCCAAAAGAGGTGCTGGCTCAGTACAGTGTGGAGTGGGTGGCCCTCCGTCAGTCATATGAAGAGGTTAAGGCAAGACTCCTACAGGTGCAGACTGAACTGACGGCGCTGGACCAGAAGCTCAAGAAGGGCGAGATAACAGAACAGGAACATCTACAGCAGTACAGGGAGAGATGGACCACATCCACACAAATGATCGAAGTGAAAAGAGAAGTCGAGTCGAGACTCTACGACATCCAGCGAGAGATAAGAGCTGCCAACAAGAAGCTCAAGGAAATGGAGGAGGAGAAACTCAAGAGGGAACACATTGAGCAAGAGAAGAGTAATGCCTTGGTCGAGTGGATGGCACTGAAGCAAGGCTTCGATCTTGTTATGGAGAGAAGGAAGAACATAACGACGGAGATGGATAAGATTGAGCTCCGTCGTAGAGCAGACAAGATATCGGACGCGGAGTATCGTGGCGCTCGAGTGGCCCAAATCCGGCAGCTAGCAGAGCTCAGAACACTTGAAACTGACATCAAGAATCGTTTGGGGGAGCTCCTAGAGATAATTCGCAAGTAGAGATGGAGCTCACAGACGGGCGATAGAATCGGCTGAATCGGGATTCTGATGACCAACTCATGATTCGCTGTTGTGTCCTTGCGTGGAAGTCCGCATCTTCAATGGACAGAGCTGGGCGCGTCACTAACCAAACCGTTAATATCTTCTTCTGCGGCTGACCTGCCAGAGAACGGAGGAAGAGAAACCGTGTCAAGCTCTGGGTTCAATCCATGGGAGGCTGTTCTGACCCAGCTGCGCACTGCTGCTGAGGCCATAAAGCTGGATGGAAACATACTCAAGATACTCGAGAAGCCCGATAAGGTGCTAATAACATATTTCCCGGTGATCATGGACGATGGACATCTTGAGATCTTCGAAGGTTACAGAGTGCAACACTCGCATCATCGAGGACCATGCAAGGGCGGAATTCGATACGCGCCGGACCTAAGCCTTGATGAAGTCAAAGCTCTGGCTGCTCTGATGACATGGAAGACCGCTGTCGTAAACATTCCTTTTGGCGGCGCGAAAGGAGGAGTTGTTTGCGATCCATGGAAGCTGAGTGCTGGTGAGCTAAAGCGAATGACACGGAGATTCACTTACAGCTTGATCAACATGATTGGCCCCGAGTCCGACATACCCGCACCTGACGTGAACACAAACCCCGAGGTTATGTCGTGGATACTCGATACATACTCCATGATAACCGGCCACACTGAGCTTGGCGTTGTGACGGGAAAACCAGTGGAAATCGGTGGTAGTATTGGCAGAACCGAAGCGACAGGGCGAGGGCTGTTCTATGTAATGGAGGAGGCTCTGAGACAGAGAGGCCGAAGTACGAAAGGTATTCGGGTGGCGGTACAGGGTTTTGGCAATGTAGGCAGCTACTTCTGCCGGTTCGCCCACCAAGCGGGCTTCAAGGTAGTTGCTGTCACCGACGCATTTGGCGGAGTCTTCAGCCCGAACGGGCTTGACATCCCGAAGCTCATCGAGTATTCCTCGAAACATCCTAAGAGGTCAGTTGAAGGCTTTCCCGATGCAGACACTATGACCAACGAGGAGATCTTTGGACTCGATGTGGATGTTATCGCCCCCTGTGCCATGGGCGATGCCATCAACAAGGGCAATGCTGATTCTGTGAAGGCCCCACTGATAGTGGAAGGAGCGAACGGTCCGACCACTCCGGAAGCTGACGCGATTCTGTCAGAAAAGGGGACGACAGTAGTCCCAGACATCCTTGCCAATGCTGGCGGTGTGACAGTCTCCTACTTTGAGTGGGTTCAAGGACTACAGCACTTCTTCTGGAGTGATCAACAGGTCAATCAGGCACTTCGCGATATCCTAGTCAAAGCGTTCAACGAGGTAAACAACAAAGCAACGGAGTTCAATATCAGAAACCTCCGAATTGCGGCCCTCGCATTGGCAGTAGGACGAGTAGCCAAGGCCATAGAATTGAGGGGTATATTCCCGTAGTCCATCACGTGTCAGTGGCTCGACCGTGACAGAATCTCCATGAGAGGATTCTAGCTAGCTTTGCACAAGAAACCAGCGTGAACAACATCTGGACGCCCAGCGACACCACCCAATGACTCGGTGACCTAGGCTGTTTCATGCTCCCTGCGAGCAAGATGAGTGGCCCAAACCAGCTAGAACCAGAGCGTAAGAAAGAGTGGTGGACCATCCGGATGGATGGTCCCAAGAGAGTCTATGGAAACAAACCACGCTGCTGCATGACTGACGCTATCCTGCCTACAGCTAGCATGAACGCCCCAGTCCTCATATGGACTGTTTCCTTCTTGGAGAGTTCATAGACTTCGCGGAATGCTTTCACAATACGCGCCTCAAGTTTGGCATTCACTTCCTGCTCAGTCCAGTACTCTCGCCTCAAGTTCTGGAGCCACTCGAAGTAGGAGACTGTCACACCGCCAGCATTGGCAAGGATGTCAGGAACAACAAAAGTCCCAGATTCGAAGAGAATGTCGTCGGCTTCAGGCGTGGTCGGACCGTTGGCCCCTTCCACGATTATCTTCGCGCTGACTGAAGCGGCGTTGGCTGCGGTTATCTCGTTCTCCAGAGCGCATGGAAACAAGAAGTCAACATCGAGCTCAACCACCTTGTCGATTGGTATCTGTCTGGCTCCGGGGTAACCTTTCACAGTCCCGGTTCTTGCCTTGAAGTCACCAACCTTTCGAGCATCGAGTCCATCGGGATTGTAGATCGCACCTTGAGAGTCACTACAAGCAACGAGCCTCATGCGAAGATCTGCTGCCAGCCAGGCTGAGTTGTAGCCGACATTTCCGTACCCTGTCACTGCAACACTGGAGCCCTCCAGTTTTGTACTTGTGACCTTGGCCGCCTCTCTGGCACATATGACCACACCCCTCGATGTTGCCTCGTTCCGACCCAAGGACCCGCCAAGTGCAATCGGTTTGCCTGTAACAACGCCGGGCTCGGCAATCCCTGCTACTGCGCCATATGTATCCATTATCCACGCCATTGTCTGAGGGTTGGTGTTGACGTCAGGTGCGGGAATGTCCCTCAATGGGCCAATAATGGAGCTGATCTCTGACGTGAATCTACGGGTCAGCCTTTCGAGCTCGGCACTGCTCATCTCTTTGGGATTACAGATAATCCCACCCTTAGCGCCACCATATGGTATGTCCACGACTGCCGTCTTCATAGACATCCAAGTGGCAAGTGCCTTGACCTCATCAAGATTCACCTGAGGGCCATAGCGAATACCTCCCTTGAAGGGGCCACGCGCGTCGTTGTGCTGGACTCTATAACCGCGAAACACGCGGAGCTGACCATTGTCCATTCTTATTGGAACTGACACCTCTAGGACACGCTTGGGCTGTTTGATGATCTCGATGATACCAGGGTCGATTTTCATACGCTTCGCGACGATGTCTATCTGATGCTGAGCGATTTCGAATGGGTTGTTCGTTGTACTACGATGTGTTTCCTCTTCCAACTTCGCGTTCCTCCATTGGAACATGCTCTGGAAAGGCATGCGCGCGTTGATGCTCCGCCTATTAAACACTGACGGTCATCTGACAACTGTGGATAGAATGAGCCACCCTTTTTGTGAAGTTATGCCATAATATGACAGACAAGGGTCGCAATGTGTCGCCTCTGACAAGACCTTGTGTACTGAATTGCCACAGTAATACGGAACGGGAACACAACGAATTCAGAACAGTCTGTGGCTCATTTTGGTTTCATTGCAACATCACTCAACTCAGCTCCCCTTACTGCCTTGCCAACAGGTAGAACCGGAACCCGCCCCTCACAGACAGCGGGCTTGCTGTATATCTAGCGAGCCGGTTTTAGCAGCTCCCTAAGCTTCCTACCCTTATATATCTCCATTCTCTTGCGAATGAACATCAAAGCGACTATCTTGTGACTGAAGAGGATAGTCATGCGAGGTGTGAGATATGTAACGTTGGCACCTCCGAGGGCGCCAGGGAATCTTTCTCTGTAGCCATCGTCCCAACTCAGATAGTCGCCAATACTGTAGTGATTGCCAAGTAGAAGGAGATTATACCGGCCCTGCACTGTCCTGAAAGCAACAGGAACATGCGGGTCGGCCATAATATCGCGTATGATCTTCTCCGATTGTTTCTTCACTTCGACCAATGAGAGGGTCAGCATGCAATCAGGAGGAACGAAGTAACTCGGGAAACTGCAAACTGGGCGAGCGATGTACCCTTCGTCCATCAGCGAGGCAATCCTCTTTTCAACCGTCTTTCGATGCAGGCCGGTTTTCTTGCATAGATGAGCCTCATTGATCTTGAGACCAACTCCCGAACACAGGCTATTCAGTATCTTGAAGTCTAAATCATTGAGCATGAACCCGCCGTTATTGTTAGTATCATTCATTCGAGCCTTTTCAACCATTAGAGCTAATCCAGATGACGGTTCGTGCTTGATTGTCAGCTCGTTTGAGTGGTAGAATGAACTCGAAAGAAATGATGTAAGTTCCTCAGGGATATTGTACTCTGTCTTCATGACTGACGGAAGTGATTCCCTCCAGCGGAGATAGCTTGTCAGGCTCTCATGGTATACGAAGAGCAGGGTGTTGAAATCTGACTGTCTGGTTCGGAAGGCTGCAAATATGTATGGGTCTTCTCTTATCCACTTCTCGAACCGGACGTCATCTGGAGCCTCGAGATAGAGAATCACGAACAGCGGATAGACTTTGCCCAATCCGACGAATGGAACGTACGGAGTATCTAGAATCCGATTGTCAATTATGGCCTTGACTCTGCCCATAATCGTGTGCCTGTGATGTCCCAGTTCGCGAGAGAGTTCGCTAAGGTTTACACTTACGGCATCCCCGGATAGCAACTCCTCTAGTATTACTAGGTTGTTCTTGTCAGCTAGAAGATCTGGCACGCGACGGATCCCTCAGTGACATAATTAATACTTTCTCGTAGATGCAATGCCAGAAATGTCAGAAGACCAGCAACACTGCAGGGTGATATTATTTACACATAGAACCTAGAAGAATGGTACGCAAGTGCACTCTCTATGGGCCAATTGTACACTTCCTGACACCACGCATCACCTGTGGGTCCGCCGGGCTTAAGTGTATTCCATTTGCCCGAAAAATCACAAGCTCTTGCAGACTGCCCATAGGAGCTAGAAAACATGGCAACATTGAAAGATGCATCGACACAAGTCCAATCGCAGCAGCTGGCTATGCTCGAGCGCTTGCTTGAGGATGTTAACATTGCTGCTTTCAGTGACAAGTGGGGCCCGGAGAAAGTCCTTCGTGTCTATGATCCGCAACTCGGCATGGAAGGAATCCTCATCATAGATAACACTGCTCTAGGTCCCGGTAAAGGTGGATTCAGAATCAGAGCAGGCCTCACCCCGCTTGAGGTGTTTGGCCTGGCCAGAACCATGACGTGGAAGTGTGCACTTGCCAATCTGCCTTTCGGGGGAGCGAAGGGAGGAATAAGTGCAGATCCCTATTCGATCGACAAGCAATCATACGTCAGAGCATTCGCGAAAGCGGTTTCGGCTCATGTACCAAACGAATGGGTTTCCGCGCCGGACATGAATGTCGGGGAGGAAGAAATAGCAGCATTCGTTGAAGTCATTGGCGACAGAAAAGCCGCCACGGGAAAACCGGAGAGATTAGGAGGAATACCCCACGAGCTGGGGACGACTGGATTCGGACTCGGAGTTACCATAGAAACAACGCTCAGCATGCTGTCCGAATTTGTGCCTATCAAGGACACACCTGAAGGTCTAACCGTGGCAGTCCATGGATTCGGCAATGTCGGGTCAGAAGTGGCCAAGTACCTTGCCCGCAAGGGTGCGAAGATTGTAGCCATCGGAGACTATTGGGGAGGCGCCTACAACCCAAAGGGCATTGACATTGATCAAGCAATGAAACATGCCTATGCAACTGATGAAGCGCACTCCTGCAAGCACCTCAAGGGAGCCAAGGAGCTTGGCAGAGACGACGTTCTCGAAGTCGAATGTGATGTGTTGATTCCAGCAGCGGTCGGAAATGTCATCACGGAACGGAACGCGTCCAGGATCAAGGCAGGTCTCATAGTAGAAGGTGCAAACAATCCCACCACGCCAGCAGGCGAAGAGATACTCTTCAAGAGGGGTATCCTGATTCTGCCAGACATGCTGGCCAACTCTGGGGGCGTCATAGGCTCCTATGCTGAGTATCTGGGGAAGAGTATAGACGAAGCATTCGCAATGATCGATGCCAGAATCAGGGAGAACACGAAGACAGTCCTGAGCAGCTCGATCAGTGGTGATGTTGTGATGCTTCCGAGGGCTGTCGCAATGATGATTGCCAAGGAGAGGGTCCTGAAGGCAACCGAGCGACGCATGAACAAGGGGAGTCTTTGAACAAGAAACCAATGAGGTGAAAGAATGGAAAAGAAAATGATCGTTGTGCTTCAAGCGCTGGATATGGCCAAGGGTTCCTGCCCGCTGGGCTTCATCTCGCTGCACACAAACATTGCTGAGCCACTGCCGATTCTCGAAGCTCTCGAGAAGGCAGGGCTCGCTCGACGAGTCGAGTCTAGGGAGTGGTCGTTGGCTGGTGGCCCGCGATTCGAGATCACAGACAAGGCTCGCAAGCAGTTGAGAGAGATGGAGTCAGCCAGTCCTAAGGTTTCACTCAGCGTTGTAGAAGAAGCTCTTACTCATCATTGAGCTGCCGAGCAATCAGATGGACCTTAGAACTGTGAGTGCCTCGAGGACGCTCGAATTCCCTGCGACAGCCGCCTCCAAGGTGCGCCCAAGTCGCGAGGAAAACCGGCGTCCTCCACATTATTCTCTTCAGCACGCCGAGCGTGTTCTCGTTTTCAGTTCGAATCTACTTGTGAGCCACTGGGAGAGCTGCTGACAATCATGTATCTTCGTCAGCACTATCAGAAACGGCAAGAATCCTTCAACGAGCCACGCGGATTCTGGTTTTCCCGAACATTGCCTCTCCCTCTCCTTTCGAGGTCTGAGAAGCACAGGGTTAGGATGCCTTGAGCGATTCTAAAGTGCGCAAAGTCAGAATCGCTCGACTCGTTGCATGCAATGGATGTCAGCCGGTAGGGCTGACGAATCGATGACAATGGGAACAGTCATTAGCAACTTGAGATAGAGGAAACGTAGGTTTCGATATCATGCTGGTGTTCGAGCAGGAGTGGATATCCCCGATTCTCGAGGTATACAAGAAGAGGAAGATTGAGGATCCTCTGACTGTTATCCTCGGACTCAATGCCATAGGTCAAGTCCTATGTAGACGCCTGTATGAAGAAATCCATTTCGAAACCGTTTTGGTGTTCAACTCCCCACAGTTTACAACGTGGAACCGCTACCCGGCCGACATCAGACCACCAGTCGTCCCTGTTCATGGAATGGTTTCCGATGATGTAATGTTGGTCTTCGGCGACGTTGTGATCAAGGACTATGAGTGGCTCGCTGATATGCTGTTCTACCTGCGTGGCTGCGTGCCGATTAATCACACAATCGCCTTCATGACTCATGACGGCCCCACTTGTGGGATGACGATTTCTAAGAAGGGAGAGAAACTGTTGAAACGTATGGGGGTTCCAGCAGGGAGGCCCAACTTCTATGATGGACTGACTGGACCGTTAGTCAGCGTGGGAGATGTTGCAGGCATTGATCCGGTTGTCATATTCCTGGAAGAGGAGCCGGAAACAGAAGTGATTCTCCAAGTAGATGAGATAGCCGTGACTCAGGGGGATTATGACAACGCTAGGCTGCTGCTCTCAAAAGGACTCGACTTGAGGCTTCCAACACAATAGGCTCAGTGCCCAACACTCGATTGAGTAAGCTCTTCGCGAGGACCGGAGTCTTATTCGAGAGGCTTCCCATCTTCGGCCCGACCATAGCCCACACGTTCTCTTTCCTTTGACGAAGGCAAACCCACCCCGGGAAAGGTGTGGGCCATTCTCGTGTCACACTGTGAACACACCAATGCCCTTGTTTCGCCCAGCCCGACTATTCTGCCGCACGAAATGCACGTCCAAAGCCCTCCTTGATACAGTTTGGTCTTGCGGAAGACAGAGCGGGCCATCGGAATCAATGACTCAGGGCAGTTTCGTGCCACGCCGTGAATTCCATCCTTGGACCATTCGCATATGAGAGACACTAGAGTTGTCAGCAGCTCTATTATCCTAGTTGTGTTCTCATCCACTTCCATCGATACTCCATCTGAGATTCGGCGAGGTGCATCGGGAATCGCTGACAGAAGTTCGAGAAAGGCGAAGAAGGCCGGAGGTGGCAAAGCATCTTTGCCCTTCGACTCCATCATGCGCGCAAGGACGGCAGACATCATGAGGGTACGTGAGTAGTCTCTCTGCAGGATGCCCAAGGCCTCGTCTGCTATCGACTCGGGATTCAGCTTGTACCCGTCAGGGTCTAGACCGATTTCCCGTGCTATCGAATTCACAGAGCGGACAAAGCTCTCTCCTTTGCTCATCTCTCTATTCACTCGCAGAGCCAATTGCTTGTACTCTAGACCTGAGTCATCCGCGAGCTTTCGGAGCAAGTCACGAGCTGTAAGACTCAATGGACACACGTACCTGCGGCGGCACGTACTCTTGTGACAGGAGTCATTTTAGGTTGTCGAATGGGAAGAGTATATTCATCGAGAACCTCAGTAGACCTTCCTATCCGGCTGACGGACAGACTCACTTGTGGGACAACTCTCATAAAGGGGGATGTCGCGCGAGTTAGTCAGCATGAAGAAGTATGACGTAGTTCTTGCCAGCGGTGCTGACCATCTGAGAGCGAGATTCGAGAAGCTCGGATATCGTGTGTTCGGCTGTGGAATGAACTACGATGGACGCCATATGTTCCCAAATGCAGACATATACGCGCGAATACCGGATGTGGTCCAGATCTCGGACCGGAGAGTCGTGGTTATCCAGAGCTGCACAGGTTCAAGTCCTGTCGAGAAAGAGGTGTTCACAACCTCCGACCGCCTAGTTGAGCTCCTGCTGATGCTCGACAGTCTGACTCACCCTGTGGAAGTGGAGGAAATGGCCCATAAGGAATACAGGACGAAGTCCATTCCTCCGCCATCACATGTGGAAGTCGTACTGACGTTCCAGCCATTTGCTCTGCAGGACAAGGCATTCAAGACAGGGGAAGCAGTTTCCTGCAGATGGGCCGCGAATCTGATAGCGGGTGCCTGCAACAAGGTTTGGGTGGTAAACCCTCATGCGCCAGACAGCTTGGAGTGGGTCAAGACCCTTGGAGGGAAAGGCCTCTATCAAGAGATAGACATCACACACGACCTCGTGAAGTTCGCAGCAGCTAGGTTCGGCTTTCATGACTATACTGTCATAACGCCTGACGAGGGCGGCCAAGAGCGATTCGCTGTCGAGGGATTCGGGAAACACCGTCGTGACTCCTACACTGTGGAGCTTGAGGGGGAAGTTGGAGTAAAGGGCAAGAACGTCATAGTCCTTGATGACTTGACAAAGAGCGGAAATACTCTGCTCAAGGCTGCCGAGAAGATCCATGCCCAAGGGGCATCAGATGTTGGTCTTGCGGTCGTTCACGTAATGCCGCTTCTTGAGAAGGGTGAACAGCTGCTTGAGAACCTGGTGGAAAGAAGCAAGGGGAGGATTGTCACATCCAATACAATCAGAACACGGGCTTTCTCTGATTCTAGACCAGAGAGTACATACAACGTAGTCGATTCACTGGTCAAGGTTCTCTGATGAGTGGCAGAGGGTTGACGCCTGTAGGCAGTAACATACAACTGGCTTCGCCAAGAGGCATCGCTGACTGAGCGTTCCTCTAGACTGGTCACCTGTTGAAAAACTGAGCGGCAGAAGCTGTGTCAACATCTTGGAACAAACAAGCTAATGAATAGCACGAGTCTGATTGAGCTGCAGACGTTAGAACCGATCTCAAATCCGACTGCGGCACGAAGCTGAGTTATGTTCCCTGTACTTCCGACTGACCTTTTGAAGTGGCCACCCAAGTCTTTGCTGTGAACCTCTCCACAAGGCCTTTCTTCTCGAGCTCCAGCAAAGCCTGGTTCACTTGATTCTGATCACATGGGAATCGACGGGAAACGAGCACTCTCGTTATCGCAGATGGCCTATGACTGTCCTTGCTAACAAGGGCGAGAACTCTCTGCTGAAGGTCTGTCAGATCGGTGCTCATGGTCGTCACTCTGCCCCGACCCTGGTCTGAATCTTTTAAGGGTGTCGGAGTGGAAGCATGTGCTAGTGGGGCGGAATCGCCTCAGCTTGGCTAGATTGATGGGATGCATCCTTCCGATTGCCTTGGTCGGCATGCTGCGAAATCCTTTTTATCGGACCCCGTGACGCCGACAAGGGTTGGTGACCTGATGGCCCAAGAGAGAGAATATCACATATCGATTGCGCCTGGAGAGATGCCGCCTTCCGTGCTACTACCGGGAGACCCTGATAGAGCACGGCTGATTGCAGAGAGGTTCTTCAAGAAGCCAGTGGAAGTCGCACACAAGAGAGAGTACTGGAGCTTCAGAGGAGAGTACGAAGGAGCACCGGTGGGCGTCTGTTCGACAGGCATAGGATGCCCTTCTGCGGCGATCGCTCTTGAAGAGCTCGTCAGAGTTGGCTGCAACACATTCGTACGAGTAGGGACTGCTGGTGCAATCGATCCGTCATTGAACGCTGGCGATCTCGTGATATTCACCGGGGTCGTAAGAGACGACGGCACGTCCAGACAATATGTCCCTATTGAGTTCCCGGCAGTGGCCGATCCCGGGCTAGTGATGGCGCTTAGCGAATCGGCAGGAAGAAGAGGGGCAAGATATCGAACCGGTATCGGTCATACCAAGGATGCATTTTACAGTGAGTACCCGGGGCTTGTTGCTGACCCGAATCGGATGAAAGACCGCTGGAATACGCTACGCCGAGCAAACGTGATAGCCACAGAGATGGAGTCTGCCGCACTGTTCATCATAGGGCAGCTCAGAGGCGTCAGGGTGGGTTCCATCTGTGTTATTGTTGGTGAATCGATAGACAAAGAGTCCAGAATCATAGAAAAACCTCGGATAGATGAACTCACGTGCATCGCTCTTGATGCTCTGAGCAAACTTGGATCTGTCGCAAAATGAGTCTAAGGACGCGGTGCTTAGATGCCGCCGAACCACACTCGCTTCTGCGCAGCCATAAGAAGGGCGTCGGCGGTCTTCTTGTCAACACCCAGAATCGTAGACAGCTGATCTGGTCCGGTTCCGACGAGGTCCTCCACAGTGGCAATACCTGCATCCATAATCGCCTTTATGATTGTGTCAGGCGCACCAATCTCTGTCAGCAGATTCCTTAGCTTCGTCACACTCTTTTCATCAGCCACCGGTGCGGTAACACCTGGCATCTCAGCCTCGATCGATTCCCCCTCAGTATCGGCCTTCCGCTCGATGGGTGCAGGTTTAGCAGGTTCCACTGCAGACGTCTTCCTTCTTATGAAGGACGGCCGCAGGACAAAAACCCCGAGCAAAGGAAGTACGATGAATGTGGGAATCAGCAACATAGAGTCAATTCGGCCACTGATAATGGTACCCCCCGGTCCAAAGAACGGCAGCCCTTCGACTCCGGACAGCAAGACTTGAAGCCAAGGTTCGCCAGACAGTTCTGTGGCCAGCGCAAACCAGAATGGTGTGAACAGAGCTAGTCCGCCAATCTCGAAGAAGGCGGCTTCTTTGAGGATACTCCGACGTGCGATGTATAGGACCAACAGAGGAGCTATCAAGATGATCACAGACACGAGAACCCAGATTATGAAGATGTCCCAAATCGCCGCCAAGGCAGCGGGGTCGGTTTCACCCACTCCCATCAGTTTGATGAAAGCACTTACCATGAAAATGATTCCAGGCAAAAGAGCACCATAGAGAATCCCTAGTGCGTACCTCAAGTCGTTACACCTTAACCTCTCTGGGGCTGGCTAGTGTCAGCCCACAGACTTAAAGACATTGCGAGAAAAGCGACCCTGATTCTTCAGACAATCGATCGATGTCCGTGAGGAGGCGCCAGAAAAGTAGCAGGTTCGCTTCGTGGTTGCTTGAGGGGGAAGATGTGTGCAATTTCTGTGGGGAGAGCTCGTCGCAGCAGGACGAGAAACGCTTGATTGGCGCCTCCTCGACCGGACTATATGCAGAAACTGGAACAGGAATATAGGCTTTGTGATATATTCGCAATTCTTATGCTTGTATATTGCGAGTTTCGCAGCGAGTTTGGATAGGTCTTCGCCTTAATCATAATGTTAAAAATCCTTTGCGACAAATACTTTTCGCAGAAGAAAGGCACGGGAGTGGGTTTGTTTGTCAAACGATCTCGCTCTTCACTTCCTCCTTCCAGCCGCGTTCTTTCGCTCCCGTGCCTTTACTGTCCTCAAGTCCTCTATCGAGAGGCCCGCACATCTGCTGCATTATCGTTCGCATCGGTGAGCACTGTCAGTCAGCCCATGAG
>PRDI01000011.1 GCA_003345595.1 Candidatus Thorarchaeota archaeon | reverse complement strand
ACAGAGCATACGCAACTGGATGGGTAACAATATTCGTGCCTGACAAATCCAAGATGGACCTAGGACTCAAAGTCTGGAATGAACTGCTTGATGCCATAATCGATACAGGCGGTTGTCCGTATTGGAACGGTCTGCTCTGGGAGAACCGTGCACTCAAGCAGACGAACCCCGTATTCATCGACACGTACCAAGCCATCAAGAAAGCACTGGACCCAGACAACATACTGTGTCCGGGAGTGTTCACGGGGGTGGGTTGAGATGCAGTTCGAGAATCTTTCCAAGTTCAAGGACGACCTCTGGTTGTGCGCCAGATGTGGTGACTGCTCTCTTGCTGACAAGACTGTGGCGTCGAGCAGAGATGTGTTTATGCCGTGTGCTGTCAAGAACGTGCTGAACTTCGAGGCATATGCGTCTCGAGGTCGAATCATGGTCATGAACGATCTCCTGAGCAGTCAGCTGCAGGCCGACCAGAACGTGGTAAACTGGGCGTTCACATGCACCACGTGCAAGAACTGCCAAGAGACCTGCACGGCCACGGCTGACGGGATAAGGCTACCAGAGATGATGGAGGCTCTGCGTAGGGACCTTGTGCAGAATGGGTTTGATATGCCAAAGCACAAAGTGATCGAGGAATCGATCGTCAACTTCGGCAACCCGTACCAAGAAGCCCAGCACAAGAGGCTGGAAGTATTCGGTGACCGACAATGGCCGGACAAAGCTGATGTCGTGTACTTTGTGGGATGCACGAGTGCATATAGAGAAGGAGAAATCGCGCGTGCCACTGCAGAACTGCTCGACAAGGCCAATGTTGACTTTACGGTCCTGCCCGAAGAACAATGCTGTGGTTCTGTTCTTCTGAGACTTGGGCGAGTTCGAGCCTTCGATTCACTCACTACGCAGAACATAGAGTCCATACAGGCCACAGGTGCGAAGACAGTTGTGACGTCGTGCGCCGGGTGCTTCAGGGCCTGGAAAGTTGATGTTCCAGGACGAGGCCTCAACTATGACTTTGAAGTGCTGCACATAACTGAATTACTCGATAGACTGATGCAAGGCAGGAAGCTGGCCTTCAAGTCTCCAAAGCCTGTCAAAGTCACATATCATGATCCCTGTCATCTTGGACGACATGTTGAGGTGTACGAAGCCCCGAGGAGAGTCATCCAGTCAGTTGGCAATGTCCAGCTCATCGAGATGGAAACTAACAAGAGGTATGCTCATTGCTGCGGCTCGGGTGGAGGAGTGAAGGGCAGCTTTGAAGAGTTGTCCGAAAGAATCGCAGCGGACCGGATACGTGAGGCCGAGCGAACAGGTGCAAGCGTGCTGATAACTGCTTGTCCGTTCTGTCACAAAGGTCTGCTGGATGGAGCCGAGCTTGTTGGAAGCAAAATCCAAGTCATTGATTTGCCTTCATTCCTTCTGCCGCTTGCGACAAAGGTAGAGGGTGCGGCCAAAGTCGGAGAGAGCCCGCTCAAGTCGCAGTTCATGGAGTATCTTGGAAAGCATCCAAAGATCTTCGAAGGCCTGAAAAAGGACGCAGTGATAGACTACGAAATAGAGGGTGACCGGTTCCACGTGCTGGTCCTAGACCAAGGCGCGATTCAAGTCAATCCTATCCGTTCCGAGAACCCCGACGTGGAACTAACCTTCTCTCCTGAGGCAGTCAGGAAGTTGACCTCGTTTGCATCCGAAGACGAGTATGCCAAGCAGTTTGGCAGCTTCTTCAAGAAACCCAGTGATGAAGTGTGGATCAAGTTCAACCTGAGACGCAATATTGTCAAACTGCTTGCGAAGGGATATAGGAAGTTCGCAATGAAAGCTGGGCTCATCTAACAGCTTGTCGAGGTGTTATTGTTGATATGGAACGTCAGTGATGTCCTGATTCTGTCACCGCACACGGACGACATGGAGCTGGGTGCTGGCGGCACAGTCAGGCTCTTGGTTCAGAGTGGGGCGAGGGTCAAATCGGTAGTACTGAGCGACTGCAGGAAGAGCGTCGACACGACCAAATACCCGGAGGACATCCTCCGAAAGGAGTGCTTGGCGGCAGCGAAGCATCTTGGTATTGATGACCTTACCATCCTCAGTTTTCCGGTACGGGAGCTACCTGAGCACCGTCAAGAAATCCTCGAAACTCTCTATGGAATCCGCAAAGATCGGGAGTTCGATCTTGTTATCACGTCATGGTGGGGTGATACCCACCAGGATCACAGAACGCTTGCAGAGGAAACGCAACGTGCATTCATGAGGACTTCCTCGACTGTTCTCTCTTATGCAATACCAGGCAGCTGTTCAGACTTCGTACCGAATGTCTTTGTGCCCCTCACGGAAGACGATGTGAAAAAGAAGATTGAAATGCTGCGCCTATATGAGTCCCAAGTCGCAAAGAGAGACTACTTCCAGACGGATGCGATAAGGGCGTTCCTGACATATCAGGGAATACATGTGGGCCGTCCGTACGCCGAAGCCTTTGCTCAGCACAGGACGGTGGTCAAGGGTTTCTCGGCAGGTGGCATCCCTGGCCGACCTCGCAGTAGATAAGGCCCTTCTTTGTACAACATCATTTCTTGTGCTGTTTCTGAGCTTGGCGTCACGGACGGCCTGTTTCACGATTTCGGATAGACCTGGCTCTTGACCCTCTATTGTCAACTGGCCTGCATTGATTCTAACCACCTCCTGGGGTACGGTGTCTATTCCTGTCATATCAAGACCGGCTTCTGCGAGCTTCGCAGCCACAGGGGAGCCCCACATACCCTATTTCCAATACTGCCATCCGCGGTTCAGACAATTGCATAACCCAACATTGGCCCGGAACAGACGGATTCAATCCCTTCTGGAATCTGTCTAGGGCCGCAACTTATCGAAGAACCTTCAAAGTGCATATCACGGTTCACTTCATTATGGTATGCGTCGAACGATGACCATCAAGAATAAGAGAAGACGTTATCGGCAAGCGTGAAGAGACCTAGCCTTCCTCGCGTATCTTCTGAAGGCATGGTCGGCTGTTCGGGGTGTTCCAGTGTTGCTCGGCGTGAAAAGAGAGTGGTTGTGGCTCATCGTCTGGTCAGCTATATACTTGGCTTTGGCGGCTCTGGGCTTCGGTAGGAGCCTGTGGATTGACGAGTACGCAACGGTCAGCTATGCATCTGGACCAATCGACCAAATCCTGAATGATCCCGGCCATCCTCCCGGCTACTATATGATGTTGTGGCCCTTGGTTCACATTCTGGGCGATGCGGAATGGGTTGTAAGGTTTCCGTCGTTGTTGTTCGGTCTGGGTGTTGTGTTGATGGCCTATGTCTTGGCAAAGCACCTGTGGCCTCAACGGGCAGTCCGATACTCGGTAGTTGTCATATTGGCCACAAATCCGTACCTCGTGAGGTTCGGGAACGAGGCGAGGTCATACACGCTCCTCCCCTTTCTCATCCTTCTGACGACCTACTTCTACATCCTCGCCCACCGCACCAATCGAAGGAAGTATTGGTGTGCCATGACTGTTACGGCTATGCTGCTCGTCTACATTCACTACTACGGCATCACGTACCTCGCCACCCTGTTCGTATACGAGTGTGGCACAGCGGTGTGGAACAGGTACAAGGCTCGAAACCTGTTCCCATTTCGACAGGTGTTCCTCTCGTACGTGGGAATAGGGCTTGCCTCAGCCCCTCTTGTCCCGCTCATACTCTCGCAGTTCAGTACCCTTCAGGAAGGTGCTTCGTTTGGACGGCTGATTAAGCCGCAACAGATACTCTTCATACCCATCAACTTCTTTCTTCCTGCGAGTAGCACTGGGTATGAACTGAGTATTTCCTCTGTGTTGTATGTAGCTGCTTGGAGCTCCCCCTTCCTCCTGCTTCTGGCCTTAGGTTTCCTACGCGTTCTTAGAGAGCGACGCAACAATCCCATGTCATTGAAGATTGTCATGATCTTCATGATATGTGTTCTTGGCAACTATGTGGGGCATTTGACAGGCTACTGGTTCTTCAATGTCCGGTATGTGATATTTCTTCTTCCAGTTTTTGCCCTGCTGATATCAGTGGCTTTGTCATGGCTTGTGGATCTGCTTGCCACAAAGCTGCAAGGCATTGGGGTCGGCGAAACCAGGTTCAGGAGGATTCCTCGTTTGCCCCTCACAGTGAGAAGACTCGAATGGTCGACAATACTTGTTTTGGGCCTGGTTCTCTTCGGACTTGTCTACATCCCGAGGATTGTTCTGGAGGCGGACAGCAGATACGTATACAACTCGGGAGGCGGAGCAGAAGACAACCGCAGTGCAGTGCAGTTCATCGCATCGTATTCCAGTTCCAACATGACTGTCTTAGTCGAACCTGCTTTCTGTCAATGGGTACTGAAGTACTACAACCGTCCATTCGAGTCACATGTGAATATCACAGGCGTCGCATATAGCTCGTCCTTGGAAACAACCATTCAGCAGCTTCTGACAGAGAATCATGCTCTCTGGTACCTCTGGTCCTATGCCTATACGGCTGACACCGAAGGGGTGATTCTTGAATGGGCTGAAACCAGTGGCTACATGTTCCTCAGAATGCCATTCGGGAAGCTTGTTGTCTGCCTGCTGAGCACGGTGGACAACCCGTTTGCGGCCAGCATGTAGGCTGAGTGTCAGGAAGAACGGTTCACCTGTCCGGTCGACGAGAGTTCGTCGCCATCTTTTCCGACAATAGGCCGTCGAGCAGCCTGAAAAAACTCGCGGCAGAGTGCTGCCTGCTGAACTTCTCTATTCCTTTGGGTACGCGATATGCCCCAGCCCTGAATGTGTCCTCAATGATCTGAGCGAAGCGTCTAGCGTCATCGACGGCAACGTTGATAGCAAGCCCTGTTTCTTCCACAAAACGCCAAGCGCCGCTGTCACGGCGTGACACGTTGATCACAGTGGCACCGGTACGGGCATACTCGAACAGCTTTGAGCCCACAGCCTCTGTGGCAGTGCCGCCGAAGATTGTGAGCACATGGCACTTCTTCATTATGCTGAGGGCTTCCTTCCGGGGAACCTGAGGGATGGTTGCCAGATTACTGATGCCATATTTCGCGGCTACATTGGCTACAAGATCCGAATGCGCACCCACAAACAGGACTCTCACAGAGAGTCTGACGCTCTCGGGCAGCAGTCGGAGTGCCTCAAATAGCGGCCGTGTGTCCAGAGCCGCGTACATAGTTCCTACGTAGCCTATGGTGAATTCTGGATACCGCTGAGGACTCTCGCTGAATTCTTCCTCGTCGTATCCATTGGGGATGACCTCGGAATGGAATGGTATCTCATCACTGATGATTCTGTCCACGGTGACAATGCGATCGAATCGCCTCAGAATGGAACAGTAGTAATCGTGCCAGAATCTGCGAACTGCAGGGTGCACGAAGTCAATAACGAAGTTGGTGGTGAACGGATCTCTTAAGTCTGCAATGCAGGGGACCTTGAGGTCACGAGCCAACCTAGCTCCCACCCTCAAGTCAGAATAGGGCGGTGATGTCGCTACTATTGCGTCGAAAGGCCAAGATCTATACAGTTTCCTGCCTGTCCTCACAGCACTCGGAACCCAATCATAGAACTCGTCAAGAATTGACCATAGAATCCTCTTACCAGGCAGCAGACGTCTCAAGAACCGGTTTATGACGAGAAAGAAAGGGTAACGGTAGGCTCTCGCAGTCCTGACTGGACTCTTCAATGTATGGTCCGTCGGGTACTTTGGGTCATGTCCGACTGTGAGGACAGCTGCATCCCATCCATGCTTCCTTGCCTCTCGAGCGAGGACCAGAGGTCGCATGACCGCTGCTCCTGCCAAAGGAGGGAATACATATGCAATGATGAGGAGTCTCGGCATTCTTTCCGATTTCCTTGTCGCTATCTCAGACACATGGGTAGGGCTGTGCCACCACGCGCCTGAATTGTCATGAAGTTACGCTTAAATCACTTCGGACCGCCCTCATTGTGGAACGACGTCAACGCGAAGGGGTCTCTTTCCTATGGTCGTCAGGTTTGAGAAGCACTGTATGTTCTGCAGCGCATCGTGCACTCCGCCAGATGACGTCAGAGGACGCTACGTACTTGTTTCGAATGTGTGGAACGAGGAAAGGCAGATCCATCTCATGTTTGAACGTGTGGCGCGGCAGACGTGGAAGCCTATGGCATGGGTGTTCATGGACGATGGATCGGTCGATGGAACCTACGACGCGATTCTCCGAGGCTCCCGGCAGAATAGGTCGATTCCTGTCTGGGTTGAGAGGATGCCACCCAAGACCAAGCCGAACTTCTTTACGCTGGGCCGGACACATGAGATCATACTTGGCAAGCTCCGGGCACGCATTGACGAACTACATGTAGACTACATGGCTATTCTGGATGCCGATACAGAACCCTGTCCGAACTACTTCGCAAGATTGTGTAATGTGCTGGACGAGAACCCCGACTTGGGTGCCGTTTCGGGTGAGCCGATTGAAGAGCCCGGCTCAAGGATTGCCGGCCAACCGATGAACAGTGGTAAGCTGATCCGCTGGTCAGTAGTGCGGAGTATTGGAGAGTACTGGGACTTCTGTCCTGACACATTCTACAACATAAAGGCGCTAGCCAATGGGTATCGTCTCAAGGTTATGAGAGTGCCAGTCCATCTCACTCGCCCGACTACATCTCAGAGCCCCCAAGGAGTCTTTCGCCAAGGCAGGCTCGCCTACTATGCGGGTCGGCCTTTCGCAGGTGTGCTACTGAGATCAATAAGGCGGTTGGTTCTTCGTCAGCATGGGACTGAGATGCTTCGCGGCTATCTCAGTGAAGTAAGAAGAGGAACTTGGAGATGCACCGATCAGGATGTCCTGCGGTTCTACGCTCGGGATTCGATTCCACTACCACGCATTCTGAAGACAGGGACCATCATGCCGAGGCGCAGCACGAGTCAACACGACTAGTCTTAAATCGACTAGTGGGACGAGGGTTCTCAAGAAGAAGTGATAATCTAGACCCCGTGGGAGGTGGTCGCCTTTAGGACCAGATTTGCCGAGTATTGCGGGTTCTGCAAGGACATCTGTACAGCCCCTGAGCATTCGAGAGGTTCGTACATACTGCTGACCAATACTTGGAATGAGGCGCCTTTGATACCTGGGTTGTTTGAGAGAATGTCGAAGCAGTCAAAGCTCCCTAGGAGCTGGGTCTGGATAGATGACGGCTCGACTGATGCCACTGCCCAAGTGTTGAAGGAAACCGCGGCTAAATACCCGCAGCTACAGCTTTGGGTAGAATCCATGCCCAAGAAGAAAACGCCGAACTTCTTCACACTCGGAAAGTCACACGAGAGAGTACTTCTAAAGCTCAGAAGCCGAATAGATGCGCTTGGTGCAGACTATCTGGCTGTTCTTGACCCTGACACAGAACCCTGTCCGAACTACTTTGCGAGGCTCTGCAGCATTCTCGACTCGGACCATGGGCTGGGTGCAGTCGCCGGATATCCCGTCCAAGAACCAGACAAGCTGAAATCTGGCAGACCGATGAACAGCGGAAAGATGATCAGATGGAGTATTGTCCGAGAGATCGACAAGTTCTGGGACTATTGTCCCGACTCATTCTACAACCTGAAAGCAGAGAGCCGTGGCTACAGGGTAGGTGTCGTGAAGGTCCCTGTGAGTCTAGACAGGCCAACGACGGCTGTCACGTCAAGGGAGGGTGCATTTCGACAAGGGCGTCTTTACTACTATGCAAGAAGACCTGTCTGGGCCATCCTTCTCAGGTCTGTCTGGAGACAGATAACTCGTCAGCACGGTGATGATCTTCTTCGCGGCTATCTGGTTGAGATGCGTCGTGGGACATGGAAGTGTGACGATCCCGATGTTGTCAGATACTACGGGGCGGGCAAGGGACCCGTAGTAGAGGTTCTGGCAGCCCTTCACCTCCTCACGTCCGCAGTTCGCAGCGCTAGCTTTCGCAGCGGAAGTAGGAATAGGCAGCCAACGAGCCTTGGACGAGCGCGGTCGAGCGCGTCGACTGTGCCCAAGCGGCGGCGAACGCAGTCTTGAGAACGAGCGACGCAGTCGCTGACGAACCAATGCCGTGATGTGCAGGCGATATGTTCACAGATCATCCATGGTGCTCCGCGTTCCACAGATGGCTTTTTTAGATGGTCGGGCGACGTGGTCAAAGCCAGAGGTGGCAGTCCCTGATGAGGATCGCAGTAGTGGTGGGAACCCGACCCGAGTTTATCAAGACGTGGTCTGTGATCAAAGCGATAAGAAACCGGAGTGACATGGACCTTCTTCTGGTTCACACCGGACAGCACTACGACTATGAGATGTCGCAAGCGTTCTTCGAGGACCTGTCGATTGAAGCGCCCGACTACCACCTCGGAGTCGGTTCTCATCCGACCGTAGAGCAGACAACCTCTGTAATGAACAGGCTGGCCGAAGTACTTGCCAATGAGATGGTCGACATTCTTCTAGTGCAGGGTGACACCAACAGCTGCATGGGTGCTGCAGTGGCCGCAGTTCAGATGGGCATTCCCGTTGGCCATATTGAAGCTGGTTGCAGGTCGTATGACACGACTATGCCTGAAGAGATCAACAGGATTGTGATTGACTCGGTTTCATCCTTGCTGTTCGCGCCGAGTGCAATCGCTCACAGCAACTTGCTCAGACAGGGCTGCGAGCCTGACACGATTGTGCTTGCAGGGAATACATCTGTCGATGCACTCGAAGAGGGGCTCAGGTTGCTTGGGGATGGTGTCGACACAATTGAAAGACCGTATGCAGTCGCCACCATTCATAGGGCTGGCAACACCGATGACAAGAACAGGCTCGAACAGATACTGTTGGGATTAGGGTCGCTGCCCATGAGATGCGTGTTCCCTGTCCACCCGCGAACAAAGAAGAAGATAGAGGAGTTCGGTCTAGGCAAGTCTGTCAAGGAGAGCCAACTGATGATGGTTCCGCCAATGGGCTATCTCACTTTCCTCAACGTCCTTAGACATTCGAACCTGATTGTAACGGACAGCGGAGGAGTCCAAGAAGAGGCGGCCCTTTTGAGCAAACCCACTCTTACTGTGAGGAACAGCACAGAATGGCCTGAAACGGCGTGGGCTGGTTTCAACCTGCTGGTGCCTGCTGTGGGCTCCAAGATTGCCGAAGCGGCTCGACGACTCACCCAAGCACCCGATGCAGAACCTAAGCACCTCTATGAATCGGGAGCGGGAGAGAGGATTGTCGATGCGATTGCAGATCGCCACAGAAGAGGAAGGCTTGCTAAGGAGCTGATCAACATGATTGATACAGGATACCCAATCCTGAAACTATCAGACTCTGTCGAGGGTAAGGTGCTGATGAGCTTTGACAAGTCGGGCTTTCTGTCGTCTAGACAGAATGGGAAGCGTTTTCTGCTAGAAGTCTACCGCGAGCTCACCAATCAGGAAGAAACCTAGATGATCTTTGACATACTCATCCCAGCTTTCAATGAATCTGCCAACCTGCCGCGCATCGAGGAGCAGCTGATCCCTCAGCTTCAGAGAGATCGCGTCGAGTTCGAGGTGTTGGTTGTGGATGATGGCTCCACTGACGACACAGGCAGCAAGGCAGATGAATTGGCAAGGAGACGAAAGGATGTCAGGGTCATTCATCACGAGCGCAACATGGGACTAGGGGCTGCTCTTCGCACAGGCTATTCGCATGCAAGTCATCAATGGGTTGTTAGCATTGACTGTGATCTGAGCTACTCTCCAGATCAGGTTCGCCGGCTGGTTGAAAGAGTGTCTCCAGAGGTCGACGCAGTCTTTGGTTCTCCCTATATGCGGGGTGGCCAAGTCCTAGGAGTCGGCCAGATGAGGGTGATTCCGAGCAAGGGTGTGAATGTACTTTATTCGTTGATAATGCGGAGGAACCTCTCATGTTGGACGGGCATGTTTAGAGCTGTTCGGACAAGTGCAGTGCAATCCATCAGGATTACTCAGGATGGATTCGATGGAGTAGCAGAGATAGCTGTAAAACTAGCCAGAAAGGGCTTTCAAATCGTGGAGGTCCCGGCTGTCTTGGGGAGAAGAACTGCAGGTGAGTCGAAGGCACACCTGGGAAGAGAGTTCAGAAGACACTTGGTTCAGCTTGAGAAACTGATCGCGCGTGAGATGTAGGGTGATGTTGATGCGGCCGAATAGAAGCACGCTGGTCAGACTACTCATCGGGGTCACTATTCTTGCATTGGTCATCTGGTACTCGAAACCTGTTGACCTTTGGTCAATCATCACTGGCGCCGCAGTTGGTTGGCTCGTGTTGGCCATCGCGGTGCACATCGTGGCAACAAGCGTGACCGCACTAAGAATGGCATATCTTGCAGGTCGCCTTGATCTGTTTGTTCCTATGTTCAAGGCAAACCTTGGGGGCATGCTTCTCGCGGACGTCACTCCGGGCCGAGCGGGTTACTTTGTGACTCCCGTCATTGTGAACCGGGAGTGTCCGGAGATGAAGACGGGGCATATACTCAATGTCATGTTCTTCGGACAGGTGTTTGATTTCCTTCTGAGAGCAGTTCTCCTTGTGACTGCAATGTTCACGATATTCTATGCGCTGGGCGTATCACAGAATCTGTATCTCTACGCAGTACTTTCACTGGGACTTGTTGTGGTCCTCGTGATCGGATTCGCTGTCTTGGCGTTCGGCAAGATCCCTCGCTTTGTGGTCCCGCTAGTTGAACGTGTGCAGTTCTTGAGCAAGCTCTACGCGGAGTACTCGAAGTACATTGGCTCCACGGGGTATACCGCCAAGAAGTCGGTCGTAGCTTTTCTCATAACCATCCTGGGTTGGTTAATCACGGCTCTACGATGGATCATCGTCGGTCAGGCTCTTGGCCTTGATTTGCCAATAGTCTGGTACCTGTTTCTCTTCCCCGCTTTGACTGCGGTGTCTTTCATACCTGTGTCTCTGGCCGGGCTGGGAATTGTCGAAGGCGGCTTTGCCTTGGTCTTCTCTGTCTTAGGAAGGCCAATAGAGGACGGATTGGCGTTCGCACTAGTTGACAGAACAATAGCGCTGATTGGAGACATGTTTGGGCTGCCGTTTGCTACGAAACTCGGTCTTAAGGCCAAGCCGGTCACGTCCCCCTCTGAAACTGGCGATGTGAGATCTTGAAGGCGAGCGACGGGCGTGTCGGCAGCGGGCCCGATGTCGTCAGGAGTCTCAGGTTGTCAGTTCCAGAATCTTGAGAAACAATGCCATGTCGAAGGCGACAGGGTTCTGTCTATCATGAATCTCTGAGTACAAGTCCTTGGGTGGCGACACAAACCACTCTTCTGCACTCTGGCTTTTGGGCATGACTGCATCAAGGTATTTGCGGCTTTGCACATATGGCAGATGCGTGCCACCCCAACCGATCTTCGACCCCCACTTCTCACCTCTACTTGCCAGTTCCTCTGGGAAGCCGAATCGTGTGCGCATCAGAGCTCGGATGGGTGCCTTGTTTACCTTTGCTTTGGGAGAGTAGCTCAGGCATCTGTCCATGAGCTGTTGATCTATGTACGGGAACAGTAGCTTGAGACCGTTGGCTGCAGCGGCACGAGACATGAGGGGGGCGAAATTGTGTATCATGGCATTGAGGAGCCAGTTATGAATAGTGTTCCAGAGACTGTATGCCTTGACCTTCTCCTCGTACACTGTTCCAAGATCAACTGTGCTCTGTGTGACATATCTCGTCGACGACCGAGGAGCTACTATTCTCAGCAACCATGCCTTGTCAGTTCCCCATCTGAGAGAGGCCGCACGATAGTACCTCATTCGTTCTAAGCGTCTGAAGTAGGGAACGACATTGAGCCTACTTCTGGCGTAGAATAGCTGATGGATTGGGTAACCCGCCATTAGTTCATCCAAGCCTAGGGCGTTTACTCCGACATCCATCCCGTCCTCTACCATGGCCCTGAACGCCATGTACACTGGAACCGCGCTGTACGAGATGGTCTTGATTCCTGACAACGCATCATCAATGTGGGGAATCTGTGCCTCGGCGCTTGTATCTACCACTCTGAGTGGCACATTCGCGAGCTTCGCGGCCGTTTCAGCATATCGTATTTCGCTACGTTCTGGAATACCCCAATCGGTGTGGTAGGCCTTCACATCGCAACTAGGGAAGGCCTGTTTGATCAGGTACAGACAGACGCTCGAGTCAACGCCGCCCGAAAGGAGAAAACCAACTCGCTTGTCCGCGAAGGGCTCCAGAGTTCTCTTCGCTGCCTTCAAGAGGAGGTCCGATAGTCTAGCCAGCTCCTCACCATTAAGTTGTGGAGCCGTTTCAAGAGGTCTGTTGTTGGGCCATGCGATATCAAAGGAGAAGGACCTAGCATCGAAGACAGATTCTCCGAATGTTTCTCCTCCTGTCTGAAGGACCACTTCAAGGGCGTTTGGATCTCCTCTCATTGGGCGATTCCTTCTCTTGATTTGCTGAGCTCTACCTTTCCAGAAATCCCGCTTCATAAGAGTAGCGGAGACCAGCCACTCAAGCACATGTTCATGGTCGTCTGCGTTTCCTCATGCAAAGCGGCGCGATGTCGTCGCCCACAAAGTCTGGGGTCTTGAGATAGCGGCTCAGAAATGCCGCTGTCTAGCGGTATGTGAACAGAATCGCTTATATGAGGCATGGGGTTCGACCGCACGGTTCGGGATGGAAGAACGAGAGCAGCGGTTCACAGGTGACAGGTATAGTCTGAATCTGGCCGCTGAGAGTATCTCGACTGTCTTGTCTTTCTTGGGCGGCATTGTTTCTACCGCCATACTCTGGAGGGCGATTGCATGGGGGTCGTGGACTACTCAGGACTACGGCGTTGTAAAGGTCCTGACGAATGCTGGCTTGCTGCTGTTTCCATTCATCATATTGGGCATCAATAGCTCTGTTGTCAGGGTTGTCGCCGAGTATGCCTGCGACAGGTCAAAGCTTGCGCAGGCAATCACGGGTTCACTAGTTATTGTCCTTGCTTCGTCACTCACCGTGATAGTATGCGCACTGTTATTCAGGATTGACTTGTTCTTGTTGGAACAGAAGACGGTAGGTGTGCTCTCACCTACTCAGCTTTTCCTATTCTGGGTAATAACGCTCGTGACCTTGCTCCCGTCCGCCCTACTTCGATTGATCCAAGGCGCATTCCAAGGGCTTCAGATAATCAAGAGGACAGTCATCGTGGACATCGTGTACAACACTGTCAGAATATTGGCCCTGATTTTCCTCGCTCTAACCCTGCAAGTCACAATAGCCAACATACTCGTACTTAATCTTGGACTAGGGCTCATAGCCGCGGGCTCTGCCATAGGTCTGCTTTTGCGTGAAACCAAACGCAACAGTGTTCTTCTATACAGACGCCCTGGCAGAGAGGTAACCGGCAAACTACTGAAACTGGCGTCGGTGTTCTTTGTGGCGTCTATAGCCGGCTCAGGTCTTACCAACCTGACTGTGCTGTGGGTTAACACATACGGAAGCCTCGTAGATGTCGGGCATTACACGATAGCCCAAGGTATCGTCGTTACTGCTACTGCAGTTCTTCACTCTCCGCTCATTGCCATGACCCCAAACCTCACTGTTGAGTACACTAAGGGACAAAGGGATGTCTTGGTCAGGAAGTTCAGAGAGGGGTACAGGATGCTCGTGCCCACTCTCGGTTTTTCCTTCGCAATGCTCTTTGCTTTTGCGCACCAGATTCTAAGGATCGTGTTCAACGAAACCGGTGTGCAGACCACGACTTTTCTTCAGCTTCTGTCTTTCAGCATATTCCTTATTGTGACCGCAGTCTATAGCTACCTCTACGTCGCATTGAACGACACTCGCGGCCTGCTGTACGCAAGCCTCCAGCAGATAGCAGTGCAGGTCATCTGGGTCGTCACGATGGCGCCTCTGATCGGCGTGAATGCAGTCGCGATGATATGGTTGTCATACCTTCCCTATTTCTTCATTCAACATAGGTACTCGAAACGTAAACATGCCATATCCATGGACCTGCACATTGTTGGAAAGGATATCGTGGTGGCTCTTTTCTTTGCAGCCTTGATGTGGGTAACCGTGTCAATCGCGCAGCAATTGGTATCGATCCTGCCCGTGTTCCCCGTACTTCAAGCCGCCCTAGTGGGGCTACTGGCCATTCCCTTCTGGTATCTTTTCATACTTGTGACTGTGCACCTCCGGCTCATAGATAGCACTGATATGGGCAACATGGAACGTGTATTGCGTATAGTTCCCCCTGTCTGGTGGGTGTCAAGGCCCATGGTCAGACATATCAGACTGCTGAGTGAGAGGCAGCAGGAAGGTTCGGTGTAAAATCATGCAGGGACCTAAGATGGACTATGTCGTCGTAACAAAGAATGACAGGCCCACAATCATCAGGTGTATTCAAGGCATTAGAGAACAGAGCAACGTAGACAGAATCATCGTTGTAGCTAGCGAGAAGTCTTCCGATGGAACGAAGGACATCGTTCGTGACATGCGCCTGCGGGGCTTGATAGATGATGTTGTCTTCGAGAACTCCGGACTGGCTCAGGCCCGAGTCTTGGGGATCGAACGAGTGCAAACCGAATACTTCGTATTCGTCGATGCCGACGTGATACTCGAAAAAGCATGGTTCGAAAAAATGTATGAGTACATGAGAAAGCTCCAGTCCCAATTCCGCCTTGGAGCCATGTCTGGGATGGTTGCTGAAAACCAGGCTGTGTGGGAGGCACAGAGGAGGTTCGGCAGACTGGTAGAGATCAAGGCCCGAGGCTACACACACAATACTATTGTGCGCACTGAGGTCGCAAGGTCGTGGGTGCCAGCCCAGACAGTCAATGCTTACGAGGACTATCTTCTAACTCAGCACATCATACGCCAAGGCTACAGATGGTTCTACGTCCCCGTAGTGTCAAAACATGAGTATTCGGGATCGTTCTTCAAAGCAGCAGAGTGGGGTGGCGCGGGAGCGAGACAGACAAACTACTTCGGAGGCGTTCTGGGATTGACGAAGTACCTTGTACTTCGATTATACACCGGTTTCAAGAAGAGCATCAGAATACGTAATCCGTTCTTCATTTGGCTTGATCTTGTCACGATTCTTGGCACAATCAAAGGCTATGTGGGTTGGATGAGGTTCAGCCACAAGCCCAAGTAGGATCCATCGGATTGTCGCCAACTCTTGGCGCCGAACTATGGTCAATGCGTTCAGGGTCGCTTGAACACATACAATGCCCCGATTGAATCGTATTGGCGTGTTCTTACGAGCGTAAGTGGAGCTAGGACATCGAGCGATTCGAGCAGGGGTCTGTAGTATTGATATCTCCCGTCTGTTGCTCTTCGTCCAAATGGGCTCCTGAACCATGTGAAGATGAAAAGCCATTCTTCGGTCCAATGAGCAAGATTCGCCAAGACCCTTCTGTATGAGTCATCCGACATGATGTGAAACAACATATCTAAACATAGCACGACCTGACCACTTACGTGATGGTCCGCGCTTGCATCGCCCGCAATGAATCTCCAAGATGGTCGTATTGTCCTGTCCTTCTCTACTACGGACTCTGAGAAATCAATGCCAGTGTAGCTTCTGCAGTCTTTTCCCTCCCAGAATGATAGGTCACCACACCCAACATCCAATACGGTCTTGTCACGGACATCCACGTATTCACTGATGAATCTCCATTTCGCCTCTCGCGAATCGCCGACAGATCCCTCGCCACTTGCTCCTCCGGAGGAGTAGTGGGATTCCCAGTACTCTCTGTCGGTTGACCAATGCCATCTTTCTGAGCGGCCGAACAGTATCTTTTTCGCTTTCCTCACGGCTCGAAAGAAGGATCTTACTACCCAAGGTTCCTTTCGCTTATTCACGGGGCAATGACCCCCGGGGGATGTTCACGAGAGGCAGAATCCTCCTGACAGATGGAGCTGTACAAGTTTCAGACCAAGAGCCCAACTTCTTAATGTTTTCCTCCGGATGTGTGTCTTGCCTGTTCTGCTGGCCTAATTTCAGGGATCCATGGTAAGAGGAGATAGACACAGGTTCATATGCGGGGTCATTCGCTGAAGTCAGCGATCGGCTCTGTCAGAGTGTGGAAAGCTCAGCAGATACCCTTCCCCTCATCGGAGGACGCGAAGTGAGCAAGACAAGACGGCCATCCGTGCTCGTTAAGATCAGCGAGGCTCGACAGATAGATCTTCAAACCGAAGGTGAGGGCAGGCCCTTCCTCTGGCTGCACTCTGCTTTCCGAGGTCCGGCTGGTTTCGATGGTCTGATCAGCAGTGTGCAGACCCGTTTGAGGAGAGAGGGTGTTGAGGCTAAGCATTATCTGCCTTATCTATCCGGATTCGGCAGAAGCAGCCCCTGTTCTGAGCCCGGCGTCTTTCCTTACGAGATGGCCGATGATATTGAACGTTTGATCGAAAAGCTCAATCTTCGTGGAGTGCATCTGATTGGCTACAGCCTTGGCGCCAATGTCGCATCAATCATCGCGAATCGGATGAGTGACCGAGTTGACAGCCTCGTGCTTTTGGGTATCGCGATTGAAGGCTCAGATCTGAATGTCTATCGGCAACTGTTGTCGCTATGTACGGCGAAGGACTGGGACGAAGTTGTTCGATTCACGGCACAAAACCTCGTGGGCACTAAGAACAGGGATGGCTATCTGAAGATGATGTCTCTCGTCAGGAAGCAGGTCTCTTCCAAGGAGTTTGAAGATGATCTTGTAAGGATTCTGTGCTCAGAAGCGCGTCTTGATGTGTTCCCTGAATTGAAGCAGCTCTCTGTTCCTACACTCATGGTGTCCGGGGACGAGGACCACTTCGCACCCGGTCATGAGAAGCGTGAGGCCCTGAAGCACAATCGGAACATCGATACAGTGTTTCTTGAGGGTACAGGACATAACGAGCTCGTCTTTCCACTGCAGGTCGACGTCACCCCGTACATGTTCAGGTTTTGGAGGGCTAGAGGGCTAGGACACAGACATACTGGTCCATACAGCCGATGACCACATTTGCCTGTAATGGGCTGTCCGGTCCTGCACGGGCTACCAGATGACCTTCAGCTGACTGCAGGACAATCTGGATGGGAGAAAGAGGTCTTCCTCGACTTAGTGCCTTGTAGGCCGCCTCTCTGACACACCACATGACAGTGGCAATTCGGCCTGGGTCTGTGTATCCGCACAATTGCTCGACTCTGCTCTTAGCTGCGTCCTTGAGTTTTCCGTTTCGGTCAACAGACGTCCACTGGGCAGTTCCACGATGAGATTCAGACAGGTCCTCAAGGTCAATTCCAACGCGCTCAGCAATTGAAGCAACAGCCAGCAGCACGTCCCCTTTATGCGTTAGCGACACAGAAATGGCAGGCAGTTCACGTTCCGATTCAACTTTGCACACGGGAGCTCCACGCTCATCATCAACTATCGAGACTACTTGAGTCTTCACACGGACTCCTATGTGTGCACAGACGTCTACAACAGACCGCTTTGCCAACACCCTTCCAGTGCAATACTGCCTCATTCTCCAGCTTTTCTCAAGCCCATCTGCTTGTTTTCTCTCCTCGGACGTTAGAGAGTCGAGAAGCGACTTCGGACACGCGTCCCCGGCGCTCAGGTCAAGTTTGACGCCGTGAATGGACAAGTGTCCCTCCTCTTGGCAGATGCGGGTGAGATCCGCGCGCGGCATCCGCGAGGTTGCCGCACTGGACATCAGCTTGCGAATGCCCTCTTTTAGTTCTGTTAGAAATCCCTTGCTCAAATCGAACAATATCACTCACCTACAAAGTACTGTTTGAGTTCCAATGCGAGCACCTCTGGCGGGACCACAACGACGTTCGTCGCCAGCATATGTTGAAAGAAATGCTCACCTGCTCTATACCCCGCAGAGAAGTTCTGGCGTGTTACCAACCGAACAGTGAGTCTGTTCCACGGATCATCTGATTCCAAACGGCCAAGATCCATGCTCATATTGAAAGCTGAGTAGTTGTGACTGCCGTAGTACTTGAGCGCACGAGATACACCTTCTCCAAGACCCTGGATCGTCCTGTCTTCCATTTTGGAAAGGCCGCCTTGCGGGCAGACCCCTAGAATCTCATTCATACCTCGGGGAGAGTAGGTGCAGAGCCACTGAACAGGACCTGTGGCTCCGACATACCGTTCCTTCTTTTCCTTCTCCACTTCCACCAAGTCGTCCCAGTATACGGATTGGTACTGCCTATAGTACAATTTGAGAGCGTTGAGGGTTTCCTCCGTGTAGCTGGAGGGGACTGTAGAAACGATGAACTGAAAATGAGGGTGAACCGCGCTCGCTCCGGCGGGAGGCATGTAGTTGCAGTTGATGGAGCCGTACAGCTCCTTGGAGAGAGGAATGCCGCGCAGGAATGTCTGAGCTGCCCTAAGCGAGTCTCCGATGAGCCCTGCCGTGAACTCTTCGGGCCGGAGAAAGTGCTTCTTGCATGGGACTATGATTGCGTGGTACAACGAAAGAGGAAACAGATTGGGAAAAAGTGTTGACTCTCCCACGGCAATCCTTCCACTGGACACGATGCTCTTGGAGAACATGGGGGTTGCACTCATTACCATATCTGGACAGAAGAAGCACTTCTCGGCGCTACTTGCCACCAGCTTGTCTACCAGTTCCCTGTCAGTTTCACCCATAAGGGACCTGTATTTCTCTATGAGCCTTAGACCAACCAAGCTCCTATGGCCCGTCAGAGGGTCCCGCCTGTGCTCGATCTCGTGTGTGTCCAGCTTGAACCCCGCTGAGGGAGTGAGGATCTCTGCCTCCTCAAGGACTTTCTCGAATCGTATGACCCGGCGAGTAGTCATTCCTGCCGGTCCTCCGAGTCTGAACGCTTCCTCTCCATCTCCCTCACCTGTGTTCCGAAGCGTTTTGTATCGTCCATGACAACCAGGCGCCATGCATCATTGGGCATTGCATAGAACCCAGCAACTCTCGCGCCCTCGGGGACATCCCTAACAACAATGGCATTGATCAAGACACTTGCTTTGTCCCCTATTACAAGTCCATTGGAGATGGTTGCTCCAATGCCAACCCAGCAGTTGCGACCGATCACTGTGCTTCCGCCAATGCACGACGAAGCGGCAAGCTGAGTGTTCTCCTTGATGTGGACATTGTGTCCAATGTGAACCATGTTATCAATCTTAACACGGTCCTCCAAGATCGTGTCCTCGAAGGTGCCACGGTCAACACAGGAACTGTTGCCAAACTCCACATCGTTCCCGAAGCGAACGCCTCCGATGTGAATCAGTCGATGAATATTCCCCTCAGCATCCATCATTATCCTATACCCATCGCCACCAATGCTCGCATTGGCATCTATGATGCACCGTCTGCCCAATCGTACTCTGTTGTATATCGCAGTGCCCGCGAAGACCTCGGTGTCATCGCCAATTTCGACATCGCTGCCTACAACGACATGAGGATGGATTCTTACTCCACTGCCCAATGTGACACGTACCCCAAACTTGGCCGACGCGTCAATCTCGCAGTTGCTCCCATGGGTCGGCGTGTTGCTCCCGGTCGTGAACGACCGCACGTCCCTGTGAAAGTCATTGTGGATTTCAAGGAACGCCTGTGTGGGACTGGCCGTCTCCACATAGAGATTCCCCGGAATCTCTCTCACTCTCTCAATGAGTTTCGGGCTGACGAGGACGTACCCATCGGCATTGCTGGGCACCTGTGAAATGTAGTGTGGGTTGTCCAAGTACGATACATATTTGGCTCTCAGACTCTGTATCCCGCACGTTCCGACAGCGTCCTCAGGCACGCCATACTTCCTGAGTATCTTGGAGGGGCTCATAGTGCATCGGGATTCGCACAGTATTCGTTCCTTTTGAATGATGCCTCGGGCACTGCAAATGCCTATCCAGCCGGTGTCAGTGCATTCCATCTGACCAACCGGCTGAGAAACAGGATTCCATCCCAAGGCGAGTCATGGATATGCATCTGGCCTAGGGGCACGACGCGGGCAGCCCCTCTATACATCACTCCCTCTGCGAATTCCTTAGCCTTCTGCCTGTTGAGTATACCGTTACCAATCGTCTGAACATTCTTAGTCACAAGAGGAATGGTTTCCATCACAGACTTGACGGGTTTCATGAAGACAGTCCTGGACTGTATTGGCTCTTCTAGCCTTGTCTCGTTGTCAACCAGTATTGACCAATCATTCTCCTTTGGAGCCAACATAGCCTTGTCTGGAGACAATGCATACTCAGCCCTTCTGTTGATTATCTTGATTGCAGACCCCATTTCGAAGTCACGCTTGGGTATAATGCTCGACAGCCGCCGAAACTCTTCCGCCAGTCTGTCGGCTAGTCTGAGAGCACCATTCCAGTCAGTTTCCGCGAAGACAACATGTGGGGAGGAACAGGCTGTTTGTTCGAACAACACAGAGTCCGTTGCCAGATTCCTCAGGAGACGACCCATCTTTTCAGACTCGAGAGCTTCTCTGTCAATGACCGCGAAGGAATACTTGGGTCCGAAGACCACGTCCTCGCAGTGAGTTGCTCTCGGGAGGTTGGTTATGGCATCGACCGCCTCCTTTCCACCCCAGACGACCCTGGCATCTGCGCACTTGGACATGTTTTCGTTAGACCTCAGATCTGAAGACGGGAAATGGACAAGGGCCACTGACCGAAGAAGATCTTGACCAGTCGCTGGGTCACCTTTGAGCGTGGACAGCAGTTTCAGGATAGGAATCACGCTAGGCAGACTCGATTCCGGAACTCTGACGATGTTTCCATTCTTAGTAAGCATCGACTGAAACAGCGAGAACAGTCCAAGAGTGGGCACATTGCCTGCTATCCAGTGACAGACAACCCCCCTTGGGAAAGCTCTAATGAGTTTGTGATGGTTCTCCACGAATGAGTCCAAGAAATCGGTCTGCCCGAGATTGATCTCAATCATTCTGAGCAAGTTGTCCTTTCGGAGCCAATTCGAGAGAAAAGCGATGCCCTCAATCTTCTTGACCTCGGGGTCTCGCACGAGAGCCCGGCTGAGGTTCTGGAGGACATCCAGTATGTTTGCGATTGGCATCTTGAACAAACTGCCCATACCTTCCCTGACTTGGGCAGCAACGTCATCTAGACTGTCAATCTGAACAGAGGGCTCATGGAACTCGCCTGCGTTCATAATAAGCTGGATAGTCATTTCTACTCCCTTCGACTTTCTGCGAAGGTGTCGCCACACCCTCTGATTTCTGCTCTCTCTGCCCTGGCACGGAACACGAAGTACTTCCCCTTCCTTCCGCAAGGGCAGTCGTCAACTCCACGGATTTCCCCTACATCCTCTGTGAGTACAGCTTGACTGGGATAGCTCGTCGCAAGCGTAGAGAGGACCTCGATCAACCCGGGAGTTCCGTTTGGTGCCTCGTCCATCGTGTAAAAGTCACGAATAATGACATCTGCGAAGTCGGGGGCATGTTTGTTGCCCGCTGGACAATCTAAGAAAAGGACGCCGAGCTGTTCAACCATGCCGTAGAAGTCAATGACATTACTGGGGTCTGTACCAAATGCCTCGGCCACATCTCTGTTGAACGCGTCCTTGGTGACAGCTTGGGCAGTGAGCTTCTTCCACCCTCCGCTGTGTAGTATCTTGATATTGGGCAGATCGAGCTTCATCTTGGCTTCTTTCAAAGCGCTAAGGAATCTTGTCCAGATGATATAGGTGAAACCAAAGGCAAGAATCTCCTGCCCCTTGTACTCCTCGACGAAGTTCCTCAGGCGATCGAGATTTGGAACGAGTTCGCCGCCGACATCATCCATAACATAGACTGTCTTGCGAGCGAAGTTCGCTATTCCCCTGACCGCTGCGCCGCGGGCTGTGATCGTACCCGCATCAGGGTCGTTGATTGATGCCGTATCCATGACCAGAAAGGGTCTCCTTGAAGTCCCTAGGTAGCTCTTCAAAATGGACACAAGAGCCCTCGTCTGCCTCATGGCCGTCGTCTTGTCAATAGGAATCATGCTAGGAACACCAGTGGTGGTGCCACTGGACTTCAGTATCCTCACTACCTCTTCATCAGGGCAGGTCTGCAGCTTGAAGTTCTTGAACATCGTGACAGGAAGCGGCGTGATGTCTGCAGTATGCTGAATATTCTCTGGTCTACTTCCATAGGCCTCGTAGAAGTGTTTCATGTACTGACTTGTTTCGATGGAGCGAATGACTTGTTGCTTCAACAGAGAAAGGAGAAGCCGCTCTTTCTGGGGCTGTAGCAACCTGAACTGTTCACCGGAAACAAGGGACTCGACTGTCACTTCTTGAGTATCCAATTGATCAACCCCATCATCTCTTGCTCCTTCATTCGAATCGGGGATGTCTTCATTGCGGGATCGGCCAACGCCTGCCTGGCCAATAGGAGTAAATCGACTCCAGCAAGGACGTCCGGGCTCACACGGCTCTGGAGCCCAATTGACTCGAACTCACTAAGCAGATGCGAGTATATCGGGTCTTTTGTGGTTTCAGCGTGCCAAGACAGGCATCGAGGCGTGAGCGAAAGCACAGCAGAGCTATGAGCCACTCCCTTCTGCTGCTCAAGGGAATGTGCTAGGGCATGGCACACACCAACAAAAACACTGCCGGTTGCCAACCCTCCGAGATAACCTGCCTGCATCAGCTTGTCCAGTCCTCTTGCATCTGCGGGTGTCTGCCTCAGTTCGGCAGACGCTAGTTTGAGAAGGTCAATGATGCTTCTGGCAATCGACTGTATGAGTGGGTTAGTCAGCTTTGAAACCATGGTTTCGTAGGCATGTCCAAATGTGTCACCCATGAATGTGAAGATCTGGTCACTACTGAAAGTGGAGAGAAACGAAGGATCGAGGATGGCGACATCGGGCACCATGAGCCTAGTCACATAAGGGACTTTCACTCCGTCACTGCCCTTGATGACTGCAGTTCCATTGGCTTCCGAGCCTGTAGATGGCGTGGTGGGGACTGCGACGTAGGCTATACTTCTCTGTGCCAAAGGGCCCTCGAGAATGTTGGCGAAGCTCTTGCCCGGATTCTCGAGTAGAACTCTCAGCATCTTGGCACTGTCCATGACTTGGCCACCACCGATGCCAAGGATCAAGTCGGGTGGACTATGCTCGTATTTCTCCCTCATGCGGAGAACCTCGCCCTGTGTTGCTGTCTTGCAGGTTTCCTCTTGGACTGTTCTCCCCTCGAGGTTCCCGATGACTTTCCTGTAAGCTTCATTGTCGGCCGCTCCGGGGTACGCAACGACGAGCACTCTACTTGCCTGCAGAGTCTTGAGCACCATAATTGAACCCTTGCGGAAGTGCACGCTCTGGTTGAACCATATGTGGGGGACCAGAGGAGAACCATCAATCATGCTATTACTCTCCCTTCGAGTGCATGTCTCTGAGAGCGGCCATCATTACTTTTTCTGCCTCATTCTTGGGTAAAGACTTCAAGAGCTTTACGTACTTCGGGACTTTGAAGGAAGGGAGTCTGCCGCGGCAATGATTGATGATGTCTCTCTCAGTTTGGCCCGAACCTTCTCGAAGCACAACATACGCTTTCACAGCCTCTCCCATCAGGTCATCGGGCACTCCAATGACTCCAACTTCGACGACGTCTTCGATGCTCGCGATTGTTTCCTCGACCTCTCTCGGACTGACGCGGTAGCCGCCACTCTTTATGATCTCCTTCTGACGGTCGACAACGAATATGAAGCCCTCCTCGTCTACCGTCGCTAGGTCTCCGGTATATAGCTTGCCGTTTCGCAAAGCCTTCGCAGTCCCTTCGGGGTCCTTCCAGTACCCCATCATGATGTTTCCGCCGGAGGCGACAATCTCGCCCACTTCCCCAAGTTTCACGGGTTCGCCAGAATCCTTCAGGACCTCAAGTGTCGTCCTAGGAATGCCCTTGCCGCAGGAGCCGAGCTTCGCTTTCAGGAGTTCAGGGGGCAAGTACGAGAGTCGAGCCGTTGCTTCCGTCTGACCGTACATAATGAAGATCTTCGTTGTAGGGAGTGCTTCAATCAACTCGAGTATGAACGGATTGCTGAGCTTTCCACCAGCCTGTGCCGCGAACCTGAGGTCGGGAAACTTCATCTTTTTCATGGCAGACCTCCTGAGCAGGATCTGATACGTCGAAGGCACTCCAGCGAATCCTGTGCATTTCTTTTCCACCATCTCGTTCAGGACCAATCCCGGAAACATGAACCTGTTATTGAGTGCTATTTGGCCTCCGACTTTCACAAGTGTATGAAGCCACGACGCACCGTAGCAGTATGAGAACGGCAGAACAACCATCATGCGGTCGTTCTCCGTCAAGCTGAGATACTCGATGATTGAATCCGTGTTCCACTCGATGTTGCGATGAGAGAGCATCACTCCTTTGGGCTTGCCCGTTGAGCCCGAAGTGAATATGATAACTGCCAGCGCGTTCTGTATATCGACATCAACGAACCGAAACTTGGCTGCCGGGATATCCCCGAAGTAGGTTGTCCCAGGGACACCGGCTTCGTCAGCAATGACGTTAGGGAAGTTGTACTTGGCTATGTTCTTTACATATCTCCTCTGCACAAAACATGTTCTGACTTCACAGGACTCTCTTACAAAGTCCAGATGCGACTCACTCACCGTATGATGCAGGGGTAAAGCGACCATCCCCGCACCCATAGTCCCAAAGTACGCTGCCACCCAGAAGAATGAGTTGTCGGCCATGATCAGAATCTTGTCACCGGCCTTGTGGCCCATCTGGCTCAGCTTCGCAGACACTCTCTGGATGTCTCGGTATAGGTCGGGATAGGTGATGGTTTCCTTGCCTTGGAACAAGGCAATCCTCTTCGCGCTCTTTGATTCCTGGAATAGGTTGTCAACTACATTCATAGGTCAACACCATGTTTCCTCAGTATCTCCTTCATGAGACCTATGCTTGTCATCTCGGTAATCTCCTCTACATCTAGGCCCAGAGCCCACTCTTCTTCGAAGAGGGCCATCAGGTCCATATGTGTTACTGAGTCCCAATCCTCGATGTCATCGGGAGTTGCGCTGTCGCTGAGATCTGACTCATTGACTTTGAATACCTCACAGACAAGTTGGTTGAATCTCCCAAGCTTAGACAACCTAATCCCTCACTTTAGGGGTCGAATCCTCATTACCTTGGACTCTGCGAAACCGTCCAGAACGACACGACCGTCTTGATTCAACACCTTTGTTTCCACTGTAGCCACGTTTCTTTTGTCGATTGACGTAATCCTCAATCTCGCAGTGACAGTTTCCCCGATTCTCACCGGAAATGTGAACTTCATCGTCTGTGACATCCAGACATTGCCCGGGCCAAAGAGCTTCGTGAGTGCAGCAGATACTAGAGCTGCGGACAAGATGCCATGTGCGATGCGTCCCTTGAACAGAGTTCGTTTGGCGAACTCGTCACTTGTATGCAGAGGGTTATCATCACCACTGATCTCGACAATCCTGCGCACGTCATCTTCCGTTATCTGCTTGCTCAGCTCGATGGAGTCACCGATTTGTATCATGTCCTCAAATCTCGACCGCAGAGCGGCGGATAAAGATTGCCCAAGTAGGCGGCTCGTTTTGCATAGTGTGTCGCTGACCACCCTGTGGTGATTCTGGCGCTGGTCTGTGAACGATGCGTTTCGGCCCCGGAAAAAGCCAAGTCGGAACAAAGCGTTATATCGAACCGGACACCGGACAGCCACGAACAACATGAGAATTCGGCATGTCCAGCGCGTTGAGAAATCCATTCAGGAGCTCCGGTATAGTGGGTATGCGGGTGTTTAGGCAATGGAAGGCAAACCGATAAGGGGTTCAGCCAAGGTAATCGATACCCATTGTCATCTGGAATCTGAAGAGTTCCAGGCTGACTTGCCCGGGGTCATTGAGAGGGCCACATCGTCAGGTGTCTGGATGATAACGTCAGGTATCTCTCCTTCCGGATGGCCGGAATGTCTACGTATTGTCAGTAGCTACCCGAGTGTCTATGCAGCGGTGGGTCTGGAACCGGACAGATATACAGACCTTGAGCTTGCCTTGGCTTGGATCCACAAGAACTCATCCGCCATCGTGGCAGTTGGAGAAACAGGACTCGACCACTACCTCGTGAGAGAGCATGAACAGAGGCTGGAACAGGAGGCAGCTTTCAGGGCTCTGACACAGCTCGCAATCGAGCTTCGTCTGCCTGTGCAGGTCCACTCCAGGTCAGCAGGGAGAAGAGCACTAGAGGTATTGGCCGGCACTGACGCAGGCAAGGTGCACATGCATGCTTTCGACGGCAAGGCCAGCTTGGCACGGGATGCATCTAGAAACCTTGGCTATTACTTCTCTGTTCCCACATCAGTTGTACGGTCTCCACAAAAGAGGAAACTGGTGAAGGCCGTTGAGTACGAACGACTTCTTCTGGAAACGGATAGCCCCGTCTTGGGGGCAGACTCACGCACAAGAAACGAGCCTGCCAACGTGTGGATTGCCCTCAGGGAGGTCGCGTCCATTCTCGGTAGAGACATAGAAGAAGTTAGGCTTGCAATCTTGGAGAACACACGCAGACTGTACCCACTGGTCGGAAGCAAGGAGTAGAGTTGATAAACAGCAGGCATGAGGGTCATGGTCGATATGAAACCTGGACTTGAGGAGAAGCTGAAGAAACTGGTCCTCCGTCAGTCTGCTCGAGCAGCACGAAACGAGTGGGTAGAAACACAGTCATCCTCAGACGAACCCCTCTTCGACTATCGATATGACCATGTTAGTCAGGTAGTGGTGACGGCTAAGCGATTGGCAGTTCTGACCGGGGCGGACATGGAAGTAACAATGATGGCCTCTTGGCTTCACGATATGGCGAAGCCTGGAATTGGTGGCGGCGAGAATCACGGGGACGCTAGCGCTGCTTTGGCACGTGAGATTCTCCTCAGAGAGGATGTCAGCCAAACCACAGTCGACAAGGTGTGCGATGCCATTCGAAAGCACGTCGGTCTCACATTGAACGAACCGCTCGCGCCTCTCGAAGCACAGGTCCTGTGGGATGCAGATAAGATTGTCAAGCTCGGTTTGGTCGGTTTCATCCACTACATCATCAATGGGATCAAACTGAGGCCTGGGATGGACATGGCTGAGATCGCGGATGAGATCCGAGACTTCATACCTCTCGCCGAGAAGATTGCGGCTAGTATGAACACCCTTCCTGGCAAGGGCATGGCCGCGACAAGACTTGAGCACCTGAAAATGGTGAGCGGTTACCTAGACCGAGAGATTGGCCAGGTTTCCCAAGTTGAGAACGAGCCGCATGCGGCAGCTGACGCTCCCGGGAGCCTGAAGGCAGGCATCCTCACCATTGGAAACGAGATTTTGGATGGTCTAGTTCTCGATACGAACAGCAATTGGCTTGAGCTGCGTCTAGCCGCACTCGGCGTTGCAACCATAGCACAAGTAACAGTCAGAGATGACCTTGCTGAGATTGGCAACGCATTGTCACGCCTGCAGGGGATTTGCAGTATCATCATCACTTCTGGGGGTCTGGGTCCAACTCACGATGACATGACTCTGAGTGCGGTGTCAAACAGACTAGGCCTTGAGCTTGCTGAGGATCCCAACGCTCTCTCAATCGTGAAGAAACAGTATGAGTATCTATACGCAAAAGGAATTGTCAGCACTGCAGAGCTGACCGAAAGTAGGAAGAAGATGGCCCACATTCCCAAGGGTTCTAAGCCTCTCGACAATTCGGTCGGTGGAGCCCCAGGAGTAATGATTAGCAGGGACGAAACAACGATTTTCTGTCTGCCAGGTGTGCCAGCAGAACTCAAGGCAATCTTTGACGCTTCAGTCCGTCCTTGGATCGAACAGAAGGGCAAGCCGTTCTATTATGAGGAAACCGTAGACTTTGCGATATCAGATGAGACCATGTTTGCACCTTTCATTGACAAAGCCATGAGGAAACACCCGGGCGTTTACATAAAGTCAATGCCCAAGACCTATGGCACCTCTGATGTGCTGAGAGTCTGGGTGTCGGCAAGAGGAAACATGCACAGGGACCTGAAGGCCTCCGTGAAGGGGGCGATTCGGACTCTCGCAGAGGTATCGGGAGTCAATGCAAGTCCAGTCGTTTCCTCGACTCTGGATGGGCGATAAGTATATTCACCCGTTCCTTTCCCCGGGCTCGAGGGTGAATCGGGTTAATGCTTGCGGAATTCGGTATTGAGCTGAACGACGTGATTGTCTATCTGATAGCTGTGTTCTATGCTATGATGGTCCTTGTAGTTGGAGACATCGGGAGACGGAAGTTGAAACTGGGCTCGAACTTTACAAGGAAAACAATCCACCTGTTCGCAGGTCTGGCGATATGGACAGTCCCGTACTACCCTCACCCTTGGGTCGCGACGCTCGTAGCATTGACCTTTGTCGTGTTCCTCGGCTTGGCGAGCGGCGAGAGGTTCGGGAGATTCTTTCAGGCAATGGCACGTCCTGAGGACCTCGAACATGGTAGCGTGCGAGGGCCATTCTGGTATGCGGTTTCTATAACCATCCTGACAGGCGTGTTCACCTTCACCGGATACGAGAGGCTCTACTTCGTTGCAGCGGCTGCGATTCACATCATGATGTTTGGTGATGGGATGTCAGCGCCGATTGGGCTGAGGTATGGAAAGAACCACATGCATACGATATTCGGCTCTAAGAGGAGCCTGCCCGGGTGCGCCGCCTTGTTTGTGTTCGGCTTCCTAGGAGCAATTCTAGCATTCTGGTTCTTCGGAATTGTCAACTATGGCGTCTTTGTGTCAGGATCCAGCATCCTCTGGGTGCCAATGTTCTCACTTGCGCTCATTGGCGCAGCAGCTGCAACCCTCATTGAACTCGTCAGCCCCAAGGGCACCGACAACGTCACACTGCCCTTCATCACATGTCTTGTAATATTCCTGGCTGGCATGGCAATGGGCGTAGTGGTCCTCTGAACCGGGAAACATAACGCGCAGGAAGTGTAGGCGGAAGCCCGACTGTGAATGGACTGTCCAGCTCTAACATGATGGGACGCGAGCGTAATCGTGCCTCATCGACTTGAGTCCACAACAAGACGATAGTAGTAGGTCTTGCCGGCTGTAGGGCTTTCTCTCTCTATCCGGATGACCTGACCTGCCTTTGCTCCGAGGACCTTTGCCGCAGGATCATCTCTGAGAATTCTCGGCAGCTGGGGTTTCTTGATGGAAAAATGCTGGAGGACCATCTGAATCTCCTCGTCGTTTACTATCGTGTGTTTGGGGACCAGTTCGTGTTGGAACAGGTCGAACGAGGAGTATGTTCCCTCGACAAGCTCAACTTTCGACGCTCTGGCAAACTTCCTTGCAGCAGGAGTGAATCGCGAACCCCCGACTAGAACGCCCTCTTTTGCCTGAGCTTCCTCCATGTCACGTGCGATGTCCTTGACCACGGCCACGCCTACCACCTTGGCCTCCTTGAACACCCATACCACAGATTTCACAACTTCTTCGGCTATCTGCTTGGCTGGGAGCATGACGTACCGGTCTTCATACTCGAAGAGCTCGTCGACCTTGTAGCCGCGCAGCGTAAGAAGTGCCCTTGTCTTGATTACTGATGCTGGGAGATCTGCCATGTCACAAGCACCCGAGGAAGAGTAAAGGTCCGCGCTGTTAGAGCCCATATAAAGATTGTCAACTGGATGATTAGTGCCTCGGGCCTGCCTGCCCTTCAGGGCTTGCAGGCTGATCTTTGTCGATATGAGATAGGAACGTTCCTCGCAATGCGGACGGCGTTTGACTCAATTCCCACCCTTTATGAGTGGGACAGACTGAGCGGTTTGGACGTCCAGAAGGCGGATTGCCTACCATGAAACCGTTAGTGCGCGCTCGTATGCTTATGTTAGTGGCTGGTACCATATGGGGGACTTCCTTCGTGGTGGGCAGAGTGGGAGTGTCTTTTATGGATCCGATCCTGTTCGCATTCCTTGAGAACGTGATCGGAATGATTGTTCTGACTGTAGGGTTGCAGAGTCAGAAGCACGAGGAAGGTCCTCCTTCTGGCGAGCATTTGCTGCAGATGCGAAGAGTTGTCGCTGTAGGAGTCATCAATGGACTTGCGTACATATGCCAGTACATGGCCTTATCTTTGACGACCGCCGTCAACACTAGCCTGCTTGTGAACATCAGTCTACCTTTCGTGCCCCTGATTGCATGGGCACTTCTAAAGGAGCATTTCGCCGCTCGTAAGGTAGGTGGCCTTGTTGTCGGAATTGCCGGCGCTGCTCTTATCGCAACTAGGGGTGAGCTTGAACAGTTGACCGGGGGACAGTTCATAGGTAACCTGTTCGCAATCGGCGCAGGAGCTCTGTGGGCCTTCTGGATAATCCTCGCTCAGAGTGCACTTGTTCAAGTTCACAGGCCTCTTCGTCTTGCTGCGGGAAATGCAGTCTACACAGTAGCGACCCTAGGGATAGCTGTTCTTGTTCTCGGAAAGATCGACCCTGCACAGCTTGCAATGCCCGAACCATGGCTTGGCATCGTGTATTTGGGGGTGATGTCGATAGGTGTCGGATACCTGGTCTACTACGAAGCCCTCCGTCAGCTCGGAGGCTCTTCATCGGCTGTCTACATCTTGCTCCAATCAGCGGTCGCTGTTGTCCTAGCCGTTCTCCTCCTCGGTGAACCGCTGACCCTTCCAGTGGCAGTCGGAGCAATCATGATACTGGCTGCAATCATGACTGCTGGGTAGCCAATCGTACGAAGGTAAATAAACCCCAAAGAGCTTCACTTTTTGCGAGGAGCGAGGCGATTCTATTGCCGGGACTGACGAAAGGAATGATTGCCGACGTTAAAAAGAAGCCGCAAATCAGTCTGCCAGAGAGCTTCTTCTCAAACCCTGCCGTTGGTGATATGAAGGCGGCGATGGTGATCTACTTCGAGCGCTCTGGTGAGATCCGCCTCATTCCCATGGTCAAAGAGAGTGGCGCAAGGGTCAGGCTCGAGGTCGAGAAGGTGAACCCTGCGCTGATGCAGACCATGACTCATCTCTTCAAGCAGCATGACCTCAAGGTGCTTTTCACGACAGGGTTCTGCTATGAGCAGAACAGGTGCGTGTACGAGGTGTATTTTGCGGCAGATGCAATCAGAGAAAAGGAAGCCCAGATTAGACAGACCATCGAGGGCATACCGGGGTTGTACGAGAGCGAGTTCGAGATCCTGGAGAAAGGCGTTGAGTGGTGATTCTGGCACACTGCTGCGATGCCCTGTTGTGTCACTTAGCTGGCTCTACTTTACGATTCTGAAAGCTGCATTGTCCTTCGTGTTTGTTTCGACCACATCGAGTTGGACGCGAAGAAGCGACTCGAGGTATCCCTTGATGAACGGAGCCGGATAGAAGGGACTACCGACTACGATCAGGTCATCATGATGCGATATGACGCCCCAGCCATGTTCCTGAAGGAGCCTGAGCACGAGCCCGCGATTTGACTCACTGTGTGGGTCCTTACCGTGGAAGAGCTTCACTACATCTGCTACTGGAGCCTGTGAGCCAGCTGTTACACCCAGCTCATACTGGTCCGTGGGAGTGAGTCTGGAGAAGAAAAGTGAAGACAGAGTGTCGGACTCAATGGCCGAGCGGCAAGAGTTCACGTAGATGCCCCTCTCGCTCCATTTGTGGACAGTGAAATCGAGATACCAGCGAACAGCGTTCTCTATGAGTTGGGCTCGCGAGCGGCCGGCCTCAAGTCTGACCAACTCGTCAATGCGCCCCACGAGCGATTCATTCATGGTTACGCTGATTATCTCCTTTTTCTCGTCAGTCCGTCTTCTCTTCCTGCCCCTCTTCTCCTCTGTCACTTTCTTTGTGAGATCTCCAGTTCTTCCAGCCAAGTGTGACCTGCCTCCGGAGCATCTGTCCCTGTACCTTTCTCCGCAAATACAGGGATGATTATTCCATATTCACTACTGTTCGGCGATGGGCTGTGCTCTCTATTATATGAATCCTTTGGGCGATTGGCAGCTGATGAAGGGCACACGATGTGCGCCTCCACGTGTTGCAGTTGGCAGAAATGGAGTAGGTCTGTACGCAGTGGGATGTCAGAACCAGCAAGGCTTAACCGCCCAAATGTGCTAGACCCATTAGGTTCCAGCATTGTCGTATTGCGAGTTTTGGCTTGAGATGCAGGAAACAACCAACTCATTCCGAGTCATGCTTCTCCTGCCCGATGGTTACGACCCACCTGATGGCTACACGCTTAGGGAAAGCGAACCGGAGGTTCCAGGGAAGCATTTGTATTCATCAATCTGGTTTTCGAGCATCGCTGCCGCCGAAGAGAATATGGGGGACACAGCTCAGCGCTTCAGAGAGAGTAAGGTGAAAGTCCTGCTCTTCAGGGAAATCAGACCCCGATGCTCTGACACTCCCGAGTCTGAAGGCTAGTATAAAGCGAGAAGGAAGAAAAGAAGAGAGAGGGGTCATAAACCCCAGACTCTCACGGCGTAGGCCATGCAACCAGATTCAGCAAAGTCGGAGCGAGAATAACTATCGCGCCAATCGCAATGCAGGCCAAACCAATCAGCACGCTGACCGGTGCTGCCGCAAACACCTTTCCTATGAGCTGGATCAGCTTGATGAGGAGTCCTCCAAGGACATAGATGACGCAGAATATGATTATGAAAATAACCACCATTCCTTTTAGTGAAACAATCTGCGTGATGATTCCATACACGTCGAAGAGTCCACCTGCGTATGGTTTGAGGACACCGTAAAGAGTGAAAGTGCCGAAACCAGCGACGGCCGCTGCGAATACAAATGCTATCGGGAACTTCGAGAGGACTCTCATGACGAGCGTAAAGCCCGTGATGACCAAGGCTGCAGCCACTATCGTCGCTTGGGGTTGGGCTGTCCAGACTACGTAACCCACTAGCATGTCGAGGAACCCTACAATGAATCCTACGTGGGTCCCTATGTGGACAAGCAACCTCAGAAAGTCGCCCACTATTGGAATCACATCAACGACCCGCTCTAGGAGCCAAGCCGCGGTAATGATTCCTGATATTATCAGTACCCAGCCAACGACCCAATCGCTATAGAAGTAAGCCATAATCTGGCCGAGGCTGAGATCGAAGATGCCAAACTGCATGGTATACACCTCACTTAAGTGACTGGGGCATTCGCATCTTGGCTAAAAAAGTATTCTCAGAGAAGCCGATACCCCCTAGAGCCATTTATCACGCTAGGCCGAGGACTACTGACGACAGAGCAAAGGCCGCTGCGTAGAGCATGCAGCACACTAGACCGGCCAGCCATGGGTGTCCACCGCCAACCATCTTTGTGTTCTGAAAACCTGTAGACACAGTAGTCATCACTAGTGTTAGGACAAGAGGAAGCATCTCGAGCAACGTGTGTCCGTCCATTCCCCAGCCCGGCCCTCCGCTCAACAGTCCTCCAATGAACAGGAATGGGGACAATGAGGTCAAGAGCCCCAACACGACAGAACTCGTGAAGTTGAGTAAGTACACTTTCAGTTTTTGGGCTGCGAGTATGGAGTCTCGCTCTTTGGCGACGGCTGAACGTTTGATGAGTCGTGCGGCAATCTGTGTGAGCCGCTCACCTGCTTGGAGGGCTGATGTTTCGCACATGAGAGAGATGATCCCCATCATTCTTGAAACCCTCTGTCCCAGTGCTAGCCCTGCGGCGATGGACATAGCTTCCTTTGTACTGAAACTGCGCCAGTAGACAGATCCGATGGCAGGGTCAATCAGTCGCTGGACCTCTGGACCGACCTGATCTCGCACCGCAGGAAGAGCTCTCTCCAGCGTGTCGCCAGTGCGCAGCCTTTCTCCTAGCAGCATCAGGAAATCCAAGAACTCATCATACTCGGCAACAATCTCCTTCTGGCTAGGCGCTAGGGGCCCCGATTTTCTTGGCCTATCGAAGTAGGCAGAAAACTGAATGGAGAAACGCGACCTCAACAGCACGCTGAGCCCTATGAACATTGGTGCTGCCAGTACTATGAGGGGGTTTGTCACGTAGCCCGCGAGAGACGCCGCGAGAACGAACATCATGGGGATGTATGTTGTGAGTGCCGAAACTATGAGAAGTCTGCTCTCGAGTTCAAGGTTCTTCTGACGAAGTGCAAGGTCTGCCTCAAACGACTCTCCTGATAGCAGCTCTAGTAGGTCGGTCTTTCTTTCAAGAGATGAGATGACTGCTAGGAGGTATCTCCTAAGGTCTTCGGACGGTTGATCTCTTGCAAGTTCCGCGATGCATGTTTCGGGAGGAACGCCGTCGCTAATCTTCTGGAGCACGTTCTGGAATGCCTTTGACAGATATGGATGGTCTGATTGGGCCACCATCTCGATTGCATCGAAGAGAGTGCCGCCAGACTGGAAGACAAGTAGGAACTGTTCGAAGACTACGTCCGCCTCCTCTGAGAGGCCAATCCGGTAGCTGTTCATCAGCGAAACCGGATATGAAATCACGAGATAGTAAACAACGATTGCTGCTATTGCAGACAAAGAAACTGCAGCCAGGAAACCTATCCTGATGAACGACATAAACCAGACCATGGTGAAACCCAGGACAACTGGCAAGAAGTAGGCCGCAGAAACGACACCCTTGTCCGTTAGTTTCATTCTTGGAGCAAGAAACCTCACAGCGCGAGACAGATCCTTGTCCTTTCTTCTGGATGCAAGTCGAGCAAACAGAGGCAGCTTCGAACTCACCCTGCATAGTCGCTCGTACAGCACTCTGGTTTCCTCTGCTATCTCGCTCTGGTCACCGCTTCTTAAATCGCCCGTCGTCACAGGAACTCAGTCAGATGTGTCTGTGATGACAGTTCAGAGTAAATCCTGCTTGCCGCCAGCCAACGTTGTACCGGATTCCTAAGATGAAGCCCTACTTCCGTGACTGCTTCATCAAGTGTTGAGAACTTCTTGGGTCGTTCGGACAATGCACGACGGGCAATCTCTCTAAACCGCCACACTCCGAGGGGCACCCACTTTGTGGGGTCAACTTCCATGAACACTACAACTCCGGCTTGCCGTCCAGTGTCCCTCAGCCGCTCGAGTGCCGGGAGTCTTGTAGCATAGTACGCTCCTACTATGACACTAGCATAGTCTTTGCGGCCCTTGAACCACTCGTGGTCTGACATTACGGGAGGGTTGGGGCCACCAAGCCAGCACTCAAGCGCCTCGAACTGCCAAGCTGTAGGCAGAAACAGGAGCGCAACAGTATTGCCGAGAGCATATCCCGTGTAGACCAGATAGTCGTTCAACAATGGGAGTCGCAATACCTGTCTGTGGAGGCTCTTCCCGGCGATGTCGTCGACCGCCGTTATGCTCCATTGGGTCGGAACGAGCTTGCGGGATTTACGAAGACCAAGTAGGCCCACAGAGAGGAGTCTTGTCACATGTTCTTGGCGTATTCCCTCGTTGAACAGGTCCAGCACCGCAGGTCCTGCCTTCAGATCGGTGTCAGACGTGACTCTGTCAACAGACTTCGGTACGTCGGGGTTGTCCTCTAGCCTGAAAGACTTGAGCGGTGCAGAGGGTCCCACAGGCAGGGTGCGGCCTGTGAAAACACTCGTGAATGATGGTCTCTTAATCAGCAGAGCCTCTGATGGAGTAGGTGAGTCTGATAGTGCCAAAGTCTGCGTTTCAGCCAACAGTTTCGGAGGGTCTACCGCGGCGTCCACTGGGATAGACTTCTTCGTCCGGATAAGACTAAATCGATATGCCAGGATCTGATCGAGGGTCTTGTCAAGCCAGAGGTCGGGTCTCTCCATGAGAGCTGTCTCATCACCTCTTAATGGAGGTACAAGAGGACCGGCAAGAACCTTCGGATATCCATAGGCGCCCACGAATACCGCGGGGGGCGATGAGCCCTCCAAGTTCAGATCAGGAACCGCCTTGTCGATGTTCACGAGCGTCTTGGCTCGCATGAGAAGGGGACATGGCGTGACTCCACATAGTGCTCGGTGTCCCATACACCTAGAGCACACTCGCTCATCGAAGGATTGTCCTCCTCTCTTCGTGGGCTCTAGGTGAGTCTGTGGCAAAGATATCGATTCCTCTGGAGATGGGCGTTTTTGTCCTCGTATCTTTGTATGCATCTAAGTATATGGACATGTCAGTTTATGCTTATCCCGCTAGAACTGGGGAGAGCATGGAATCAGAAAGGCTTGAGGAGCCACATGCGTCTTGCCTCGTAGAGCAGGAGAGCGATTGCAGTCACGCTTAATGCGAGATACATGATATCTTTGCCCTCTGGAGGCCACGACATGAAGAAAACGAAGTACAGAAGCAGCATCGTGGAAAACAGAGTCAACATGAAGAAGTAGCGTGGCATCAGTCGGCTTCCTATTTTGACGAAGAGTGAAAGGGAGCCGACTCTCACCTGCTTGGCCACTGAGTAGACCCCGTAGGCGTCCTTTGCCACGAGCTCTGCCTCGAGTAGCTTGTTCAAGTGGTGGAGGGCGAGACTAGGACTCGAGAAGTGTAACGCCCGCTGCACGTCACGCACTCCGAGAGGGCCATGCGTTACAAGTAGCGCATAGACACCCATTGTCTTGCCCTTGAGGAGTTCTGCGATTCGCTCCTTGTACTCGTCCTCGCTCACCGTCTTGTGCCTCGGGCAAGCCCCAATCCAGAGCTTGGTCGTGTGCTTATGAAGGCTGTCACGGACCTGGATATTGCACTGACTGTGTTATTGTAGTGTACATGTCAACCAGTGCATCATGCAAGTGACCGCCTTCTATGAGCCAATAGCCAGAGCCAATGAAACCAGTTATTTCTGGCCACCCATTCGGGCCGTAGCCGCCAGACCAGGTGCCATTCTGGATGAAGGCAAATCCATCGCTCTTGGTATAGCCTAGGTAGAAGAAGGTATTATCGTTGAAGTAGATGTCCACGAAGAAGTCGATTGGCCAGGTGCTTGGAAAGTACTCAGGGTGCGAAAGAGCGTCATCCATCGGCCCGATGCTATCATTGATGAGTGATCCGCTAAGCAAGGTCCAGTCCGCTTCGGATATCGTGCCTTGGCCAGTGATGTTCAGGTCGTAGGGCGCAAAAAGGACATTGATGGTGTTCATAGCCCCTCGTCTTAGGAAGACTCCGTCCACGAATGCGTTCGGTGATGACAGGCGATAGTATTCCGTGAGGTTCCCATTGACAAACGTGGAGTTGCACATCCAGTAGAAGAGCACGTCATTGCGTCTGCTCTCAAGATACTGGACAGCAAGAGCTCCGTGTCCCTGTCCCGGCGTTGTCGTATTGGTCGTTGTCGAAGTAGTCGTGGTCGTGTTTCCGCCCGGTATCAAGATCGACGTCATCAGGATGCCAGAGGCAAGGACAACGGCAACCACGATTGATGCATACACTGTGGTCCTCATGTCTGTAGAATACTCTTTCACTGCGATTGTCCCGTTCCAAGTAGTATCATACGATCGATATGACTCTACGTTTGAAACACCACGTTCAAAAGATTGAACAGCAAGGCACTGCTTACTTGCTTCAGGTCAGAAAGGAGAGCACTAGGAATGTCAACCCGAAGACAGGAGATTGAGAATCTATTGAAACAGACCGATGTTCCGTTGACGGCTCAGGAAATCCGTGAACGACTTAAGCTCGAGAGCAACTCAATTGTGAATGAGGATTTAGAGCACATCGCTCGCTCTGTGAGGATTGAGGGCAGGGAACTGCTAATCAAGCCTGCGAGTTGCGCCAAATGTGGTTACACATTCACGAGTCGTTCGTCAGCCAAGAAACCATCCAAGTGTCCCAAGTGCAAATCCGAGTGGATTATAGAACCTCGGTTCATAATCGAGCCGCGTGGATAGAGTAACCGAGATGGTTCTCCTCTCCTTTATGCGGAAGGTCAATCCTCATCAAACCGATGGACGCCAAGGATACCTTCGCCTTCGTGTTTGATATGCGTGACTCTTGTCACAACAAAATCCGAGAGGCCCGACTCTGCCTCCTCGACATAGCCGTGGATTATCACACGCATTCCTACGCGCGGCAGGAATCTGCATTTGTCCAATACATAGGAAGAGATGATGACGTCGTAAGTCTTGCGTGAGGTCTCATCTTGGACAACGATTTTGGTGGAACCGTACCACCTCTGTGCGCTCACCCTGGTGGTTATGGTCCTGCCGATTTCCCGAATCGTGCCTTTGACAACAGTCAGATTAGAGCCCCCCGTGGTCACGGCATGTGTTGGGCCGCTTGGTCATCGAGGTCAGCGAAGTGCCGTCCATAATTGGGTTGCTGAGAGGAATAGGGCGTGATGTAGCTTTCTGTCATGGATTAGCCCGTTCATTCCGACACCCCCAGAAAACGTGATGGCATGTGTCAGCATCGTTTC
>PRDI01000010.1 GCA_003345595.1 Candidatus Thorarchaeota archaeon | reverse complement strand
GCTCTTCTCACCTTTGGCATTGACTACATGACTGTCGTGTACTTGTATTTCCCAGAAGAATCAGAGGTACAACAGCACGAAATCTACTCGATTCTGCGACACCCAGCGTACTTCGCGGTCACACTGATGGGGGCTGCCGGACTTGTGTTCAGATGCTCAGTGTATTCAATTCTGATGTTCATCATCGTCTATGCCCTGCTTAGACTGCACATAGCGCGAGAGGAGAAGGAGCTCATCGCCAGGTTCGGGAGCTCATATAGAGAGTACATGAAGGGAGTTCCTGCGCTCCATATTCGGCCACGTAGCGTCAGGTCTTTCTTTAGGTTTCTCAAGAACAGACAGGCCAAGTGAGAGCGCACTGACCATAGGAGCCCGCCACGATGGTGCAGACGTCGTGCGGTGACGCAGCTGCAAAGACGTAAGATGCTGAGATTCAGAAGAAAAAGAGGAGGGGCAGCCCCCTAGTTGTCGGGCTGCGCCTGAGTATCTACTATGACTTGGCACGCTTCACCACAAGTACCAGAGCAAGAAGCCAGCCAACAGCTGCAGCAGTGATGAGGAGTAGAGTCAGGATACCTCCGGGCAGACTGAAGCCGCTCGGCGTCACCGTGACTACAACGCTGTCCATGGCGAAGTTGCCGCTCTGATCAACTACGACAAGCGTGTAGGTCCATGACCCGACTGCCAGACCATCAACGCTGACAGTGATTGCGGATCCATCCCAAGTCCCTGAGTCGACGACAGTTCCGTTGCCCAGAATCTCGAACGTAGCTGGATACAGCTCTGTGCCATTCCAAGTGATTGATTGGCCTGTTGCACCGGCAACATAGCTGAAATCAGAAGGGCTGTCTAGTGCGGGAGCAGTCGTGTCAGCCACCGTGACCACCACGGTATCTGACATCATAAGACCAGCCTTGTCCTCGACAGTGAGCCTGTAGGTGTAGTGGCCAGGGGCTAGCATGTCTACACTCCTCGTGATTGATGACCCATCCCACGGCCCAAATGCCACAGGAACTCCATTCCGCTCGATGGCGAAAGAGGCTGGGGCATAGCTTGTCGGATGCCAGTTGATTGAGTGGCCAACCGTGCCTGCTTCGAATGCAATGTCCGCCGGACTGTCTACTTGGGGCCCCATCACAAAGGCGATCTCGTTCTCCCAGATCTCGATGGAGTCCATGTAGGTTGAGTCGTCAAAGTCTCTTTGGAACTGATCCAGAATGTAACCGTTGTAGATCGTGCGTCCGTCGTTACGTACGACAATCGCTGCCTGGTCCGGGATATGAATATAGCCTGCCACAGGAGTCGCGTTCGGATGAACAGTGAGCAGGTCTCCATCATCCATGTAAAGGCCGCCCGGCACGAACTCTGGTGCACTGTAGTCATTCGGCGTTGTGAAAATGGGATGGTCATGAGACCATATGGAAAGAACAGCCTCGTCGGGCATGTCCTGCAGGAATGAGAAACCCAGTAGAGGCCACAGGGGGCTGCCCGGTACGGAGTCGACCTCATAATCACACATCACGAGTCGTCCGCCTCCTGAAACATAATCGGCTACTTCCACGTAATACTCTGGAGTACCTGACCAGCCGGAAGTCGCAATGTCCACTACGATCAAGTCCCAGTCGCCCATGTTCAGTGACAGGTTGAAGTAGCTGGAGGACCCAGTCAGATAGAATCTCAAGCCAAGGTCATTCAGCGCATCCGCAACAGGGGTCCTGTAGGGACTGTACGAGTAATACTCGTCAGTGTACAGGAGTGTCCTTGCTCTGCTTGAGGTGAGCCAGTTGACAAGGTTGATGCCATATACTTCATTGTTTGCTCCGATTATCCAGGTGTTGGCCAAGAAGTTGATGTCGCCCGCAAGAATGATGCGACCATTGTCCAGCTCCTGGCCTGCAACTATGATGGAATTCGCAGCATTACCCCAAATCGGATATGCATCGCCGGAGTAATTGACCAGACCGGGTCCGTTAAAGCTGAGTACACTGCACGATTCGATGGTCGGATGCACAGTGTGGTATGAGGCAGAGTCAGAGCCAGACAGGGTGCGATTCATCCATAGACCCGAGAAGGACAGCAAGTAATTCAGTCTCCCGTTCTCCTGCGTCAGTGAGGGGTTGTCTCCAAGAGCAAGAAGACCATTCCCTGCATTTACCCACTGATGAACCGCCGTGACCTCTGCAGCGGTGAAGTTGATTCCTGGAAGCACAACGACCAGTAGGTCATATGGGGCGAGGTTCTCAGCAGTCAGATTTCCGCTTGCCGAGGGATAGAGCTTATCGAACGTATACCTGTCTGCAACAAGATCATTTCGCCAGATTGAGTATCGACCCGCGAAGTGGACGGGGGCGTCCCAATCATCAACGCCATACCACGCCTCATGCGTGAGGTCGAACAGGACTCTACCCTTGACCCGAGGACAAAGCCAGTCAACCGCATCAACGATCAATGCTTTCTCGACCTCAAGGAGAGGCTGTGCGTCGGTGAACAGATGGACGACACGACCACCTCTTGCCGCTGGATCGTGTGCTACACCATTTGCCCAGGTGGATGAAGCTGCGGTGGTAATGAGTCTGACAAGTTCGCCGCTGATCGATGTCGCCATGAGTGCGGTCCAGTTGAATGCACCCCAGTCGAATGAATCTGCGAAGATATCATCGACCTTGTACGACTTCGTTACTGGGTGTCTTGCATAGACCACTTGCTGAGAGGACGCGACATAGTCCCAATAGACATGGTAGTTCTCACTTCCTTCGGACTCTGGCGGAATCATCCCGGCATAGCACAGATAGCTGATGGCGCTGTCGAGGCTGAGGACACCTCCTCCGCCTAACCAGAACTCCTGAACCTGGTCAACTATGGCATCGCGAGGCAGGTTGTCCACAAGGATGAACACATCATAGTATGCGGTCTTGAGACGATGATTCAGAATGTCTTCCATGTCGAGCAGCGTGACTTGGTGACCCGCTGCCTGCAGGACCGTCTGGACACTCGAAACATTGCCTGAAAGCATGCCTACGGTCGCGTACGATGGCAGACTGACATCAGTTTCGTTGTATATTGCGACACGTACTGTGCGTGGAGTAGCGGATGCTGGTTCCATGAACACAGACGTGTTTATTGACGGTTTCTCCTGACCCATGTCAGACCCCGCAATCGAAGTATTGGGCCCTACGATTGGCGTGACTAACAAGGACGAGAAGAAGACCAGTGGTAGAAGGAATAAGACTAATCGTGATTTCATGATCTTCCCCATGTGACCGTGAAATGATGTTCCTAATAAAACAAGCCTCCGCGAAGTTCTCCGGTCGAATGGGCCTTTTTCAACAGTCTGGACCAGCTTTACGCTTTTCGATCTCCTGGGTGCTCCAATATACGGTAGCTCCGGCCTAGCTTGGTTTCTGCTCCTAGGAATAGACTGATAGTCGCTAGACGCTCTAGTAGTATCACGCAGTCAAGCGTTTAGTCTTCGGAAACGATTCCCTCTTCCGAAGCAAGACCACGGACCTTGCACTCACTCAGCATCTGAGACGTCTTCTCTGTCGAGCCACCGTCTGAGGGATTCTGCAGCCTTCTCAGTCATTCCATCCACTCTGGCTAGTTCCGCAATACTGGCTGCTTTGACTCCCTCGTAGCTGTTGAACGCCTTGAGCAACGCTGCTCTTCTCTTCGGGCCAATCCCTGGCGCCTCTTCAAGTACTGAACCAGTGAATCTCTTCTCACGCAGCTTGTGATGGTAGCGTTGGGCAAACCGATGGGCCTCATCACGTATTCGTTGGACCAACTTGAGTCCGGCAGAGTCTGCCCCAAGTGCAACTCCATCAGACTTCTCTCGTGTAAAGAGTATCTCTTCCTTCTTGGCCAGCGCAGCCACTGGTAGGTATTCGAGTCCAAGCTCGCCGAGTGCCTTTACGGCTGCCCCGAGCTGTCCCTTTCCTCCATCGACCATGATCAAGTCGGGGAGTTCCCCGGCTTCCTCAAGCACGCCCCTGTATCTTCTGAAAACGACCTCATGCATCATTGCGTAGTCGTCCGGAGTTTCCTTGATGCGGATTCTAAACATGCGGTAGCCGCTGTTGTCTGGTTGTCCATTGACAAATACAACACATGAGCCCGTGGGGTCAGTGCCTTGGATGTTTGCGATGTCAAAACCTTCCACGTGTATGGGAGCCCGTGCAAGCCCAAGTGCCTCTTTGAGATCCTTGACTCCATCGTCAATAATCTCCTCGTCTCTGTCACCGAGTATGAGTATCTTGCGAAGGCTTCGTGTAGCGTTTGTGTTCGCCATGTCGATATACTCTTTCTTCTTGCCTTCGGCGGGTACTGCCAGCGTAACAGGACCGTTGTGAATCTCGCTCAGCCAGTCGCTCAACTGCTTCATATCGGGTATCTCGGACGGCAGAAGTATCTCCTCCGGCAACTGGGGTAGGCTGAAGTAGAACTGCTTCACAAAGGACTCAAGCACCTCGGTATCTGTGGTGTCCATGCTCAGTTCAAAGTAGAAATGATCAGTGCCTACGAGGCGTCCTCCTCTGATCAAGAGCATCTCAACCAGAGCCGCCTGCTCTGTCCTCGCTATTCCCAGTATATCCCGGTTCTCTTCGTTGTACTCGAAGACTTTCTGTCTTCTCATCATCATCTCGATGTCCTGCAATCGATCCCTTAGACTCGCAGCCTTCTCAAACTCCAGATTCTTGGATGCCTTGTCCATCTCGTCCTGAATGACCTGTGTGAGCTTTGCTTCTCTTCCTTCGAGATAGAAACACATCTGATTCACTACAGATCGGTATTCTTCCTTGGACACGTGGTCTTTGCACGGCCCTCCACATCGCCCCAAGTGATAGTCCATGCATTCTCTCTTTGCTGCTTTCGGGGCCTTGCACATTGCTACTGGCAGGAACTTCCTGACTGCGTCAAGCAGCGCCTCAACACGCTTTGAGCTACTGTAAGGGCCGTAGAACTTGGTGCCATCCTTAACGACGTCGCGCGTAACCTCAAAGACAGGGTACTCCTTGCTGAGGTCCACCCGTATCCACGCATGTCTCCTATCGTCCTTGAGAGCGATGTTGAACTTGGGCATGTGTTTCTTGATCAGGGTGGCCTCAAGAAGAAGGGCCTCGCGTTCATTGTTGGTAACGATGGTTTCAAGGTCCTGAGCGCTGCCCATCAACTCCCATGTCTTCCTGTCTAGCCCGTTCTTTCTGAGATATGAGTTGACTCGTTTTTTCAATGACTTGGCTTTGCCCACATAGATGATCTTGCCTGCGCCATCCTTCCAGAGATAGACACCTGGCTGCTCAGGCAAATCGTGGACAAGCTTCTCCAAGTCGCTCATGTGAGGACCTCGTTACACACTGGTAAAGTCATGCGTGACATTCCAAATCAGGTCTTCGACAGGCACATCTACTCAATCTTCCCGTGGCGGACCTGAGGACCATAGAGCACATCCTTGAGGTGCTGTCCGGTGTATGATGAGCTCACCGACGCGATGTGCTCAGGAGGGCCAGCTGCCACCAATGTACCGCCGCGGTCACCGCCCTCAGGACCGAGATCTATCACCCAGTCTGCGGTCTTTATCACTTCTTGATTGTGCTCGATCACAATGGCTGTGTTGCCAGCGTTGACAAGACGATTCAGGACCTTCAGAAGCACATGTACGTCTGAGGCAGAGAGCCCTGTAGTCGGCTCGTCCAGTATGTAGAGTGTAGAACCGGTGCTCCTACGTGAGAGTTCAGCGGCGAGCTTCACCCGTTGTGCCTCTCCGCCACTCAGAGTAGTCGCGGGCTGACCCAGTTCGACATAACCCAAGCCAACATCGGCAAGTGTCTGAAGCCTGTCTGCTATCGAGGGTATTTCATGGAAGAAAGCGAGCGCCTCTTCTATGTTCATCCTGAGGACCTCCGTGATGTTCTTGCCCTTGTACGTCACCTCAAGTGTTTCTCTGTCGAACCGGTTCCCGTGGCAGACATCGCACGTCACATAGACATCGCTCATGAAGTGCATCTCGACCCGAATCAGTCCACTGCCTTCGCACTTCTCACACCTGCCTGCTCTAGTGTTGAATGAGAAACGACCCGGTGTGTATCCCCTTGCTTTTGATTCAGGCACCATCGCGAAGAGCTTTCTGACTTCATCGAAGACCTTCGTGTACGTAGCAGGATTGGACCGCGGTGTCCGACCGATGGGGGACTGATCAACGAGTATCAAGCGGTCTATGTTCTCGACGCCATCGATCCTATCGTGTTCACCTGGGGTGTCTGTCGATCCATTTTTCATGCGGGCTAGGGCCTTGTACAGAGTTTCATGCACAAGTGAGCTCTTGCCGCTTCCAGAAACGCCAGTGATACAGATGAATGTGCCAAGTGGGAATTCGACATCTATGTTCTTCAGATTGTTTTGACGGGCGCCTCTAACAATGATTGACCTGTTGTTCCCAGTCCTTCTGCTCTTGGGTACCGGTATCTGCAGCTTTCCTACAAGATACTTCGCTGTGAGTGACTTCGAATTGGAGAGCACTTCCGATGGAGATCCACATCCGACCAGTCTGCCGCCATGCACCCCTGCTCCAGGTCCGAGGTCAATCACGTAATCTGCGGCGTTTATCGTGTCCCGGTCATGCTCCACCACGACGACCGTGTTGCCGAGGTTCCTCAGCTTGATCAGAGTGTCCAGCAGTCTGGATATGTCACGAGGATGAAGCCCGACGGAGGGCTCATCTAAGCAGTACAGCACGCCAGTCAGAGCAGAGCCAATCTGTGTGGCCAACCTGATCCTCTGAGACTCTCCTCCCGAAAGAGTCATCGAGGGTCTGTCAAGAGAGAGATAGTCGAGGCCAACAGACACGATGAAGGACAGACGAGAAATGATCTCCTTCAGGATGAGCCCAGCTATCTTGCGCTCACGTTCGGTCAAATCGAGGGTCTTGAAGAAGGCGAGAGCTTGTTCGATGGTCATTGACCCCACAACGTCTATGGTCTTGCCACCAACGGTCACGGCAAGACTTTCCGGACGCAGTTTCTTGCCACTGCAGGTTTCGCATATCTTCCTTGTCGAATAGAGACCAATGATACGCTCCTTGCCGCCTTCAGATATCTTCCCTCTGAGCTGGCGCTCAAACCTCGGGACCATGCCCTCCCAAGTGCGTGTCACGTTGACGGTCTGGAGTCTGCCCTTGTAGTCTATCGACTGATACGAGAACTTCACTCTCAGAGGCGGACGGCCCCACATCAGAATGTCACGTGCGGACTCTCTCAGCTCTTCCCACGGTGTCTCGAGAGAGAAACCAGCCTCCTCAGACAGTGATTCAAGCAACCGATAGGGCCACGACTGATATGCCCCGGCCCAAGGTTTCAACGCACCTTCCATGAGGCTGAGCTTCTTGTTAGGCACGATCTTGTCGGGGTCAATCATGATGGTCGCTCCAAGACCGTTGCACGATGGACAGGCACCCGCCGGGGTGTTGTAGGAGAACGCCTTGGGCTCAAGCTTGTCATACTGGATTCCGCAGTGAGCACACATCAGCTTCTCCGCGAACACAATATCGGGTTCACCTTCACGAGCCACAATCGCAGAACCCTGTCCCGACTCGAGTGCTGTCTCGATGGAACCGACAAGCCGCTCTCTGCTCTTCTCGCCCAGCTCGACCCTGTCAACAACTATATCCAGATTGTGCCGCTTTCGACCGTCTAGCGTCAGCCCTTCAATCTCGCGGACTTCTCCGTCGACTCTCACTCGCACGAAGCCACTCTCTGTGAGGTGCTGGAGAACGTCTTCGAGCTTTCCCGGCTCGTCTTTGGCAACAGGCGCGAGCACCATAATCCTCTTTCCACCGTTCTCCTCGAGAAGCAGTTTCGCGGCCGATTCGGCTGTGAGCTGCTCCATGGGGGCTCCACACTTGACACAGTGGGGGATTCCGATGTTGGCGAACAGAAGGCGAAGATAGTCATGTATCTCTGTGCTGGTCCCTACTGTGCTTCGAGGGTTCTTTGTGCCACCTTTCTGCTCAATGGAGATGGCCGGGGGCAAACCCGTGATGGACTCTGCCTTCGGCTTGTCAAGACGACCTAGGAATCTCCTAGCGTACGAAGACAGGGACTCGACATACCTTCGTTGTCCTTCAGCAAATATAGTGTCGAACACCAGACTGGACTTGCCTGAGCCTGAAGGACCCGTGACCACGACCAAGCGGTCTCTCGGGATGTCAACATCAATGGCTCGAAGGTTGTGTTCCTCGGCCTTCCTGACCCTGATGTAGCCTGTCATGTTCTCTTCGCCCTCCTCACGGGGTGTTCCTGGACAGGCGCCGAGGACTTCTCGTCACGCAGGATTCCACGCAGATACCGTCCGGTGAACGATGCCTTGTTTGCGGCCACTTCCTCTGGTGTCCCTTCCGCTACAAGATAACCGCCCTCGTCACCACCCTCGGGCCCAAGATCTATCACCCAGTCTGCGGTCTTCACCACGTCAAGCTGGTGCTCCACGACAAGCACAGTGTTTCCAAGGTCGACGAGCTTGTGAAGCAGCTCCAACAGCTTCTTGATGTCTTGGAAGTGGAGACCTGTAGTTGGCTCGTCAAGTAGAATCAGAGTCTGTCCAGTGGCAGGTCTTGAGAGGAACTTGCTCAGCTTGATTCTCTGTGCCTCGCCGCCGCTCAGTGTTGTTGCTGGCTGACCCAACTGGACATATCCCATGCCGACGTTGTACAGGGTCATCAGTTTCCTATGGATGGACGGGATGTCAGCGAAGAACTCAATGGCCTCGTCGATCCTCATCGCAAGGACGTCTGCTATGTTCTTGCCCTTGTAGCGGACCTGGAGTGTCTCCCTGTTGTACCGGCGCCCCTTGCACTCGGTACATGTGACCTCGACTGGCGGGAGGAACTGCATCTCAATGATATCTACCCCGGCACCCCTGCACTTCTCACATCGTCCTCCCTTGACGTTGAAGCTGAACCTGCCAGGGCCATAGCCTCTTACCTTTGCTTCTGGGAGGCTGGCAAAGAGGTCTCTGATGTCGGAGAACAGACTCACGTATGTCGCAGGGTTCGATCTCGGTGTCCTTCCTATTGGGCTCTGGTCAATGATGATGACCTTGTCGAGCTGGTCTGCACCAATGATTCCATCGCACTCTCCGGGGGTAGAGGTCGCATTGTAGAACCTGCGAGCCAAATCTCTCTGCAGGGTCTCATCAATCAGACTTGACTTGCCGCTTCCAGAGACCCCAGTGACACAAACAAAGAGGCCAAGAGGTATTCGCACATTGATGTTCTTGAGGTTGTGGTGGCGTGCTCCTCTGATCTCGATGAAACGGCCATTTGGCTTCCTTCGAGATTGAGGAACGGGTATTCTCTCTTCACCCCTGAGGTATCTAGCAGTCAAAGACTTCTTCGACTTGAGCACTTCATCGACAGTGCCTGCGACCACGACGCGGCCGCCTTCAGCACCAGCACCAGGACCCAAGTCCACAAGATAGTCCGCTGCTCTCATGGTGGATTCGTCGTGCTCGACCACAACGACTGTGTTGCCGACGTCACGCAGACGCTTCAATGAGTTGAGAAGCCTGAGGTTGTCACGTTGGTGGAGCCCGATGGAAGGCTCATCACACACGTATGTGACTCCAACTAGGTTCGAACCAATCTGGCTTGCGAGCCGTATCCTCTGAGCCTCACCACCAGCAAGTGATGGGGCGGACCGGTCCACAGTCAGGTAGTCCAGACCAACCTCCATGAGGAACCCCACTCTCCCCATGATCTCTTTGATAATCGGGCGCGCTATTGGTTCCTCTCTTGGCTGCAGAACCACGGACTGGAGGAAGGCTCCCAGGTTTCTGATCGACATGCCGTTGAGCTCGGTGATTGACTTGTCCCGGAACTTGACAGCAGTTGCCTCAGGACGGAGTCGCAGGCCGTTGCAGACAGTGCACGGGTGATCAACCATGAATCGCTCAAGCCATGAGTGGATGTAAGACGACTTTGTGGTCTTGTAGTTACGCTCCATTTGGGCTATCACACCACGGAAGGGACCTACAGTCGTTCCCTCCCACTGGGTCTTAGCCGGGTCGTCACCCCAGTGCCAGTTGATCTCGACCTCCTCTGTCCCTGTACCCCATAGAACCCTGTCTCTGTCTTCGGGCCTGAGGTCTCTCCAAGGCGTGTCCATTGAGAAGCCATACTTGTCGGCGACGGCCTTGATTGTGGTCGACTTCGTCATCCAATGGTATGGGGCTATGGCACCTTGGGATATTGACAGCGAGTCATCCGGTATGACGAGCTTGGGATCTATCTCTCTGATGAGCCCAAGTCCTGTACAGTTCGGGCACGCCCCATGAGGCGTGTTCCACGAGAAGAGCCGAGGTTCCATCTCGGGGAAGCTTATGCCGCAGTCGACGCACGCGAACTTCTCTGACAACGTGAAGTCGCCTTGGTCGCTGGCAACCGTGACGACCCCTTCGGCCATCTTGAGTGATGTTTCAACTGCCTCGGAGATTCTTGCGTGCTGTGAGTCTGAAACCTTGATCCGGTCAAGCACCACCTCGATAGTGTGTTTGTAGTAGCGATCTAACGACATACCTTCTTCGAGGTCTTTCAGTTCCCCGTCAACGCGCGCTCTGATGAACCCTTTTTCCAGGAGCTCACGGAACTCCTTCCTGTACTCACCCTTCCT
>PRDI01000009.1 GCA_003345595.1 Candidatus Thorarchaeota archaeon | reverse complement strand
TGAGGCCAATCGAGAGTCCATGTATTCAGATATGCCACCGAGTGGGGAGTTCATGAAGTGGGCTTGAAGAGAAGACGACTACAAAGGGCAGAACAGGCCTCCGCTAGGTTAGGCTGGAAACTGGGGGAAATGACAAGCTCATGTTCGGAGGACATCAGAGACATGTTTTAGGGCATTCGCCGGTAACTAGCTCCAGATATGGATCTGCACGAGAACCGGAACAGGCTCCACTCCACGATTACCTTGAGTTCCGTCGGGAGCACGGAGCCCCTTTCTCAAGACCGGCCAGCAGCGCGCAGGAGATTGGTTCATTAGAAGACGAGCGAGGGAAGGTTGAAGAACTAATTGGGAGTGTGGCAATGAGAATCAACAGAGTGTCGCACCTAGTACCATCGGACAGAGGGTGAGGACACTTGAACAACAGCGAGAGTGTGGATTTGACTCGTGAAGAGACTGCCTCCACAAGGGCTGTCCTTGAGAGATTCCAGAAGTCGATTCAAGATGCAGACGCCTCGCTGAATGACGGTGAGTTTCAGCAAGCCATGGCCCTGTACTACGATGCTAGTCAGTCGGCAGATGAGATGTTTGAGAGATTCTTGGGCTTGCTTCTAAAGACCTCCCCCAGCACTGCTCACAAGACTCTGTTGGTAGAAGTGCTGAGCTGGCGACTTCGATACTATACGGCACAATATGACTATCATCTGGCCGTTGCACAGACACTGACCGGTCTGCCTCGTGAAGAGTGGATTGCCCGTGTGGAAACCATTCTGGTCCTGTCGCAGAGCCTTGCGGCGAAGCTCGTTCCTATACTCGACGACAAGACTGACCTCGGAATAACGCTTCGGGTCAAGGACCTTCTGCGAGATTGGATATCAGGGATCAGAGACCTCATCACGAACCTCAGAACGTGGGGGATGGCGAGTGCACAGGTATCTCGAGTCCTTGAGTGGGCGCTCGACAATGAACTCGATGTCAAGACGGAGAAATAGTCCGTTCTGAGTACTCGTCCAGACTGCGCAACAGCCACAGCAATGCATGGCTACTCCTTGGTTTCAGCCTCTAGAAATGCACTTGCGACCTCTGTGTCTGCTACTTGATAGTGGCTGTCGACATAGCAGACAACGTAATGGTCCTCGTGCTTGATGACGACTGGCGTGGGGAATCGCTTGGCCTCCTTGAAGGCATTCTCTGGAATCTTCCAGTAGATTGTTGCCTTACATACTGGGCATTGCAGCCACTTCAGGCCATCAGTCATCAATACCACCGTGCTCCGCCGAGCCGAGCCAGCTGCCACAGTCAACAATCAGACTAAAAACGTTTTCTCGTCAACAGTCGCACTGAGCGAGTTCGTCTGGTGCTATCGGGATGTCAGATGACGTATCTAGTATGTCTGATGAGTACGTTTGGATATAGCTTTGGAGCGAGCGCCCTCGTATCAAGAACAAAGAAGGCGCAAGCAGTCACTCGTCAAGATCAGTGTCCCATGCCCCAGGGTCCTTGAGGTCTCTACTGAGTATCGGTCCTTTCCTCAAGGCGAGGCTCTCAGGGTCATATCTACTCGCGTCAATCACAAGCTCCTCTGTTTCTTCATCGAATGTCGCCGGTAGCAGTCCTTCGTCTATCGCCCTTCTCACGAGACCTGTCAGTTTCTTCTTGTCAAGTCCCGTGCTCTCAGCCAGGCTGGCAACTGTCACAGCCGCCTCTGATTCCAGTGAAGTGCGAATAAATCCTGTGAGCACCAAGAACACCGTCCTATGGATCTTGGTGAATTCAGTAGGCTCAAGCAGCCCTGCAAGCACGTCCCGGACATATTCGTCAGCCCTGCCAAACGCATATTCGGTCAGCATGAGGACCAGATTGATCAGTTCCTTTGCCTGACCTTTAGTGGTTTCTGACGCGCCATGGATGAGCCGTTTCGCCATGTCAAGGTCGCCTCCTAGCACTGAGCAGAAGGCACCGTCCACCAAGCGCAAGGGGTCTTTCTCTTCACCAGCTGCCATTAGATAAGCGTCGGATGCAACCTGACAGTCCAGTTCGAATTTCTCGTATTCACCCTGCTTCGCCCATGCCCAAGCGGCGTTCATGATGGTTTCGGCGGCACTCCTGTATTGATGACACAACATGCCATGTTCGTATGCACGTTCATAGCACTTGGCAGCTTTCGTGAAAGACTCCCACCTGTCCCAGCATTCGGCAGCCTGAATGAACCCGTACATGGCCTCTTCGTTCAACCCATTGTCGGACATTGTTTCGGCCAAAGACTCGGACTCTTGGCACTCTGAGCTAGGCATGTACGGTTCTTCTCCGGGAGCACCCGAGTGGCTAGGCGAGTTCTATCGGGAGCAGCAGCATAGACATCGGCAACCATTCTTGGTTGCAGAGAGGAATGTCCTTACTTATCTGAAACGATTGCTCCGTCCTTCATTCGGAGTACGCGTTTGGCATACTTGACCAGTTCCTCGTTATGAGTCACGAGAACGACCGTCATCTTCCTGTCTCTGTTGAGGCCTGCGATGATCTTCAAGACCCCTTCGCCCGTCTTCGAGTCTAGATTGCCCGTGGGTTCGTCACAGAACAGTATTGGCGGATTGTTCACGAGTGCTCTAGCAATGGCTACTCTCTGCTGTTCTCCACCACTCATCTGTCGAGGGAAGTGGTCCTTGCGCTCGAGCATGTCAACCTCTCGTAAGACCTCTAGCGCCATGGCTTCCTGTTTCTCCTTTCTATACTCTAGGCTTGGCCAGAGGACGGCCTCGATATTCTCGTAGGCTGTGAGGTCTTCTATCAGTAGGAATGACTGAAAGACGAAGCCTATCTTCTGTGCTCTCACTTTCGGCATGTCGCGTTCACTGATGAGTGTCACATCGACACCGTCTAGGAGGATTCTGCCATTAGTAGGCGCTTCGAGACCAGCCATGACATGAAGCAGTGTGGATTTTCCGCAACCCGACGGTCCGACTACCGCAACGAACTCACCTGGATTTATCTCGATGTTGATGTCCTTCAGAGCCGCGACAGTCTTCTTTCCCCTGCCGTACTCCTTGTTCACGCCTTGGACTTGGATGATCGGATTTGGCATCACTACTCCTCCCTTATTGCCTTCATGGGCGGTATCTTCATGGCCCTGACCTGTGCTAGAACAAGCCCGGGTATCTGAAGTATCACGATATAGAACAGGCTCAGGAACATGGGTCCCGGTTGAAGCACGATTAGGTCGTGAAGGGTCCTCAGGAGTCCGGGCCCCTCTATGTCTATTGTAAAGTATGCTGCTACGCCAAGTATTTCTACTGACAGCTGAAAGATGAGCAGGAATGCTGTCAGCGATACTACAACCACTTCGCCGATGAGCAGCAGCATTACATCCGAATTGCTCCAAGACACACATTTCAGTATCGCGATGTCTCGTCTCCTGAACTGACTGATTAGGATTGCATACACTGTGGCCACTGAAAAGGCAACCAGTAGCCAAAGAGTCTGGGCTTGAGCAGACTGTTCGAGACCCTTACCAACCTGAATGTAGAGAATGGCATAGATTACGATGAATGCAAAGACGCGCTTTCGGGCGCGAAACGCAAACTTCATGCTCTTCAAGAAGATCTTAAGGTTCAATGTTGCTTTCCTCCCTGCGAGCTGTCAGATGCAAGTTTCAGAGTCAACTGAACGCTTAATCTACCTTCCGCGTATCAAAAATCGAGCCCTGCCTCCCGCCTGTAGATAGTCACTATGAACGAACGCAGGGTATGACGCCCAACTTGACGCAGCTCTAAAGTTATAAGGAGATGCAACGAAAACAATGCCCGCAGGCACTAGAATCAGACTGGTTTTTTCTGGCGACGAATCCGATCTCGGTGAGATCTCCTGAAGAACGTGTTTTGCTTTGAGAGCCTGCTTAATCGTATAGCGTGATTGCTATGAGCTACGAACAAGAACCAGTTGAGGCAACGGTTTCCGAGTTGAAACCGCAGATGAAGAATGTGAACATAAGCTTCAAAGTCATTGAAGCGGGTGAGGCGCGCGAAGTCACCTCACGACAGGATGGTCAGACTCATCGAGTCTTGGATGCAGTCGTGGGCGACTCGACAGGAACAGTCATGATTCCCCTCTGGGACGACGCAATCGAGTCGGTGAAGGTCGGTTCGACCTATCGGTTGGAGAACGGTTACACCGGTCTCTACCAGGGTCATCTCCGCCTGAACATCGGCCGATATGGCAAGATCTCCGAGGCGGAAGCGGCGATTGAAACAGTCGCATCAGACAATGACATGTCGGCAGCTGAGCACGAACGCCCCGAGCGCCGAAGATACGGCGGAAGGGGTGGCGGCTATGGCTATGGCGGAAACCGCGACCGCGACTCTGAAGGAGGCTACGGTAGTCGTGGCGGAGGATACAGCAGAGGCGGCAGTGGTGGCGGTGGTCGCTACTCAGGCGGACGCGGAGGCAGCCGTGGCGGTGGTCGCGGCGGCGGCAGACGCGGCTATGACTAGGTCCAATCTCTAGCACATCTTCGTAAGAATCATTTAGGTGGGGGGCTTATGGCCCCTCATCACTCTTCTTTTTCAACTTCCAACAATCTGGCCTATGGTGGCCCTTTCTCGCTAGTGCTTCTACGACGTGACCCTGAGCAAGCAGGTGAACGGAGTTCACTGCTCGACCTTTATGTCAATCTCCTTGGTCATAGGCATACCGTCGACCCACAATTCCTTCATTAGAAGATCCCTGATTGCGACTCTGATAGCTTCACTGCGGGACGGGTACATTCCGAGCTCCACGAGCTTGTCGAGTGCGCTCACGTATATGTCGCTCATCTTGACGGTGATCAGCTGCATGACCATGTCCTCCCGGTCATTGGGAAAGGCGATGGAGTCAGTTATAACCCCTTCGAGTAGAAAGGCCGATTTCCAAGAAGCGGCGCCATTCCGCCTCTACCAATGGGGTTGATTCCGCTGATGGCATGTGGCCCAATGCTAGAAAGGCTAAATAGCGCCGACTCTGCATTTAACCAGTGTCCTCGGCTAGCCGAGGGTGAGTCAACCAGAAATACTATGCGCAAGATTGGGACGATTGCTTGAAGATGCAGGCGATGGTATCGATGTCGAGTTTCGACTTCATGCGGAAGGTCGTCATGATAGGAGCTGGTGGCAGCGGCAAGACAGCTCTCGTCAACCGATTCCTCACCCAGAAGTTCTCGGAGCAGTACATCGTCACTATTGGCTCACAGTTCGCTGTAAAGACCGTGACGGTCAACGATTTCAATGGCAGGACTGTCGTGGTCAAGCTCTTGGTTTGGGATTTGGCCGGCCAAGAGAGGTTTGACTTCATCAGGAGCAGCTACTACAAGGGGTCTAAGGGTGCGCTTCTTGTCTATGATACGACACGGAAGAGCACTTGGGCTGAACTGCCCAAATGGATTCAGGAAACAGAGAGCGCGCTCGGTCTGCGAATTCCGATCATACTCCTTGCCAACAAGGTTGACCTAGCGAACGAACGAATCATCACGACAGAGATGGGACAAGCCTTCAAAGAAGAAAACGGGCTTGTCGCATACCTCGAAACGAGCGCTCTGACTGGACAGAACGTCGAGGAAGCGTTCTCCTTGTTGGC
>PRDI01000008.1 GCA_003345595.1 Candidatus Thorarchaeota archaeon | reverse complement strand
GATCAGAGGACTGCTGCCATCGCTTCGACTGAAAAGCTTCGCAGTCATCATTGTCCATAGACACGCAAAGGGATTGTCATTGCCTGTGAAAACCGAGATCTTGAACTCCATGTCTATCCCTAGCTTATGCATCATGTAGCCGACAAGTATGCTACCAGAGTTCACATTCAATACCTGCTTCACTCCATAGGTGGTGTAGTAGTGAAGATACTCGTCTGCCCACCTGAGAGGAAAGTCGTTTGGCATCCCCACGCCGCCGAAGTAGCCCGTGATTGTCGCAGGACCACCAAGATGAACATTCGCGGGGGCTCCGTCGGGTCCAAGCATAGTCCCTTTCGTGTCGAGTGTCTCAACATACGATGAGCCAACGATTTGCATGGCCGCAGCAAAGGCGATCACCTGATCATCTGCAGTCTGTTCCTTCATGTTCCTCACTCGAATGAAACGCCCGGGCATCAGATCTCGGTCATCAATGGCATGATGCGCTTCCTCGATTATCCATGGGAAGTACTGGCATGCGCTTATCTCTAGGGTCACGGCAAAGCTGTCGTCAAACACCATTGACCCTGCTCTCTCACCTAGTATCCTCGTTCGATATTCTGGAATACTGATGAAGGCACTCTCGTCACGTTGTTTCTCCAACCATCTTAGATCCCGCACGAACGGTGACTTTCTTGTTTCAAGTTGAGCAATTAGGTTCTCCAGTTTGCATGCTTCGTGCGCCTTTCTGTTGATCTCATCAACACCGCCGTACTTGTCAATCACTTCGAGGAGACCAGTCGTGAGCGGATTGTCCTCACGTACTAGAAAATCGTTGACCTTCCTTAGATTCTCAGGACCTATCCTGAACCTCTTTCTATCAATCATCAAGCGTACCTTCTGGTGTTGACACTGACATTGTCCGTGGACCAAGGAGTGTTGCTGAGTGCGTCCAAATAAAAGATTCCGACGGCCAGTCGACTCTCGTTTCTAACAACATCAAAAGAAGCTCGGATTCCGCCATTCATGAACTAAAGACTGTTGACAGACTGATCATCATGCTGCAGATTCTCAATGGTCCCGACGCCCTCATCTCCGGGCCAGTATGTCGTTCCCCTTAGATACTCCCTGATGACAGGCCCCGCTAACACTGTCACGATTGCGCCGCTGATTACCTGCACTGAGTTAATCGAAATCATCTCTACGACTGCCACCTCCCAAGAGAAGCCGAGTACGAGGGTTTCTCCGAACAGGTATCCGGTCAACATGGCAGTAGCGCCAAGGAGTAGACCAAGAATGTCCCACCAACCGAGTTTCGTATCCCTTCGAGTGCGACGACTAAAGAGTCCGACCAGTGCTCCTTCTAATCCCTTTGACAGGAGAGTTATGGGTGCATAGGTTGGCGCCGCAATCAGGTCGGCCATAGCCGAACCAACGCCCCCAGCGACGAAACCCCCAAGTGGACCTAGGAGGAAGCCGCTGATCATTACTAGAGAATCCCCCAAGTTGAAGTACCCTTGTGTTGTCGGAAATGGAATCGCTAGAATGAGTGTTGCAACAGTTGTCAACGCGGTCAGCACAGCCAGCAATGCGACATAAAACGCCGGGTAGGGTCCAAAGGCACGTGATTGCTTCATCATGGCCGACCAACACCAAGAGGGTTCTGCCGAAGGCGAGATTCCTGTCGGCAGCTACTGTCAGAACAGATGTCACGACAGTGAACCTCCATCGTGCCTTCAGCACCGAGCGCACGCTGGAGGATGATATATAAGCCTGTGCCTATATATAGGCAGATTCTATGTCCTTCGTTACTGCACTCAAATGCACTCAGTGCGGCCATGAGTACCCGTCAGATGAACGAATCACTATCTGCGCTGTGTGCGATGGCGTGCTCAATGTGACCTATGACCTCAGTCAGCTGAGAAGGCGTTTCAAAAGCACTGAGCTTGCGCGGCGGTTGCCGGGCATCTGGAAGTACTCTGAGCTTCTCCCAGTCGTGAACCTTGACACTGTTGTTTCTCTGGGGGAAGGTGGTACCTTTCTTCACAAGTGTGATGGACTGGCAAGAAGTACCGGGATGCAGGAGCTGTACCTGAAGGACGAAACTACCAATCCTACCGGTGCATTCATCGACAGGGGAACCGCAGTGGAGGTTTCGGTCGCAAAGGAGAGAGGGTTCAAGTCGATGTGCTGCGGATCAACTGGCAATCTGGCAGCTTCTCTTGTCGCCTATGCCGCAAGAGCAGGACTTAGCAGCAAAGTCTTCATTCCACAAAGAGGGGGTGTGGACGTCGGGAAGTTCTACCAGATTCTTGCATATGGGGCGGATGTCGAAGTGGTCAGGGACCATGAAGAGGCCGAAGCAAGAGCCAACCAAGAATCATCTCACAGTCGCATCATCAGCCCATCCAGTCCACATTTTCTTGAGGGTGTGAAGACCACGGTCTATGAGGTGTGCGAACAGCTTCAATGGACCGGACCAGACTGGATCATAGTCCCGATGGGGAATGGAGGTCATCTTTCAATGATATGGAAAGGACTACGCGAACTCAATCAGGTTGGCCTCCTTGAAACCAACAAGACGAAGCTTGTGGGTGTGCAGGCGAAGGGCTGTGCTCCAATCGTGGAAGCCTTTGACAGCAATGCAGACGAAGTCAGCCCATGTGCAACGGTGTCAACACTTTCGCTCGACATCAGTGTGAAGAAACCTTCCTGTGGACGGATGGCCCTCAATGCCATACGTGAATCGAGGGGCCATGCGATAGCTGTACACGACAAGGACATCCTGAAGGCGTTGGGTGATCTGGCACGACAAGAGGGAGTGTTCGCTGAACCTTCATCAGCAACGTCGATTGCCGCATTGAGGGCACTCATGGAGTCTAAGGAGATAAGCCGGACTGACCGCGTAGTTTGTGTCATAACAGGCATGGGACTGAAATACCCTGAGATTGCCAGAACGCTGGTCAAGGGCAGAACCGAGCTTGAAAACTTGCTCAGTCAGGTCGAGGATCGACGATTCACCACCCATCTGGGAAAGACCAAGGTGCATATACTACACATTCTGGCCAAGGGTGAATCTTATGGATACGAAATCTGGAAGGGTCTTCAGGAGGACCATGGAGTCAGACTCAGAATCCCGAGTGTGTACCAACACCTTGTGGAACTGAAGGCAAGTGGCCTCATTGCTAGTACTCGGTCTGAACGAACCTTCGATGGCAGATACCGAAGATACTATGAGCTGTCAGAACGCGGGAAGTGGACACTGAATCAGCTTGAGCGGCTGTCTGACTGATCCAAGGCCCTTCCATTATGTAACATAGGAGAAGTGTTTTAACAGCTGGCACATAGTGAATATAGAGGACAGACCTCAACGGATGTCCTGTATTGTGACATAGAGGTTGGGAAGAATGCCAGACAAGACATGGATGCAGACTGCTGATTGGAAGAGTGAAAAGCATGTGCCCGTGATAGAGGCTCCTGATGTTGTGAAGAAAGGAGAGGTGGTGAAGGTGACCGTTTCTGTCGGAAAACAGATTCCACACCCGAATGTCACCGAGCATCACATAAAGTGGTTAGACCTGTTCTTCTGGGCTGATGGAGAGAAGTTCCCGATGGAGGTGGGCTATGCCACCTTCGACACACACGGAGAGTCTACTCAAGGCCCGAACACGGGTCCGCTGTACACTGAACCCTTCGCAGTATTTGCATTCAAGATAACGAAACCAGGAACTCTCATGGCTACTTCTTACTGTAACATCCACGGTCTCTGGAAGAGCGAAAAGGACGTTGCAGTCAAGTAGTTCCTGCACCAGACTGTATGAGGCCTGCCCACTGCGGCAGGCCTTGATTCTGTTTTTCGTGACACGTGTTCGATAGCTGACACTCACTGTTTGCGGCTTGGGCTCCTCTTCTTGGTAGGACGCTTGGCAGAATGCGATACAGGTTTCGTGCTATCTGAAACCGGTTCGGGCGGCATCAGACTAGCCTTCCAGATGGTGTGACCGTCAGTAGCACCCATTGCTGTCATCCGCCTTCCGAGACTCTCAGCAAAAACGCCGGAACCAAAGTCGGGGGCGACTGCTTCCCATGGGTGTATCGCTGAGAGTTCGTACTGTGTGCCGTCATCAGCAGTAATCACATAGCGGTTCATGATCTTCGATATCAGCCCCGTGACGGTTACGTCCTTCATTTGTTGGCTCAGTCCTCTCTCACCTATTGGCTACTAGCAGCGATGTCCAGCCTTGGTCAAAGGCATTGTGGTGGCTTATTCAGCAAGTGCGGCCAGTCCACTTCTCAATGCTTGGTTCAGATAGACTTGTAGCAGCGCGCGGTGTTCTAAGTCCTGATTATCCAGCTGACCAGCTCAGAGTAGATTGGATTCTCATTCAGGAATGCATCCTGATAGCTCCTGTTTGCGAAGTCCAACCAGATGTTCTGCAGGCCCGGATCGAAACCGACTATCCGAACTGCCGCTTCTATTGGCCGAGGCCGGAACGCCACTACAGTTATGATGAATGATGCCACAGCCAGTGTGACGACGGCATAGACCCAGAAACTGCTTGCTTGTCCTTGCCATAGATCGCCGCCGATGATCATCAGTGCGAACGCCAACATAGCCATTAGAATGCCATCAGATATCAGACAGAGGAGCTTGTATCGGCAGTCGTCGTCGCTCGAATAGAAGTGATCCTCACATACGGGGACCAAGAGTGCCATCGGGTTTCCAAGGGTCATGTCGAGCCGTTTCCTGACACTGGGAATGTTCATCGGGTCCCAAGAGGGTCGCAGGTATTGCTTTCGTCCAGGCATCGTAGTCACTCGAAGGGCCTTTGTAGCCCGACTGCCACACACGGGACAGATCCTTGGAAACTGTATCTTGTCCATTGTGACTCTCACTATGGGTTTCTCAAATACCTCTCTCCGTGGGCTCACAGATCAACCTCGAACAGTCCTAAACACTTGTCCATCTCTCGGTCTTGATTAGTCTGTCGAATTGCGCTAGAGCGATACTCGCTGGCCACTGTGTGGTCACTAAACTGGTCATTGAGTATCAGAACCAGCATATCAAGTGACCAGCTCATGACTACTTGTGAATCAATATGGCACACGAAAGCAACTCTCAGAAATTGCCAATGCTCTGCGGCAAGAAACTGGTGACTAGGCAATCGACTCAGGCACTCGCCTATGCCTTCATGACATTCGTCAGAGCATAGACTAGGCAAGAGGAATCGACTGAATCGCGATACGGAACTCCCACGTTTTTACTGTGGGATCGACGGTCAGTCGATACTCTTGAGAACCAACATGGATCATTGTAGTTTGCACATACTTATCTGAAAGCTGCACTATGGGTTGGGCCATGTATTCTGGCCAGATCGTTCGACTTCGGGCCCTTGAGATGACCGACCTTGCCAACATAATGAAAGGCTGGAACAACTTCGAGATGCGCCGCTTCCTTGCATCCATGCTGCCCATGTCAGAGAATGCTGAGAGAGAATGGCTAGACCGCGCGACAAAGTTCGACCCTTGGAGAGACGGAAACATGGTGCTCGCCATCGAGAACAAAAAGACAAGCGAGTTCCTTGGCACTACCGGCCTCCATTCAATCTCTAGGCAGGACAGGAGAGCGGAGTTTGGGATCGCGATACATGACCCAAAGAACTTCGGGAAGGGATATGGAACAGATGCGACACGAGTGATGCTGTGGGTCGGCTTCCATGTTCTCGGTCTAAATGCCATCTACCTGCACGCTCTGGCTCACAACTCACGTGCTCTACATGTCTACGAGAAGAACCACTTCAAGAGAGTGGGCGTCCTTAGGCAAGCGTTGTTCGTGGAAGGCGAGTTCCGTGACACTGTGATCATGGACATACTGAAGAGCGACTTCATGAAGGAGTACCCCCCAGGTTCCAAGATTGGGGAGCCATAGTCCCAATTCGCGACCACGAGATCCAGGATCACTGCTGCCTTTTGAACTCACTAAACCTTGGAAGCAACCTGCCTGTCATGGCGGCATACTGACTATATGCCTCACCGAACAACACACCCAGCTCATCCTCTTCCTCGCGAACCTGATGCGGGAGAGAAACCCAACCGATTGCTGTGACTGCAATCAGCCAGATCCCTGTTGTCAAGAAGATGAAGAGAGTTTCTGCAAGGTATGATACATACATTGGATGCCTCACTAGTTTGTAAGGTCCACCTGTGGCAAGCACATAGGTTTCCGGCATTGGTTTGTATAATGGTGTGTAGTTAACATTGTAGTAGTAGACACCCACACCCATGACAAGATGGCACCAGATGCCAACCAGCCCGATGACGTTGACGTACCAAGGAAGGTCCCATGTCACGTTCAAGAGTGCGTTCTGCAGAGGGTCGAAGAGAAGCCCTCCGACGACTGCAAAGACAAATACCATGTTGCCCCCCATGGCCAGTGTGACACCAAACTTGGACCATCTCATGCCTGGTGCACGGTGCACTACCCCCGATTCCGGCTGCTCAAGCACGATGGAGCCTGGTGGCAGACGATGCCCTCTTTTCCTTCTCAATACGGCTGTGATCGCGCCAGAAACAATCCATGCGCCAAGTATCCCTATGAGAAGGACGAGTCTGTCAAGCATGTTCGCAAGAGTTTATGCCGTGCCTCTTAAAGCCTCATTATCGCCAATGCCTGTTGTTCTTGAGCCACTGGTTTGAAGCGGAGAATCCCGGCAGAGTTGTTTCGCACGCAGCTTGATGCAGGTCGCGATTCTCTATGAAAGACGAGAGAACTCGCATGATTTTCACGACAGGTCTTTCTGGTTTCAATACCGTAGCTGCACCGTTAGCACAATGAGGTGAGAACATCATTACTCAGAGGACTGACGTGACAATAGCTTATTGCGGCGTCTGTTGTGATCACTGCGCCATGCGGGAACGGGTGCCCGAATTGGCCAAGGACCTCAAGAGATTCATCGACGCCTACGGCTACGCACAGTGGATACACAATGTGACGAACGAGTTCGACCTCGATAACCTCATGAAAGGCCTAGGATGGTTCATGTCCTCTGGCTGTAGGGGTTGTCCTAGTGGAGGTGGTATGCCCCACTGCGAGGTAAAGGAGTGCTGTTCGGGACGCGGGAAGGACAACTGCTACTCGTGTGCCAGTTTTCCGTCCTGTCAGAAGCTCATCTACCAGAAGCAGACGTACAGAATCGATGACAACTACGCGAGAATCAAGGAAACAGGCTATGAGAAATGGATGAGAGAACAAAGTCGGAAATCCAAGAAAGGGTTTGACAACATCGAGTATCTCGAACAGACCTTGAAGATGGAGAAGCGCGAATAGAGCACCTAGATCTCACTACCCCTAGGACAGAACTGGACCAGTTTCTGCCGTTCATCTACTGCCTAGCCGGCAACTAACCTCGCAAGCAGTGCGCACGGATGCGAACGGATTACAGGTGGAGATTAACTGAAAAACGCAACAACCAAAAGCAGCATTTTTCCACGCCCGGACAACAATCCAGTGCTCTGTCAGAGAATGCATGAAGGATACCTCTCATGTCATCCACATCCACTATTCAGGACAAGGCCATCAACACAATACGGTTCCTAGCAGCAGATGCTGTACAGACTGCAAACTCAGGTCACCCTGGAATGCCCATGGGCACAGCTGCAATGGCCTATGCTCTTTGGACACGACATCTACGCTTCAACCCTCAGAACCCAGCTTGGCCAGATAGAGACAGGTTTGTGCTTTCAGGCGGACACGGTTCCATGCTCCTCTACGCCCTCCTGCATCTCACAGGCTATGAGTTGCCACTCGAAGAACTGAAGGCTTTCCGCCAATGGAAATCGCGGACTCCAGGCCACCCCGAGAGAGGACTGACGCCAGGGGTTGAGGTCACAACAGGACCGCTAGGCCAAGGTTTCGGCAATGCTGTCGGCATGGCAATCGCTGAGACACATCTAGAGGCAGAATTCAATCGTGCGGGTCACAAAGTCGTTGACCATTACACGTATGTCATAGCGACGGACGGTGACCTGATGGAGGGGCTGTCATACGAAACCTCCTCCCTTGCGGGACATCTACGCCTAGGCAAGCTGATTGTGCTCTATGATGACAACCGCATCTCCATTGATGGCAGCACAGACCTAACATTCACAGAAGACCGAAAGGCCCGCTTCGAGGCCCAAGGCTGGCATGTGCAGGCTGTTCAGGATGGAAATGATGTCGATGCTGTCGACAATGCAATCAAGAAAGCAAAAGAGGATCCTCGTCCTTCGTTGATAATCTGTAGGACTCACATAGGATATGGGTTGCCGAAGAAGCAAGACACTGCAGAGGCACACGGTGAGCCGCCCGGAGAGGAGGAACTGAATGGAGCCAAGCTCAAGCTTGGTTGGCCACTCGAACCTAGGTTCTACATACCTGACGACGTCCTCAAGCACTTCCGTGAAGCACTAGGTCGAGGAAGGAAATTGGAGTCGGAATGGAAGGGGCGCATGGAGCGTTATCGTCAGGCGTACCCTGACCAAGCAGTGGAACTCGAACGTCGTCTTGCAGGGAAACTGAAGACAGGCTGGGACTCAGACCTGCCATCCTTCTCAGCTGACCCAAAGGGAATGGCGACTCGAGCCGCATCCGGCAAGGTAATCAATGTACTCGCGGGGCGACTCCCTGAGATGATGGGGGGCTCAGCAGATCTTACAACCTCCAACAAGACTTGGATTGACGGAGGCCCTGCGTTTCAGAGGGATGCCCCACTGGGGCGGAACCTCCACTTCGGCGTCCGCGAACATGCGATGGGAGCAATCATGAATGGCATCGCTGTTCATGGCGGCATCATCCCCTTCTGCGGCACTTTCTTGGTCTTTTCAGATTACATGCGGCCAGCAATTCGGCTGTCCGCTGTTTCGAGATATCCGAGCATCTGGCTCTACACGCATGACAGCATAGGTCTCGGAGAAGACGGTCCAACTCATCAGCCGGTCGAGCATCTCGCTGCGCTCCGGGCAATCCCGAACGTTGTGGTGATCCGACCCGCAGACGCAAATGAGGTGACTGAGGCCTGGAAAATTGCCATCGCTCGCAGAGATGGCCCGACCGTCCTGGTGCTCTCGCGTCAGAACCTGCCAGTCCTAGATCGACGAACGGTCACCGCGGCAAGTGGCCTGAAGCGTGGTGCATACGTTCTAACCGACCTACGCGGCTATCCACCAGATGTCATCCTAATGGCATCAGGATCCGAGGTGAGCCCGACTTTGAAGGCGGCAGAGAAGCTGGCGTCCGAAGGAATCGGAGCGAGAGTGATTTCTTTTCCTAGCTGGGAGCTCTTCGCTGCTCAAGACAAGGACTATCGTGACTCAGTACTGCTGCCCAGTATCACTGCGCGGCTCGCTGTTGAAGCCGGCGTTTCACAAGGATGGGCACGATGGACTGGCGATAAGGGAGCCTTCGTTTCTATTGAGAGATTCGGTGCATCTGCGCCGTCCCAAGTTGTCTTTGAACGGTACGGCTTCTCGGCAGACAATATCTCCCAGCGAGCCAAGGAGCTACTTGCAGACCAGTAATCCATAGATGGTGTAGTCACTCTGGCATCATCTACTAGGGAGTATGTGCAGATGCTAGGAGGAACCCGTCAACCGCGGTTCGGAAATGCCCGGCGCCATCGCCTTGAGAGCGTCTGAAGCAGCTACTCTCAATTCCTCGTCCAAGTCAAGACTTGCACGAGTGAGAGTAGGGATTGCTCGAACGTCCCCAATCAGCCCAAGGGCTTCAGCAGCCAGTTTCCTTGCCACCCTTCCTCTCTGCGCCAGTGCGGCCTCAAAACTGTCTAGCGACCTAGGGTGAGATACCTCAACAGCTTGAAGCGCATCGGCATACCCAACTCGACGCTCATGAGAAAGCAGGTCAATGAGGACAGGCACTGCATCATGCCCGATTATAATCAGGCTCTGTACGGCCTCGGTTTGGACGCAGGAGTCGAAATCATTCAGTGCTTCAGCGAGCACTCGCGCACTACTGGGCAATGCAATCTGACCAAGTGCAGTGACGGCTGCCTTTCGCACCCAGGAATACTGGTCCTTCACGGCCGCACCCAGATAGGGCTCAGCTCTCGGGTCATCGATTCTCCCCAGCTCTTCAGCTGCAGCAGCACGCTCAGTCGAGTTCTTACCTGTGAGAGTAAGAATAGCCCTCAGCAGCTCGGCGCCCTGTCCTGATGTGTTTGTGAAGGAAACTTGGGCCGGGTCGAGATTGCTGCATGTTTCGCACGATATGTTGGCACTATCAACCCCTAGGCCGCTTAGAAACCTCTCGAATCCCGTGTCGGGCAACCTGTCTCTAATGGTAGAGGTCATGAATACGAAGCCATAGTATGTGGAGGCGAGTGAGCAAGCATCAATGGAGCCCCTGCAAGTGCGCTCGATCTCAACACGTCTGGTTTCGAGAATGTCGGGAATCAGAACAGCTGCAGATGACCTTTCAAGAGAGGTCACATCCAAGAAGAACGTATTCCCACTGGAAACCTGTTCACGAAGAAGACGGACTGCAATCGCCCTTGCGGACGCGATTCCTCGATTAGTCTTGAGACGTCCCATCCCATCGATGATGTCCAAGGGGTTTCTATCCAGTCCTCGTAGGTCGGAGATGTCGAGAGCATCGAATATTGCTTGCCTGAATAGGCCCCACCGCGATTGAAACTGCTGTGTCAGCGATAGTTTCCGAAGATGGCCAACAAGCTCAAGGACACTGTTGCCAGCGAGACCCTCTTCAATCACATCTCTCAGCCGGCCCGCTTGTTTCTTGAGAATCATATCGACAATCTCGGCTGGAGGCATCTCATTCAACTCAGAATACTGGAGAGAAACGTCCGTTTCGTATATAACGTTGTTTTTGAGTACTCGGTGATGTCACGTACACCTGCGATGCCTGCGTTCGTATTTTCGGAAATGTCACTGCTGTACAATTAATAAGGGACCTGTATTCCACGATGGGCTGGACACAGTCTAGTCCGGGGATGACGATTATGGCATCAAAGGAACTGATTGACCTAATGAACAAGGGAATCTCAAGAGAGATACAGGTGAGCATCCAATACATGTGGCAGCATGTGCGGATATACGGCTTCAACCATCTCCCTATAGCTGATGAGCTGAAGAAGATAGCAATTCAGGAGATGAAGCATGCCGAAAGCATCGCAGACCGAGTCGACTACTTGGGTTTCGAACCAACGACTGTACCCGCCACGATAACCGTCGGCAAAGAAGCTGAAGAGATGATCGCAATAGACAAGAAGGCCGAGGAAGAAGCCATTACACTCTATAGACAGATCATTGAGAAAGCGTTCGCGGAGAAGGATCACGTCACAAGGGAACTCTTCGAAGACATTCTTGAAGATGAAGAGGACCACCACAACGTGTTCATGACACTGCTACAGAAGTAGAACTCCGTAACCCCACCGGGCTCGGTCTGTAGGAAGCTACAGAGCGCATAGCGCTACTGCTTGCAGACCAGTCCGGTACTGTTTCTTTTTCATTAGGAACTTTGCCTTGAATAGCTCACCGACGGAATTCAAGACATGACCGCAATCTGCAGGTTGAGTCATGATTGACATAGGCGTGCTTGGTAATCCGGGACACGATGCTCGAGGCCACTCCTTGAATCGGGACTGTGTGAGTCGACCGCAAGTGCGAACCCGGTCAAGAGCTATTTAAGACGGCATTCAAGATGTCAGGCGTTGCCCAGCTCGTGGGCGGCGTTTCCATGCGATGGGTTAAGGCCAAGGCCGGAGCGGTGCTATTCGATCAATGACTCAGAACAGGCCTACAGTCGGAAGAGACTCTGCGACTATCACACACGCCAAGTCGCTGCAGAGCAGTCACACATTTGCAGTGATGCTGGCGCTCTTCGTCACAGTCCTGTGGTCCTCCTCATGGGTGCTCATCAAGTTCGGACTTCAGGACGTCCCACCATTGGTCTTTTCAGGCCTCAGATACTCAGCCGCGTCAGCTATTCTCCTAGGTGCAATACTGGGCAGGTCGAAACACCGGACGTTCCTCAGGAGCAGAAACAGGCGATGGTGGGAAATGATAGTAGCATACGGAATAGTCTTTGTCGCAGTCACTCAGGGGGCTCAGTATGTCGGGCTTGCATTCCTAGACGCTATAACAGTGTCTATGCTGCTGAACCTGACACCCATACTAGTGCTATTGTTTGGAAGTAACCTGCTAAGGGAGGTCCCTTCTCGTCGTCAGGTAGCCCTGATCATACTCAGCGTACTCGGGGCAATGATCTATGTGTATCCAGTCCAGTATAATGCTTCGCAGGTCTTTGGAGTATTGGTTGTCATTGTAGCAGTCTTTGCAAATGCGGCGTCATCGATAATGGGCAGGTCAATCAACAGAGAACGTGATTCGCCACCAATTGTAGTCACTGGGTTAAGCATGACTATCGGCTCAGTTCTCCTCTTGACAGCAGGGTTTGCCGTTGAAGGAGTAGTGCCATTGACGGCCATGGCGGTAGTCTACATCGTGTGGCTGAGCGTGGTGAACACTGCCCTTGCTTTTACGCTGTGGAACAGAGCTATGCAGACTCTCCGAGCTATCGATATGTCAATCATCAACAGCACTATGATGCCACAGATTGCCCTGCTCGCCGTCTGGTTTCTCGGCGAAATGCCTACGCTCTTGGATTGGGCGGGGCTGGTGGTGCTAGGCGTCTGTGTGGCTCTCGTGCAGGTGGACCAAGCCCGGAGACTCGCCTCTAATCAGGAAGCCAAGACAGGTGAAAGCCCGACAGACTCAAGGTAAAGCCTCACAGGCTCTTGGAACACGTGTTCCAACGAACCCATTCCGAAAGAGAGCTGACGAGTTTTCTCTGGACATAGTATCGTCTGCGGTTCATCGGACGAGGTCATACCGTCTTCCACATCAGAACCCGTTCAGCATCTCCTGATACAAGTGAAGAGCTTGGCTTGCTGTACTGACGCCTTTCACGATCGCATTTCCACTCTGCATGATAGTAATCTGTGCACCGACGTCTGTTTCGATTCTCACAAACCCCGGTCGCTCGACTGCCTTGTACTTCCGTTTCGCACGTCTTGCCACAGCAGAAGTGTCAATGGCAGTGGGTCCCGCCGGGGAGATGTTGAAGCTGCCCGAACAGAGCATAGTGACAGATGGAGAATCGTGCTTCTCTGCTGTTCTCTTTGTTGGGGCTGAACATACAGGACAGTCCTCCACCCGCCCTATGTCAAAGAAGTCAAAGGCCAAGTCGTTCATGTCTATTGCCATCAGGCGTCCTGCCAGACGAGGATGCCGACTCACTGCTATGAGGACAGCCTCTTGAACCTCTACAGAAGCTGCCATGGGCAAGAGCGTTGGTGAAACACCGACCCTCTGACACGTATTCTCAGGGTTGTCTTGAACATCGCCCATCAAGCATTGTAGACACCCGGTCTGCCCCGGCAGGAATGTCGTGATGTTAGCATAGTATTCGATTGCGCCCGCAAACACGTAGGGTATCTTCAGTCTGACACTTGCGAAGTTGACAGCGCGTCTTGACTGGACAGTATCTAGACCGTCTAGGATGATGTCCGAACCCTTCAACAGGTCTTGGGCGTTGTTCATGTCTATGGATACTGTGATCGGCTCAAACTCCACATCGGGGTTCATGAGCGCAAGATTAGAGGCGGCTGCCTCCGCTTTTGGTCGGCCGATGTCACTCGTATTGTATACGGTCTGTCGTTGGATGTTGGACAACTCCACTATGTCACGGTCTATGATACGGACCTTGCCAAAGCCCATGGCCACCAAGAAACGAAGTGCCGGGCTGCCCAGTCCGCCGGCCCCGACCACAGATACCGTGGTTCTCAAGACGGACACCATTTCTTTCTCTCCGAAGTCGCGGAGAGCCAGAGTCCGGGAGTATCGCTCCCTCTGTTCATCAGTCAGTGCCATCTGTTTGCCCCACCCGACTACTACTGGTCATGACTTAAACAACGTGTTCTGCACCGCTGGCAGAATGCTTCAGAGCTGCAGCGGTTTTTTCCATTCCTCAAGAGCATTCTGAGTTTCCCGTCTTACCTTCTCAAGGACGTTCTTGGTCTTCTCTGTCACGTTAGCATGCAGTTCCTCATCGCAACGTGCCAACAGCATTTCGAGATGCTTCAGCGGTTGCTTGGCTCGGTCGCCCCAGTCCCAGACACAACACCAGCGGCGTCCCAAATCAGTGCCATAGGTGCTCTCCGCCTTCGCTCTGATTCCAGGGGAAACCACGGTGCCCGGATGCAGCCAAGGCATGTCCGTACCATTCGACTCGACACCGAATATCGCATTAGAGAAGAAGAGATAGATGGGAATATGCAAGCGTTCAGCGAGTTGTTTCAGACGGTGCGCCCCTATCAGGCCACCTGCAATGGAATAGACAATCACTGCACGTATATCTGGACCGCGGGCCAGCGTGGCGTCCAAGATGCGTTCGATAGTCCCACCTGTTGCTATAGTGTCCCCTATCAAGATCACCGACTCAGGCGATAAAGCCTCGAAGTTCTCGTAGGCAAGCTCGGTCACCCAACCTGTTGGTGATAGCTGACGCTTCGCACCAATGAAACAGCGGTTGATGGGCTCTCCAAAGACTGATTCAAATGCTTCCGCGACACCATAGTAGAGAGAGCCTGCAAGCGGAATGACTTCTGTTACAGTCCCAAGATGCGAGTCCCTCAATTCCTCGGAAACTCCGTACGCCACACGAAGAAACTCGGCAGTACTCCTTCGTGCATAGCTTGCCAGCTTCCCTCCCACAATCCAAGGTCGTAGCAGAATCTTCAGAGCACTCGGGGACTCGATGACATATGTAGATGGGAGAAGATAATCGCTCCTGACCTGAAACACTCTGAGCATCGGACTGGAGAGACCTGCCATCTCGACCATTCTTGCAGTTTCTCTTATTTCCGCCTGATTCATTGTTCCGCCTCCAGGGCGGTATGTGGCAGCTAGCCAGAATCTGGACAGTTTGGACTTCCTCGAGTGGGAACTTAAAAATCTCCTGACTAGGTCGGTTTCTGAGTGGGCCAGAAGTATAGCCATGATGACCCAGACCATACCACTAATTCGACTGGCAAATCTGGAACAGAATAGATAGACTGACGAGGCATCATTTATCTGTGGTTCCAGACGATGCGGGAGCGACCGTCAACGGCTCACCTTGCCCCTTGACAGCGAGTACTGACCTAGGCGAATGGTCAGCACTAGAGCCTTGAACTCCCAAGGCGATAGCGATGGCTATCACAGATATCGGTGTGGGAACCCATACTGTGGATAGGTAGCTCGGGATTGGAAAGCGAACAACGAGCGCGGCAACCGATACCGTGAACGCGAGGAAGAGCGAGGCTTTGACGTAACCCTTGCCTGTGCCTCTTCTCGTCCAGTACCAGAGAAACACGATGGCGATGTAGCAGCATAAGACGTATGGGACTGAGAACAGCCACCACATGACATCGAAGCCGGCCACCTGAGAATAGGCGAACGGAAGGGGATAGATAAGAGCTGGAAACTCCCATACGATTCCTTCGAGCACCTCGAAGCGCTGTGACTGCCAGTCATATTGAGGTGATGCGTAGTGGAACCCTACGAGCGTCGGCGACAACAGCAGGAGCACTAGCAGCAGTTTCACCTTTCTGTTGCCAAGTCCTCGGGTGAACAGGACCGCCCCAAGCCGGGATGAGTCCGATTCGGAGGCGGATGCCTGGGCAGCCTTGCTGGATACCTGCTCAGTCAAACCCCCACTCTTGCCAGAACCTCCTGTGGATAATGCCCGAACTCGTGTGTTGTGGCGTTCAAGCAGTAGCGCAATAGTGGCCGCGGCAAGCCAAGCTATCGGAACGATGTACGTGAGCAAGACTACGGGGGTTGGCACGAGTTCAAGATGGACTGGGAGAGGCATCACGACCGGGAACACAAGTGCGTAGAGCGCTGGCATTGCGAGAAGGAACACCCTACGCAAGTTCCCAGCCCAGTCACTAGCCGCTGGCGCCCTCACCGTAGCGTAGATCAGGGGCAGCCAGTACACGAAGAACGCAAGAGCCGCCCAGTACAGAGCAGACTGCGGCAGAATAAAAGACATCAGGGAGCCAGATGTCGATGCTAGAATCACAGGAATCGGTCCGAACAATACCATGTTCACTTGTATTGGGTTGGCGGCGTTCCACCAGTCGGATATGGTTCTTGACGACTCATACCAAGGAAACAGTGACAACCCAAGCATCAAGATGATCGGAACTAGCCTGCTTCCCAGACGCAGTCCGTCGCCCGGTTTCCTAGGCACAAGGAGGGCCGACCGAACTATCACTGCAGCCATCAACATCAATCCAGAGCTCAACAGAAGCATATCGCCGGTATTCAGTGCGAAACCATAAGCATCCCAGCCCGGGAACTCAATAGAAATCTGTATGTTTTCTGTGCCGAGTGGTGCTGACCAGTTCCCCGCTTGTCCTTCTGCTCTCTCCCGGTAGTTCGATTTGCTATAATCCCCGAGCAAATCAAGCCAGCGCACTTCGACATATAGGGAACGGCGTGGGGGCATATAGAGGGAGTCAAGTCTGTCGAAGTCAACGTGGGCATCGTAGAGGTCTACATGCGTACCAGGGTCCGATGACCCATAAACCCAGAGATAGCCTACCGAACACCTTACGTTGACTGCAAAGTCCAATCTTATCGCTAGAATCCTGATGTTCCACCGAACGGTTTCGTTTTCATGAATCGTGAGATTCAGCGGGAGGCCATCATAGATGTTGGAATCACTGCCCCATCCTATGAGGCCCGCTATCTCCCCCGGGGCCAAATAGAGCGAACAGTTGGCCTTGTGTAGAGAGAACCCGCTTCTGGTTTCGTTCTCTCTACCGACGTCCAAGTAAGGTGACTCTGCCAGAAATCTCATCATTTCGTACTGAAACAGGCTTGCGCCCGCCGTCGACTGAACATCCACAATCACTCTGGACAATGGCTTGGAAGAACTAGCCCATACCGCAACATTGTGCCAGATGAGATCCTCATATGGATTAACCTCGATGTGCCAGTAGTTCGTCCAAGAGGATGATGCGTTTCTTACCGAATCCATGTCAACTGTGAGAACGAGATTTGTCCACTGACCCCTCTCTATCGTCTGTTCGATATGTCGTGATGTGGAGTTGGCAAAGTGGATCAAGACGACAAGTTCTGCAGCAACAACGTCGCTCACTGCCTCCACGGTTGCGGACACGTGTACCTCATCATAGTCATATACGGGCACTTGGACACCTAGGTACTGGTGGAGGGGGGTTTCATTCAGCAAAACGACGCGACTCACGGATGGCGAATACTCCCTCGTGACAGACTGGCCGAGGGTCTGGTTTATCTCCGAGGTGTACTCGATGTCGATGCTCCCGGTGCCAAACGGCGGCCCGAACCTGGTTGAATACGAGGGGTTCATGATAGCGACAATCATGCCCATTACCAGTGCCATACTGATCACAAAACCGGTCACGACTGTGCTCCAGCTGAGCTGCATCTGCACCTCACTCATGAACACACGACGAAACCCACACAATATAGTGGGAGGCTATAACACTTTCGAGGTGTTTCTTGGTAAGAAACGGGGTCGCGTTAGGCCATACTTGGGTGTCATAGGAGAAAAGATGAGCTTTGCCATACTGTCGCGCCGCAGAATGCTCGGAAGAAGATGTGGTCCA
>PRDI01000007.1 GCA_003345595.1 Candidatus Thorarchaeota archaeon | reverse complement strand
AAGCGTAGCGACGCAAAGCCATTCAATCCATCTTTGACAGCCAAGGCCTCGCACTGAGCTTGGTCGAGTTGCTTCTGTCATACTCGTGCGAAGAGATTTCCCACGACGAAAACGGCCATCAGTTCTACACGGCATCAGATTCAAGGGCAGCAGATTCGGGCAAGGGGTAAAGAACACCATCGATCTCAGCCAGAAACACTCTGCTTCCGGAGCGCCACTCCGAACTCAGCGGGGTCTCCACAACGTCTACCGTTGTGAATGTCTTTGCATCCATTAGCTGAACAGACTGCCCGTACCCTCGGGATAGAACCATGTACTCCCGTTTAACAGACTGGGACGCCAAGAACTCCAATGTGCGCCACTTCGAGCTCTTGGGGTTTATTGTGGATTTCTGACCATCGGTCAGGTCTTGACAGGTCATTCCGTTCCGGTTGATTGATATCACTTGGCATGGCCTGCCTGCGACCCTCACAAAATCACCTGCGACCCATCGCGGCAGTCTTATGAGTATTGTCACGCGATACTTTCCCTTCCCTCCATGCTCTTGCCCGATCAGCTTGTAGTTCTCTTTCCTATCAGCAAGGTATCTAGACTGCAATTCGTCCGCTACGAGCCGAGCCATATGATCAGAGCCCATCTTGAAGTCAAAGCCGATCTTAGTCCGCTTGCTTTCGGTTGCGAAAGCTTTGGCATCCTTTCCATACTCCTTCTCTGCGATTTGGGTGACAATGGAAAGGATCTCCTCTTCCTCCACGTCAGTGACTTCGCGGCCGTCCGCCCTGATTTGGAGAATGGCCTCGTGATAACCGCCGCTCATCATGCCACAGGTATCACATGTCACGTAGCTTAAGCGCACCTCTACTGGATATTCCTCAGTATGAGGCTCTAGAGATGTATGAGACCTCCCTGCGGCTTTGACCCTGATGTACAGGACCCTGTCGAGCCTGTTCTCGACGTTATAGGTGATTTCCACGTCATCTGTGAGACGTTCAACCTCACGCGACAGTAGGTTGTCTATCTGTCTGAGCATTAGCTCGTCTGACTCGGAGGACGAGAGTGGTATCGTCCTCCATCCACCGGGGATTTTGACGGAACCGCATCGCTTACAGGCAATTATCTCTAGTGGGGACGAAACGCGTATGAGGGGATGCTCTCTGTTGTAGCATTCGGCGCACAGGCCATCTAGCACGGCATCTTTGCCACAGAGATAACATGGTGCATTCAAGGCAATCGCCAGCGGTTCATCATTTCTTCTGCTTAAAACGTGGACGTATCAGGCGGACAGCTAGGTTCCATGTTTGGATAGAGAAAGGCATCTCGTGTTAGGCTGAAAGGCTTATCATAGAATGACAAACCTATCAAAGTTTGACCCACTGCGCGTGTGGATGACCGTCGATGTACAACACAGCCCCTTTGTGGACAATCCCGGCTTCGATTGCGGCCTTGACAGTATTGTTTCCAATCATATTCACGATTGTCGCTCTCTTCAGGTGCTCAAGACACTTTTCCATGTCGATGAGTTCACCGCCGTAGAACTCCTCACTGACCTTAAAACGAATCTTGCCTTGGACCAGAGTCTGACCAAGCAGAGCCTCATCACATATGGCCACGAGGTAGTGTTCGAGTGTTTCTCGCACCCGCATATACACGGAAACCAACCAATTACCTCCTAGAGCAAGACCGGTGAAACGATTCGCGCGGCCGCCGTCGGAATTCGCAAGTGGACGTCGAGTTTCTTTGTCAATTGTGATTCTGAGAGCATCAGTAGTCTTCAGTACCCCTTGTGGGCTATAAAGGATTATGTGGCGACAGGAATCGTACCGGCAATGAAACACGTTGTATTGCAGCTTGGATTGGCCATCTGAGTCTAGGGAAGGACAAGCAGTCTATGGCACACGGGACTCAGACAGGTCGTATTGATGTTCGTGCGCCACACGCTGAGCATTGAAGCCAATATGCATTCTCGTCTTTGATCTCAGCCGTATCAGGACGCCCGCAGACAGGACATATGACATAGTATTCTATGTAGTGTGCCAACACATCATCAACTGCATCAGAAGTGAATTTGCCCTGGAAGACCGCATTACTGCCCTCGAAAGTCCCTGCCGTAGCAAGCTGTCCTGAAATGTATTTGAGGACCTCCTTTCCCGGCCGGTTTACAACACCGACAATCTCGTGGAAGTTCTGCCAGAGGCTTCTATTGCCTTGAATCATAAGCTGAGCTTTGGGCACTTGAAATCGCTCGCCGGATCTCTTGAATGCATCAGCGGGAACTTGAGACCTTGCTCTCTGGAGCATCTTCTCGTAGTTGTCCATGCTTGAGGGCAAGTTGCCTGCACTATTGAAGCTTCTGCTCCGGCAGTGTGCCTGTAGGGCAAGGCAGTCAGAACGTGATACTGATTACAGCTCGGTCAGAACGTAGCGCCCTGCCTTGACCTCCCTGATTTTCTCTTCACCCTGAAGGTCAATTACCTTGAGCTGAATGTCAGTCTTTGCATGACCTCTTGCCCCAAAGAATGCCACAATGTCTTCGATTGGCACCCCATCAGGACGCGCATTCTGCTGGATGTACTGCAGAATGTGTTTGAGCTTTAGCCCCGATGTTGAATCTTCAACAGCACTTGGCTCCTTCTGCACCGAGATGACCGCGCCCGTTTCCTCGTCCTCAAGGCTAGAACTCTCGGGAGTTGACACTCCGCTTAGAGTCATGACACCCCTAAGACGTTCGAGTGTGTGAAGAGTCATGAAGTTTGGGTCGTTCATCTCACGAACAATCTCAGGTGCTATGTGTATCTCTTCATTGTACTTCCGTATCTTTCCAACAACAAGAACAAGCGAACCGGAGCTGATTTTCTCGAGAGAACTGGCATCTTCTCGCCAAGCCTTTACCCGAATCGTCTGAGATCCATCATCTATGGTGATACTGGAAAAGCCCTGCCCCGAGTACCTGTTGACCACTAGACCGACCAGCACCACGCGTCTCAGTTCAACACCGAAGGGAGACAGCACCTTAGCCCCCTCGTCTTCCGTGTACTCGCCGTTCACTATGTCAGCGACAGATGCACGGACTGCAGTCATTCGGTCACGCATTCGTGGGTCCCTTTCCGCATCTTTTGATGCACAGGTCGGTATTTATCATTCTCGGAATCGACTATCAACCAAACCCATGCTCGGTTTCAAGACCTGACAATCACAGGAAGTCAGTCAACGCACTCTGCTCTGTCGAACCGAGAGTTTCTTCCAGGTGTTCCTGAAGCTTCTTGATTGATGTCTGGACCCTCTCCATACTGAAGTCATGCTCATCGCACAGAACCCGAGTCAGCAGATCCGGATCTAAGGCGGACCACTTCAGGGGCTTAAGGTCTACCGCAGGTGGGTTCAAGAAGATGCTGCGAATCTCTTGAAACGGGAAGTCAAGGATTGTATCAGTCTGAGCTATTATGCCCTCCAGTGAGCCATGCTTCAGGACCAGTTTCAGAGCAGTTTTTTGACCTATACCCTTCACTCCGGCATTGTAGTCAGTCCCCACCAAGATAGCTATGTCGATTAGCTGCTCCCTTGTAACACCTAGGTACTTCAAGTTGAGGTCTAGGTCTATCAGCTCAGGCTCAATGGTCTTGTACGACCTTGAACGCGCCACACGACGCCTGCCGCTAATCGTTAGGTTGCGTATCATTCGAGGACAGTTATAGAGGAGCGAGTCGTTGTCTTGACTCGCGCTGGCCCACACAAGCCCTTCCCGCGCCATCTTCGCGGCAGCAGCCTCACCCTCTGACGGCGCCTGAACGATGGGAATCCCCAATGCCGAAATCACCTTCTTGCCTTCCTCAACCATCTCCGATGTGAGACGTGAGCTTGCCTGAGCCGCTCGTCGGGCATCTTCGATCCTGCCTTCTTCTCTGGCTATCTCCCAAGCCTTGAATGCTGCATCCCGCTGAGTCCGTCGGCGCTGGATCTCATCGGCCTTGAGCACTGGAGGAGTGCCATCAAAGACATAGACGGGACGCACGCCAGCCTCTAGCAGATTCAGATTTCTGTAGAACAGTCCACTGAGATGACTCGTCACGCGGCCTTTCTTATCCATCAGTGGAGTCCCGTCGGGTTGGCGTATGGTCGACAAGAAAGCATAGAGAGTGTTGTAGGCATCTACAGCAATCGCTCGCCCTTTCAGCTGGCCCAGCGAGATTGCTTCTGCCTTCACTATGTCGCCGAGCTTTGTTCCCAAGAGATCATCCCCAGCATCGCTCTGAAATGTCTACGTCAGGCAGTCCATATATGGCTTGGCCAACCCAAGACTATACATCCAGCATCGTAGGGTAATCAACGACAGCTCTAGTTCGGTAGATTTATAAAAAGTCCCCCGATGGGCCCCAAAGACCAGCACCTTCTGAGATTCTTTGGTGATAGTCTTGGCCGTCATGAAAGCAATCAGATGTACTTCGTGTCACAGCTCTATCTCTCCAAGAGAGAACTGCGTCAAGTTCCAGTGTCCATCCTGCGGCGAATTCACAATCTGGCGTTGCGAATCATGCAGACGTTTCTCAAACAGATACAAGTGCCCCAGTTGTGGGTTTGACGGACCTTAGAGTGGGGGGCGATACAGGATGGCGAGAGTCATAGTCACACTGAAAATCATGCCAGAGGATATTGATGTCAACCTTGATAGTCTTCTCAAGCGAATCAAGAAGGCTATTCCAAAGGGGACTGATGTCAGAGCCACAGAGATCATCCCAGTGGCGTTCGGCCTGAAGGCGCTTAGGATGAATGTCGCAAGAGATGAGGCACTCGGAGGAACTGACGACATAGAGGCGGCGATAAGCTCTCTGAAAGGGGTTGCGCAGGTCGAGGTCGAGATGGTTTCCAGAGTGTGATGGAAGCAAGCATCTCTTCAAGTGAGAGTTTATATTCGGATTGCTGTCGGGGCGAGTGAGAACGCCATATGTTTGTAGGTGAGCATTTGTAGCTAGAGAAATGCTCAAGAGCGGAAACCGAAAGGATGTGAAACAGGGCGTCTGACGACGCAGAAGCGGGGCGTTACGGTTTCTGAACCATGGGACTTCCAATTTGGAGGATGTGTTTAGGCAGTGGTCGAAATCATACTCAAGGTGGCCGAAGCTGAGCACAGAGACATAGGCAGGTTCATAGTGAGAATCGACACCGTGTCAATGGAGAAGCTCGGCGTCAGGACCGGAGACATCATTGAGATCAAAGGAAAGAGAGCCACTGCAGCCATAGCATGGCCCGCCTATCAGGGAGACAAGGGCCGTGAGATCATTCGGATGGATGGCAGGATAAGAAGAAACGCTGGCGTCAGCCTCAGTGAGAAGGTCACTGTTGTGAAGGCGAATGAAGAGCCAGCCAGAAATGTCACATTGGCCCCAACGTCAGTGCCAATCCGTCCGGAACCGAGATTCGAGGAATTCGTGAAAAGGAAGCTTCTGAACTGCCCGGTCACGGTTCAAGATACTGTCTTCATCCCCATCCTCGGACGAGCGATACCATTCAAGGTTACTGCAATCAAGCCCGTGGGAACAGTAGTGGTACAGCACTCGACCATACTAGTGATAGCAGAGAAGCCCACTGGCGAAACTATCGGTGCCTCTCAGGTCACATACGAGGAGATTGGAGGGCTGTCAGAGCCAATTCAGAGAATTCGTGAGATGGTAGAACTGCCGATGCGCCATCCAGAGATCTTCAAGCGGCTCGGGATTGACCCCCCGCGGGGACTGATACTCCATGGACCACCTGGCACAGGGAAGACTCTCCTAGCCAAGGCGGTGGCAAGCGAGTCGGAGGCTAACTTCACTCATATTAACGGCCCAGAGATCATGTCGAAGTTCTACGGCGAGTCCGAGCAGAAGCTTCGGAAGATATTCGAGGATGCTGAAGAGAATGCCCCGAGCATCATATTCATTGACGAGCTAGATGCGATAGCACCTAAGCGTGAAGATGTCCAAGGAGAGGTCGAGCGACGTGTGGTTGCCCAGCTTCTTGCTACGATGGATGGCCTCAAATCAAGAGGACAGGTCGTTGTGATTGGAGCCACTAACAGGCTGAACGCACTCGATCCTGCTCTCAGACGGCCAGGACGGTTTGATCGCGAGATTGAGATTGGTGTCCCCGACGAAGCAGGCAGATTGGAGGTTCTTCATATCCACTCCAGAGGCATGCCGCTGACAACCGAAGGAGAAAACATAGTCGACCTGCAGTATCTTGCCAAAGTCACCCATGGCTTCGTTGGTGCAGACCTCCAGGCATTGTGCAGAGAGGCTGCAATGAAGGCATTGAGAAGGTATCTGCCCCAGATCAACCTTGAGGAGGAAGAGATCCCTCAAGAGGTTCTGGACAAACTAGAAGTGAATGCAGAGGACTTCCTCGGGGCACTCAGGGAGGTGCAGCCATCCGCAGTCAGAGAGGTTTTTGTGGAGATACCAAATGTCAGATGGGAGCAGATAGGCGGGCTGACGAATGAGAAACAAGAGCTCATAGAGGTTGTCGAGTGGCCGCTCAAGAAACCGGAAGCGTTTCGCCGGATAGGCATAACTCCACCCAAGGGAGTCCTGATCTTTGGGCCCCCAGGTTGCGGAAAGACTCTTCTTGCTAGGGCTGTCGCCACCGAGAGCGAAGCGAACTTCATCAGCGTGAAGGGACCGGAGCTCTTGTCAAAGTGGGTCGGTGAGAGCGAGAAGGCGATCCGTGAGGTCTTCCGGAAGGCGAGGACTGCGGCTCCTGCCATCATATTCTTCGACGAGATTGATGCTCTTGCTCCGACCAGAGGCCGGACCGCAGGCGACAGTCACGTGACTGAGAGAGTCATCAGCCAGTTGCTGACCGAAATGGACGGCCTTGAAACCACGAAGGACATACTTGTACTGGCCGCAACCAACAGACCAGACCTGATTGATCCTGCTCTACTCCGCACAGGTCGATTCGACAGGTTCGTCTACATCGGTGCGCCCGATGAAAAGAGCCGCGAGGAGATTTTCCGAATCTACATGGCCAACATGCCCCTCGATTCGGATGTCGACATCCAGAAGCTTGTCCAAGCTACTCCGTACTTCGTCGGAGGTGACATAGAGGCTCTCTGCAGGGAGGCAGGGATGCGTGCACTCAGAGAGAACATGCAGGCGGAGAAGGTGTCCTGGAGGCATTTCGAAGACGCGTTGAAGTCGATTCATCCATCGGTCAGAGCCGAAGACCTCGAACGCTTCCAGAAGCTGAACCAGGAACTGCGTAGGACCACGGTTGTTTCGGTTGGACCTCCGGGATACATATGAAGAGTGGAGTGTGCTGAAGAGATGTCAACTTGGAGTGCTGTGCCGCTCAGGAACCTTGTAGTCAATATTCTGAAAAAGCGCCACGGTGTGGCATTGGATGACGAACTTCTGCGCGCACTGAAGAAGGAACTTGGTGGTGAACCGAGCGAGGCTGAACTGAACTCGGCCCTGATGCAGCTTGAGATCAATGGCATCATTCATGTCAGTCAGATAACAAAGACCAGACGACGTATCGAGATGATTGCAGAAGGTAGCGAATTCCTAGCGGTGGATGAGGACTAGCAGTGCTCTAGACGGAGGCAAGCGGCAAGTGACCGGCAAGAAAGTGCTAGTGGCTGGCAAGTTTGACATTCTCCACCTCGGTCATATTGCGTATCTGGAGCAGGCAAGGGCATTGGCCGGACCAGGTGGCGAATTGATTGCCGTCATCGCACTTGACAAGACGATTGAGAGGGAGAGAGGCGCCCCACCGGTCTTCCCCCAGGAACAAAGACGGCGATTGATTGAGTCCTTGAAAGTCGTCGACAAAGCAATCTTGGGATACGATACTGATGATCACACTTCGATTGTAATTGACAACAGACCTGATGTGGTAGCGCTAGGCTACGATCAGAAGACCGACATTGAAGGGCTTGAAAAACGCATTAGGGAACTTGGGTTGAGCACAAGAATCGTAAGGCTCGCAAGAGGGAACGTTGGAGGGCTGTACTCCTCGACAATGATAAGGAAGCGAATTATTGATTTCTATGGGAACAATGGCAGCGAACGTCAGATCAAATCACAAGCTCACCGCGCGCCTCAGCCTCCCGAATGATACGCGCTTTCCGTTCCCTGCGCTCAAAGGTCCACTTCCACGCGAAGTATGAAAAAGCAGTAAGCCCAACCATGAGAGAGAGCCCTATTATTGTGTACCAGCCAGACGTGAAATTTGCCAAGAAGTCGGGAAGTGGGCCGCTCAGGAGATAGGGCCCATTGCACAACAAGCCAAATGTATAGACCACGCCGACCACGGTGAGCTGCTTTAGATACCCTATGGCCTGTTTGTCCTCGTCAAATAGGAAGACAGTAATCCCAAGCCAAAACAGGTACCATGGCATGACCCAGCGATACACAAAGAGTATGGCAGGGAGGAGATAGACATACAAGGGCTTCAGAACCAGTAGCTTCTGGACTACTGACTTGCCTTGGAACTGCTGCCTAGATGGAAGGTACAGCGGTATTGTATAGGTCATGAATGTAACGTAGATGATCAGTGGAACCAGTGCAGGAGGCCACATGTAGTATGTGACCGGGTTGGTAGCTACGTCAGGAGTTGCCAGAAAGAGCCCCGGGTACATTGGGTTGACTATGTAGCTCGAATAGCTCGTGGTGTTAAGGAAGTGCGAGATCAGTGAGTCGAAATTCGCCCCCAGAAAAGCAAAAGGTATCACTGTCAAGAGCGTGGAAATCAGGAACCAGACAGAAGAAACGGGGGCTTCCAAGAACAGAATCGGAAAGATCACTGCAGGGTATATCTTCGACTGCACAGCCAAGCCGAGAGTGAACATGGCCTTTCCCATCTGCCCTTCCTTCCTGAGAATGAGTGCCATCAGCATGAGACAGTCGGCGATAGGTTCGTTCTTGCCGCCGCCAGCAGACATTATGAGACCATATACGAAGTAAGCGCCGAACAGGAAACGTGCCCAAGACACCTTGTAGATCTTGTCGCGCAACAAGATGGCTACTAGAACCAGATTGAGGTTGAACACCAGAACAAGAAGGAAGTTCAACCACAGAGGCTGCAGCCCACCCACACCCGGGTATAGCCATACTGCGATTGCGAAGAATATGAGACCGAAGACTGGGTACTCGTATGTGATGTTGCCTAGATAGGGAGGCAGAGCATACAGACTAGCATTGAAACCCCACTCAGGAGGGAGAGCATCGGCCAGCTGAGAGTCAGTCATGTTGTAGATTTCGAAACCGTAAATCCAGAATGCCTCACCATACATCTCATTCCGGTTGCGATCTCGCTCAACGACGAAGGAGTTGGCGATTGGTATCGCAACTATAGAAATAATCAGACTGAGGACTAGATACTTGCGCATCTCGTAGATCTTGTATGAGATAGCAGTGAGCATTCCAGAAGACCGCCATCGTGCGCCGCTGCCTAGAAAGCACTGGGTCCGTTTCCACAATTGACGCTGTAATTAATCTTTTGTCAAATCCTGTTGCTGCAGAAGCAGTCGAAGCATGGCAGCGAGAGAAGAAAACCGCACCTATCTTTGTCGGAAGGACGTGGCACGCACTCATTCAAGATATGTGGGGCAGGGCCAGTTGTCACACTTAAGGCAGCGAGTGCATTTGTCCTCATCGACCGATATCTTGCCGTCTTCCAAACCCAGTGCCCCATGTTCACATTGAGGAGGACAAGAACCGCATGCTTGACAGAAGACAACCCGCCTGATTGCTCGCTGTAGCTGGTTCACGATTCGATTGACAGCGGCTTCGCTCTCTCCTCTTACAACCAGTGATCCCGAGCTGAACAGGGCAATACTGACATCGCCGGCTTGTGTTCTCAATGCGCCCAGCTCCTCGGACAGTTGCGTCTTGCCAAAGACTGGCATGATTCTGGCAATTCTGTTCAGGTCCAACCCCGAGGAGAATTGGCCTTCCATGCTGAATCCAGAAGATGTGCACGGCGATACACCCTTGACGACATTTAGCTCAAGTGCTTCTGAGGGCGCCTCTCGAGTTGTCTTGATCTGCAGACCCAACTCTTCAATTAGGTTCATCTGACCACTTGGCAGCTTCTTCCATCGCCAGAATCCAAGCTTGGCCCACTCGTCAGGATAGGCATACCTTCTTGCCCACTCATGCAGTTTGCCATACCATCGCTCATAGAGAACGGGATGCGTGTCCTTCAGGCTCTCCAGTTCAGCCAGTGGAGTGGCGGGACAGAGGTAGCAGCCCATCCTGTGATATCCCCTGTTGTACATAGGGTTGAACTGAGCTCTCTCTCCGAATATATAGAGCCACACCTCAAGAGCATTCCAATTCTGAATCGGACTCGCAGAGACTTGCCCCGGGACCCAAGGATTGGAGGTCACCCTTGGTTCGAGAGAACGCTGGAAGGATTCCAGCCTCCTTTGCCCCATGAAGACCAGCGCATCTCCACCCAACTCATCAGATATGGACTTGGCAGCCGGACCAAGCTTCAATACCTTGCAGCACCAACGGAAGTCGCGAGCAGGTGGGCCGAAGACATCAACGGACCCCCAGAACCGATCACCTGCACTTCTTCCGATTATTCCGACATTACGGCTCTGGGCAAAATCCTTCACGTACGAGATAGTCTCAGGGAGTTCCAGCCCGGTGTCTGTGAAGAAGATTGGAGGACTCCTGTTCAGAGCCTTCTCAGCCAAGAGATATGTGACGAGGGAGTCCTTGCCCCCGCTGAACCCTACGACCACTTGGGCGCCATGAGCTTCAATTGTGTTCTTGATGAATCCGATGGCCTCTGTCTCAATCGCATGGAGGTCCTTGGAGTTCGCCTCCACTGCTTTCTCCCAAGAAGACGACTGGCAGTTCACAGTCGCCTGCAGTGGATCGTCAACCTCGCGTATCTTGATTGCATACCCTCTTTCTGACTTGCTCATTTCTGGTCCTGTCATGCGGGCAACTCCAACTGCAATCACATGTTTCTCGAGGTCCGTCACCCAAACATCATCACCGAGATTAATGCCGATATCGCAGCCTGCAATTCCCGGGACTAGCAAGTTCGACCCCTTCTTGAGATACTCTAGAATCCCCTCATGACAAGAGACAAACTTCTGCTTGCAGACGCTGGCAATCCTCCTACCGCCCTCCAGAGACAGGACGAAAGTGTAGTCAAGCTTGGGAATGTCGAATCTAAGTCGTCCTACCACATATCCATCCACGACCACCTCGTACATGGCATCTAGGGACGATACCTTATTCATGACTATCGTCTTATCATGTGGAAGTAGTACCTCGCCCACACCGTTTCCAAATTGCCGGTTGACAGCCCTTGTCGCTTGATCGAGATGGCCATCCATTGCCGGGAATGGATCGCCAGGAGGAGACAACTCAACGGGCCTTGGCAAGCTTCCACAGACCGAGCATTTGCTGTTGGCGATACGAGGCACATTACACTTGTCACACCAATAGAACCTGATTCTCGTCAGGAAAGGAGCGTGTCCTCTTCGGAACTTCCTTCCTCGCCCCCGTCTTGTTGTCAGCCGCATCAATCCTCATTCTGAAGTTCCATTGTTGTCTGTTTTCGGAAGTAGCTCTTTCCAGTCTAGACCTTAGCAAGGCCCAAGCGCTTGAGCCTCTCTTTCGTGGGCCGACCTTCTTTGTCCCACCCCCGAAGGGCGTAGTACTTCGGAAGCATCTCTTCAAGGTTGACAACACGGTTACGTGAGCCACCCTCGGGTAGTGGTGTCGAGAAGCGTGGTGGGAGCTTGTCATCTCGGGACGACAGGCCCTCGCGTAGGTTGAACAGGCGCTCCAGGTTCCAGATGCGTTCTCCAAGTGCGAGCAAACCAGGACCATCAATCTGGAGCCCGGTACAACCAGCTAGCAGGTCAGCATAGTCGTCAACTGTCCAAGCGAAATTGGTGAACCGGCAGAGAACCAGAGAGTCCATCGAGGCCGACAGGTTCTGGTAAAGGATCACTAGACTGGGTTTACCCTCTGTCCGATCCCTGTCAACGATGACAGGCACGCCCATTATCTCTGGCCCGATCAGATAGGATCTCAAATGGCAGCCGCCACGGTTGGAGGTCGCATACCCAAGTGCATGGCCCTGTACACCTCGCGGATCATAGGCTGGTATCTCAAGACCCTTGACCTGCATCGCCAGCTCTGGTGCACCATGACGTAATGCGGTTGCTCGGGAACCCTCGCCCAGTTCCGCTCCCAGCCCCCTACCGAATGCTACATCATCTATGAGTTCGAAGATCCCGTCGGTCTGACCGAATCTCAGTGGCGCACTCAGTTTGCCCTTCTGGGCCAGCTCCATTGCGCATCCAATAGTGCTCCCCATGGATATGGTATCAATACCCAAGAGATTACATCGATGATTCGCTGCAGCAATCCATTCCAAGTCGTTTATGCCACACTGAGGACCGAGAGCCCATATGGTTTCATACTCGGGCCCACCTACTTCTTCACCATGGACACGACTGATGCGTCCACAGCCAATTGGACAACCGTAGCAATGATACTGACGGACATACAGGCGCTCAAGCAGTTTCTCTCCTGAAACACCTTCAGCATCATTAAACGTGCCCTCTTGGAAATTGTATGTGGGCAGCATTCCGTGTTCATTGATGACACTGACCAGCACAGCTGTGCCGTAGACAGGGAGAGACTTGTCTGTGACCGCATTCTTCTTTATGAGTCGACGTGCACGCTCAACTGCCTTATTCAGTGCCTGTTCATTACTGACCGCAGCCTTGCCCGTGCCGTGCACTACTACAGCCTTGAGGTTCTTTGAACCCATGACCGCACCGACTCCGCCCCGCCCAGCGGCCCGGTGCTCATCCGTGATGATAGCCGCCAGTTTGACTCGGTTTTCTCCAGCAGGACCGATACAGGCCACCTGAGCTTGAGAGTCAGTTTCATCAAGAAGTCGCCGGGTCGTGAGACGCGTGTCAGTTCCCCACACATTTGAAGCATCGTGTATCTCAGCGTTATCGTTATTGAGCCAGAGATAGACGGGCGAACTTGAGCGACCCTCAAACATGATTGCTGCATATCCTGCACGCCTCAGGTGTGCTCCAAATGAGCCTCCAGCATTGGAATCGAATATGGTGCCCGTCAGGGGTGACTTCGTGATGACTGCAAAGCGCCCTGAAGTAGGAACAGCTGTGGCTGTCACGGGACCCACTGCAAAGACCAAGAGATTGTCCGGGGACAACGGATCGAGCCGAGCCGCAAGACGGTCGTACAGGAGCTTCACACCGAGACCGCGACCACCGAGAAAGTTAGTGAATAGACTATGGGGAAAAGGTTCTCTCCGGACGGTTCTGTCACTCAGAGATACGTGCAGGATCCAAGCGTCAGAGTACTGGTCAGAGGATGGTTTCGACATGATGTTTCCCTCTAGTCATTGAAGATGTTCTGGTCCCGATCCGGGCATGTCAAGCAGCGCTGTTTGTAGTAGAGATAGATTTCCTTCGGCTGTTTCGCCAGATTGGCCTGCCGGCTCGGACAGGTCCAGCAGGGTTTGTCAGGCTGCGTCCATGCATCACTGTACTGAGCCCATCGAAAGTCCTCAATCAATGCAACACCTGAACTTGAACCTAGGCGATCAGCTCCGGCTTCAATCATCCGAAGAGCATCCTTGAAGGTTCGGATACCGCCTGCTGCCTTGACACCCATAGAAGCCCCGACTGTTTCACGCATGAGTTTCACATCATGAGGAGTCGCACCCATAGGACCGAAACCTGTCGAAGTCTTCACAAAGTGAGCCCCCGCCTCCTTGGCGAGTACACAGGCCTGCTTCTTTTCATCATCTGTGAGAAAGCCTGTTTCCAGGATGACCTTGATGTGGGCGCTCCCAGAAGCTCCGACCACGGTTTCAATATCAGACCTCACAAGATCATTGTTCTTGTCACGAAGAGCGCCAATGTTCATCACCATGTCTACCTCCTGAGCTCCGAGTTTCACGGCCTCTCGGGCTTCGAATGCCTTGACAGAGGACATGGTAGCACCAAACGGGAATCCAATCACGCAACACACTTTCACATCTGAGTCCTTGAGCAGCTCAGCAGCATACTGAACGTGAACAGGATTGATGCATACTGTTGCGAAGTGATATGTAAGCGCCTCCTCACAGAGTTGCTTAATCTTCTCTCGCTTCGTTTCCGGCTTGAGCTCCGTGTGGTCAATCATCTTGGCCAGTCTCTCAACTGTGAGGTCCATGAAAACAGCTCCGGACATATGGTCCGTCGACTGATGCTCTTAACGTCTTCGAAGAGGCCTATCGAGAGTGCCTAATGTCCGCCCAAGTAACTGCGGATGTCATCTAGTACTTCCTTCTGAAGCCTAATCACATCATGAACCTCAATCTCTTCGGCATCCTTGACCATGGAGTTGAGTTGCACCACAGTGCCGACGGCTTCAACCTTCGCGAAATCGACCGGAAACTCCACTTCTGCGCCCTTTATGATCAGCTCAGAACGGGTGGGATTGAGCCCGATTCTTATGCTACGCACTATACCAATCCGCCTTGCTCGGTTGTCGAGAACCTCTTTCCCCAAAAGGCGACCAGGCATGCTGAGCTCGTACAGTTCCGCCTCGACACTCGTCAACGGCTCTTTTGCAGTCATCCGGCTTTGACTCCTTACGCTTCATTCCAAGTAGGAGGCTTTTTACAGTGTGTATTATCAAAGTGTGTTGACAAGACGCCAAAACGGACGAGAAGAGGCATGGCAGTAGGACCTTCCTTCGTTGAGATGCCGCTTATCAGGAAGGACACAATAGAGTATAGGGAGTACCAAGTCATACTCTCAGAGGTCGCTGCCAAAGAGAGCACTATGATAGTGCTTAGTACTGGTCTCGGGAAGACTGTGATTGCCGCCCTCGCAGCCGCTAGACGGTTGATTGAATATCCTGACTCAAAGATACTGTTTCTTGCGCCATCACGTCCTCTTGCAGATCAGCAGGCCCGCTTCCTGAAACAGGCGCTCGATATCGACAAGAGTCAAGTAATCTGCCTGACAGGTAACGACCCTCCGGAACAGAGACGGCTCGTATGGTCAGAAGCCCGTGTGATCGTCATGACGCCACAGGCACTCCAGAACGATCTGATTCAACGGAGCTACGGTCTCAACGACGTTTCACTGATGGTCTATGACGAAGCACATCGTGGTGTGGGGAACTATGCGTATACCTTTGTTGCAGAGCTGTACGAAAAGCAGGGATCGAAGCAGCTCTCTATGGGTCTGACAGCTTCTCCGGGTCACGATCCCGAGCACATTAGACAAGTATGCGAAAACCTGAGGCTCAAAAGAGTCGAAGTAAGAACTGAGAACAGTCCTGATGTGCGTGACTACGTGGTTGCCATATCCACAGACATTCGCTATGTTAGTCTGCCTTCGGAAATTCGAGCACTCATAGACATACTGCAGGCGTTGTTGAATGATTACACAACACGTGTGGTCAACTATGGGTACTCTCTGCCAGATAACAGACGACTGAGCCGGAAAGAGATTCTTCGCGTCCAGAGTGAGGTCAGAAAGGAGATTGGGTCATTCACCAAGCCGCCACCCTATCTGTATCTGTTGGTACGTGACCTGACAGCCGCCCTAAGAGTGATTCACCTGATTGAGTTTGTCGGTACACAAGGTCTGGAGCCAACTCTGAGATACATTCAAGGTATGTACGAAGAGGCTCGCAACAAGAAAAGCTCCAAAGGTGTCAAGGACCTCATTTCTAGGTCTGAGTTTATCCAGTTCGAGAACCTGTTACAAGCACTTGTTGCCAAGGGTTACCGACATCCAAAGGCTGACGCATTGCTCGAAATCATTAGCGAACAGCTATCGACGAACCTTGACTCGCGTGTGCTAGTGTTCACGCGTTTTCGCGATACAGCCGCTGAAGTCGTTGAAGTGCTTGAGCAACTCGATGGTGCGAGAGTTAGTCGCTTTGTCGGGCAGGCGTCCAGAGGAATCGACAAGGGCTTCAGTCAGAAAAAGCAGATTGAAGTCTTGGATAGCTTTCGCAACAATGAGTTCAACGTACTGGTTGCTACACAGGTTGGGGAAGAAGGGCTTGATATCCCTGAGTGCAATCTCGTGATTTTCTACGATTGTGTTCCATCTGTGGTGCCATACATTCAGCGTCGCGGCCGGACAGGCAGAAGATCACCTGGCCGCGTCGTAATATTCGTGGCCAGAGCCACACATGACGAGTATTACCACTGGAGTGTGATTAGTAAATTGAAGAAGATGCCATCGGCTCTCAAAGACGCAGAGAAGGAACCAGAGAAGAAGCAGATGCGCCTAGAGGACTTCGGTGGAGAGCCTGGACCCACATTAAAATCAGCAGGGGATACAGAAAGAGAACCTGCCGTACCGAGGGGCGGCATACAGCTAATTGTTGACTCGAGGGAACTACCGACGGCTGTCGCCCGCGAACTGGCAAGACTCGATGTCGTGATATCGGGCGAGAGCCTTGAGGTCGGTGACTACATAGCTTCTGAGGAGGTCGCAATCGAACGGAAGGAGTCTGGTGACTTCATCCAATCGTTAATCGATGGCAGACTGTTCGTGCAGTTGAGTGCGTTGCGTTCAACTTACCGTAGGCCCGTGCTGATTATCGAGGGGGAGCAACTGACTGGCCTGAGAGCAGTGAATCCTGCGTCAATATATGGGGCTCTTGCTTCCATAGCGACACGGCTTAGGATTCCAATCCTCTGGACTAGGAACGCAGAGGAAACAGCAAATCTGCTTTACAGAATCGCATACCTTGAACAGGTGGAGTCCAAGAAGATTCTGCGTACTCGATCGCCAGAAACAAAGGGGACTGATGCTGAAACCCTTGAGTACATTCTCTCGGGATTCCCAGGCATCGATACCGTGATATCAAGAGCAATCTTGGCAGAATTCGGTAACTTGGAGAGAGTGTTCTCGGCAGATGAAACCGAGCTGATGAGAGTCAAGGGGGTGGGACCGAAGACGGCCGGCAGAATAAGACATCTGCTGAAGCTAGAGTACCCGGCACATCGAGAAGAGAAGACTACCGAGCCGAGATTCTAGTAGACATCCGGGTTCTTGCCAATTCCCTCGAGGTAAGCCTTCCTGAACATGTCAGCCACTTCCTTGCTGACTTCCCAGTAACGAGCATAGTCCACGTTGTGAAGCTGGACAACGCTCAGAAGCCTCCTAAGCACTAAGTACTCAGCCGGACTGAGCTCGGGTATTGTACCGAGACTCTGGTCTGCGAGTTCCTTTCCCCTTCGCCAGAGTGAGTCCCATTCTAAGTACTTCATCGTGGTTTCCTTCACGAAGTCTTCGCTAGGAGGTTCGAATCCGAGTTTGCGCATCACGGCGGCTATGTCGAGCTCTTCCATGCCTTCTTGCTGAGGCACGGCCCCCTTTCCGGTGGCAATGAATATGCTTTCGGCTGTTGCCCTCCAGACCTTCTTCATTATGTGCGTGTCGTCATCACCAGCAGGCACACATCTTGTCTGTTCTATCAGTCCCGCACGCTCCAGCTCCTTCAAGTGATATCGGACCGTCTGAGGTTTCACTTGATCATGTCCCTTATTGGAGATCAGATCAGCTATCTCTGGTGTAGGCATCTCTCTTGACCTGAGTGCATCAAGAATACGCCTTCGGCACTCATCATTTAGCGCATGTATTGCCGCAGCCGCTTTCTCTCCGGTCAGGACCTCTAGGCTCTTCATCTTGTTCTCGCTCCGCTCATCTTGGCGTTCGGCTAGGACTAGTCACAGCGTCCGTGACAGCCCTGAGGCAAAAACATGGTTTGACAACAAGCCGTTTCGGATCGCATCATTCCAAGTCCCGCCAACTCAGGTGAGAGTCACTCTGGACAAACACTAGTCCGTTAGTGACACTATGCTGGTGTGTAGATATACTGACGCATGTCTTGCAGACAAGGCACCCGCTTGATCAGGTTCTTTTTCAGTAGTTTCCTGAGCGCGTACCTCACAGTCCTTGGGGCAAACGAAACCTTGTCCAGGAGCTGCTTGGGCGTAACTCCATCCCTACCGCTCTTTCTGAGGATGCCTAGCACTATCATCTGGCTCTTTGTCAGCTTCATTTCCTTGAGTTCTTCGGCTAGTTCCGAATCAGTCATCATTGTAATCATTCACCTCATTGTGAATCCGAAACCCATTGTAGTGGTCTAGATTCTGTTCCACGTTGAGTAGTTAACACACGTTAATGTATATTAACTTATCGCCGTCTGGGGAATAATGTCGCGGTCGTGACCCGCGGTATTCTCCCACTGCCAGCGCGTCTACTGTGAAAATTGTCCCAGCAGCCCAGTTAAAACCATATCCCTCGCCACAGGCCCCCTCTGAAGTCCCAAATGGCGAACTCTTTATCACCCCTCGCACTTCACCAGCGACATATGATAGCGAAGGCAGCCCTACTGGCAGCAGGCGACTCCACAAGAATGCAGCCGCTCTCTGCAAGCATGCCCAAACACCTCTTGCCCGTGGCGGGACAGCCGTTGATCTTTCACACTCTTAGAGCCCTCAAGGATGCAGGAATAGCGGAAACATTGGTCGTCTATGGCTACCATGGCGAGGAACTTCGCGAGGCCATAGACTCGCATGACTGGGCTCCGATGAAGATCTCTTACGCCTTCCAAAAGGAAAGAAAGGGCACTGCCCACGCGGCAGTGTACGCCCGCGAGTTCGCCAAACAGGACCCGTTGATTCTGATGTATGGTGATGTGATGGTAGGACCGAACACCATACCAGGCCTAATCAGCCTTTATGAGAAAGCCAGATTCAGGACGATTCTCTCAGTCACTCCGGTCGAAGACCCTACTCCTTATGGAATAGTCATAGCTCAGGAGGACAGGGCCGTGGGGTTGGTAGAGAAGCCAAGAGAGGACCAGCTGACAAGCAGACTCGTCAATGCTGGCGTGTACGCAACTGGTCCTGAGATGTGGCAGGCAATTGACAAGACCGGACTATCTTCGCGCGGCGAGTATGAAATAACCGACTCAATCATGATGCTGATAAAGCAGAGAATCGTTGGAGTCTATTTGCTCCCTTCATGGTGGCTCGACATAGGGAAACCTTGGGATCTCCTGAGGGCAAATGAGCTTGTCTTAGCGGGTGCCGTACGAAGGATTGACGGCGAGGTTGAGAATGGTGCAACCATCAAGGGGAATGTCATCGTGGAGAGAGGAGCCGTCATCAAGAGTGGTGCATACATTGAGGGACCAGCCTACATAGGAGAGGGCTGTGTTGTAGGACCAAACTGCTACATTCGCCCGAGCACGTCACTCAGTCGAGGCGTAAGAGTAGGAAATGCGGTCGAGATTAAGAACAGCATCATAATGGAGGACACACACATTGGACATCTGTCCTATGTCGGCGACTCCGTCATAGGGCGCAAGTCGAACTTTGGCGCCGGGACAATCACTGCAAATCTGCGTCACGATGATCAGCCTGTGCACGTGACCGTCAAGGGTGAAAGAGTCAGTTCGGGCCGCCGCAAAATGGGAGCTATCATTGGGGACAATGTGAAGACAGGCATTGGCACGCTAATCAGTCCGGGGGTGGTGATCCACCAAGGTGCTCGTACAGGTATTGGTGTCGGTGTAGACAGGGATGTCCCCACAGGGAAGCTTATCCTGTCTGATGAGCCCAAGAAGATCGTCAATCTCGAAACAGACAGCTGAGGACTGCACCTTGCCCACCACTGGTGTAAAAGAGTTCAACTCAATTCTCAAGGACACGAGAAACGTAGACGTGCTCTTTGGGTATGCCTACCCGTCCACGTATCGTGCCGGAATGACTGGTCTTGCTACACATCTTTTCTATTCCATATTGAACGGCAGAGAGGACACTTCGTGTGAGAGATACTTCAGGTATGATGTCGCATCTCCCTGCCATTCCGTCGAGAGTGGAAGGCCATTGAAGGAGAATCATATCGTGGGCTTCTCACTCACCTACGAAGAGGACATACTCAATCTCATCCAAATGCTTGACAGTGGAAACATACCGATTATGGCGCAGCAACGCTCAGAAACGGATCCTATTGTGCTTGTAGGAGGACCTGTACCCAGCGCCAATCCAGAACCCTATGCAGACTTTGTGGATGCGTTCGTGATCGGCGAGGGGGATCTTGTCATTAGCCAGATTGTGAATGCAGCGGTTTCGCTGTCATCGCGTTCTGAGATCATCAAGGGATTGGCCGAAATCGAAGGAGTGTATGTCCCTGCGGCTGGACAGGACGAAGTGCGCAGGCTCAGAATCAGCCAATTGGATTCCCTGTATCACCCAACAGCTCAGATCATTCCAGATGTGCCGGAGGGTTCTACCCTTGAACCCGTGTTCGGCAGGTCGCTGCTTGTCGAAACGACAAGAGGGTGTAGCTATTCCTGCAAGTTCTGTCTAGTTGGTCACATCTGCCGACCCAAGAGATCAAGATCACTTGAGCGTCTGAAGGATATCATATCAAGGGGAGTCCAAGAAACCCCAGTGCACAAGATTGCACTAATTGCCTCCTCGCTGGGAGATATCGATGGCTTGGGGGACCTAGCCTCATGGATTGTGGACCGAGGTCTTGGGCTGTCCGTGCCCTCCCTAAGAGCAGACTCTGTCAGTGGAGAACTGCTGTCCATCTTGGTGAGAGGAGCACAGAAGACTTTCACAATAGCTCCTGAAACGGGGTCGCAGAAACTGAGGAGGTCAGCAGGGAAGACACTATCTGATGATGAGATTGAGAACACAGTGCAGATGGCAGCGAAGGCGGGCTTCGCCGCCCTGAAGCTCTACTTCATGATAGGATTGCCCGGAGAGACTGACGAGGACGTGAAGACCATCGTGACGATGGTGGAACGCTTAGTCAAGATGAGCGGCATGAGAGTAACAGTCAGCTTGAACCCATTCATACCAAAGGCACATACAGATTGGGAGCGTGAAGCGCAGCCATCAATTGAGAACATGCGTGCCAAGATCAGAATCGTTGAGAGAGGGCTACGCAGTACAAAACGTGTCGAGTTTGAAGCGCTCGATCCCAGAAGCGCGCGCATTCAGGCGGCCCTGTCCATCGGTGACAGATCGCTCGGAAAAGCAATACTATTGGCAGCGAGGTACGGAGGTTATGGGGGATGGAGGAGAGCGGAGAGAGAATCGGGAGTCCCGATTCTATCCATGGCCAGCGACACACGGCGCATAGATGGGCATCTTCCCTGGGACTTCATAAAGAACCAGTGAAACAATCACGGAAAGCCGTCAGCCGAATGTTCATAAGGCGTTTCACAGACTGTTCTCTCAGACACGCCAGGATCAATAGCATCTCGTAGGGTCTGGTGGTGGACCATGGCTAGAAAGAAAGAACTTGGCGAAGACTTCCCTGCACTCAGCGAGGAACTGGAAGAAGGAAAGACCAAGGTCTACAAAGTAGAAGGAGTCCGTACCGATTCTGAGAAGTCTGGTGAGTCAGGTACTGAACAGACATTCATGCCTGATGTGGTGGACTACATACGGAGATGCGATACAGAGTCCCAAGCAGTTGAGATCATCGACTTCATGGTCAAGAGAAGAGAGATCAGTGAGTCGGAAGCATCGGAGATCAAGAAGAAGCTGAGGTCGGAGGGGCTCAGAAGCTTCGGAGCGAAGAAGGAGAGGGACCACTACCTGCGCTTTGGCCTTGAGTAAGCTGTCGCAATCTTAGCTGTGTGGTATGTCATGTCCATCTGATGCGATTATGCAGGCTTGTAGACACCTTTCTCCTTGGCCCAAGAGATAGTTTGCGGGTCGCATCTCTTGAGTTCCCTCTCAGGAAACTCGCTGAGTAGGGTCCATCCTAGGTCCAAAGTCTGCTCGAACGACCGGTCTTCAGACTCTCCCTGGTTAATGAATTCCTGTTCGAACCTGTCAGCGAACTTCAGATATTTCTGGTCACGATCTGTCAGGGCTTCTGACCCTACGACGGCAACGAGGTCCCTCAAGTCCCTGCCTTCGGAATAACAGTAGTAGAGCTGTGCCTGTATCTCTTTATGGTCGAAACGAGTCATCCCCTCACCGATACCCTCCTTCATCAGACGACTCAGTGATGGGCCGGGGTCTATCGGCGGGTAGATTCCGCGCCTGTGCAACCCTCTACTCAGTGGGAGTTGGCCTTCGGTGATGTACCCGGACAGGTCAGGGATAGGATGTGTCATGTCGTCCTGTGGCATTGACAGTATAGGCATCTGTGTTATTGTTCCCTTTCTGCCGTGGATGCGTCCCGCGCGCTCATAAATCAGGCTGAGATCTGTGTATAGGTACCCCGGGTATCCGCGGCGGCCTGGAACCTCAGACCTTGCAGCGCTTATCTCACGCAGAGCCTCTGCGTAGTTTGTCATGTCAGTCAGTATTACTAGAATGTGCATGTCCGCTTGATATGCTAGATACTCGGCCGCTGTCAATGCTGCCCTGGGTGTAATAATGCGTTCGATTGCAGGATCATTAGCCAAGTTCAAGAACATAGTCGTGTGTTCAAGCGCGCCTGTTTCCTCGAAGGAGTTCATGAAATACTGGGCCTCAGTTGCAGTAATCCCCATTGCAGCAAACACTATGGCAAACTGACCCTCCTCACCAGGAATCTTTGCTTGCCTGACTATCTGTGCAGCAATCCTGTTGTGGGGCAGTCCAGAGCCCGAGAAGATCGGCAGCTTCTGACCGCGGACAAGTGTGTTGAGCCCATCGATTACTGAAAGACCTGTCTGAATCGGTTGCCGTGGGTACTGACGTGCGTAAGGGTTGATTGGCAAGCCGTTTATGTCCCAGTGATCTTCTGCTGTCAGAGGAGGACCCTTGTCCAGTGGGTTTCCCGACCCATCCAAAACTCGTCCAAGAATCTCAGTGGAAACTGGCAGCTTCAGTGTTTCGCCCACGAAACGTACTGATGTCAGATCGGTGTCCAACCCGCTGGTGCCCTCAAAGACTTGGATGATAGCCTTGCCGTGACCTGTTTCAAGCACAGTCCCTGTCAACAACTCCCCTGAGGGTGATCGAATCCTCGCGACCTCGTTATAGCCCACATTGTGTGTGTTCTGTACGATAAGCAGGGGACCACTCACGTCAGAAACCGTTCGATAGTCGATTGAGGACCTGTCTGCCATCGGTGTGTTCACCCAAGGTGCACGGTCAATCCACGTCCCGCCGGAGTCGTGGCATTCATTTAAGAGTTATGTCGAGATGAATAGACTATATCCAAGGGGACACTTGAAAGAACACCAAGACCGGGGCAAGAATCAGCGCTCTGACAATCAATGACTGCCCCCTAGACTTTAGTTCGTTTGATGATGGAACAAGATACATTATTGCTCCAGCCACACAGCAGATGGCTGCAAGGACCTCGGCCAGGGTCACAATCAGTGCAATCAGCTCGCTGTCACTCATTGCGAAGACTTTCAGCCACGCGCTCGTCGCGCTCTCAAGTGTTATGGGTTCAATGCCGGCTACAGTCGCCAAGAGGCTAACAAGATAAGGGCCAACAAAGTAGATCCCCACGCCCCCGACAACAAGTATCTTGCCAAGTTCATCACACAGGCCAGTCATATAGAGCATGAGCCCAATCAAAACAATGAGTAAGTATCCCCTGATGGTAATGGCATATGCCGCATTCAGAACTGTTTCGAGTAAGGAAAACCACCATGATGGAAAAACCTGAAATTGAAGCGGTGTCTGAAGCATGGAAACCGACGTTAGGAACACTTCTAGGAGTTTCACGACTCAGAGTCTGTGCCGGTGGATATAACTGCCACTTGGTCTAGGTGCGTCTTCAGGATTGCGAAGTCCGTCCTCATCACTTCTCTGACCTCAGGAAATCTGAGTGCCGCTGCAGGATGATAGGTCATGAAAAAGACCCTGTCGGACCCCTCGTAGAATCTGCCGTGACAGTCGGACATCTTCCACGGACCCATGACTGCTGACACAGCCACGCTGCCAAGAAGGACTATCACTGAGGGCTGGATTAATTCGAACTGCTTCAGAAGATAGGGGAAACAGGCATCGATCTCCAACTTGATTGGAGGACGATTCCTCGGTGGATGGGATTTCAGGATGGATGTGATGAAGACATCATTCCTTGAGAGACCTATCTCTGCGAGTAGCTTTGTGAGAAGATCCCCGGAACGCCCTACAAACGGCCTGCCGTACTCGTCTTCTCTAGCGCCCGGAGCCTCGCCGACGAACATCACATCGGCGACTGCTGAGCCCTCACCCGGAACCGCATTCTTGCGAGTCTTCCAGAGGGGGCACCGTCTACATTGCTCTATCTCTCGATGCAGACTCAGTAGCTCATCTAGGTGCGTCATGTCTCATCTGTCTGCCATTCACATCATCTGATAAAGGCCACTCAGACAGTAGTATGGTTGCATCTTACCGTAGGACTTGTCAAGGTGCTGCCGGCAAAGGCACACTAGATGCCGTCATCTCCTTGAATAGTGCATCAAACTCTCGCTCCATCTTGCTCTCAATGGCATCCATCGTCTTGCTGTACGTGTCCCAAGGTGCAATCTTCATTCTGGCGATGTTGTCGAGTATGCTGAACTCAAGTATTCTCCGAACGTGCGCACCCATCTTGACTGCTTCGGCCATCTTTCGCGAGAAGATGATGATGATTCTCAACATGCGATAAGTCTTGCCGAATGGGCAGTACGTGTCAATCTCGTGCACTGCGCTCTGTGTGAGAAAGTCCTCCTTGATCATCCTTGCGGCCTCGAGAACCGCACGCTCCGACTCGGGCAGTGCGTCCGGACCGACAAGCTGTACTATCTCTCTCAATTCCTGATCTTTCTGCAAGAGCGCCATTGCCTCGGCCACAAGCTGAGGCCAGTCTGGCCCCAAGTTCTCCCTGTGCCACTTCTCAAGGTTCGCGTGGTATAGCGAGTAGCTAGTCAATGTGTTGATGGCAGGGAAGAACCTCCTTGCCGCGAGGTCCTTGTCCAGCGCCCAGAAGACCTTCACTATGCGCAATGTGGCCTGTGTCACAGGCTCTGAGAAGTCACCACCTGGTGGTGAAACCGCCCCACACATTGTCACCGAGCCGAGCCGTTCACCAGAACAGAGAGTCTTGACTCGGCCGCCCCTCTCATAGAACTGTGCCAAGCGTGAACCTAAGTAGGCCGGATAGCCCTCCTCAGAAGGTAACTGACCGAGTCGACCTGAGATTTCGCGCAGGGCTTCGGCCCAGCGAGAGGTCGAGTCAGCCATGAGAGCGACATCGTAGCCTTGGTCTCTGAAGTATTCCGCTAGTGTGGCTGCTACATATATCGAGGCCTCTCGTGCTGCCACAGGCATGTTTGACGTATTAGCGATTAGTACGGTTCGCTCCATCAGCGGCCGGCCCGACTTCGGATCCTTGAGCTTCGGCCATTCTTCAAGAGCCTCAGTCATCTCATTCCCACGTTCGCCGCAACCCACGTATACTATCACTTGAGCATCGGCCCACTTCGCGAACTGGTGGAGCGTGACTGTCTTTCCCGTGCCAAACCCGCCAGGAATAGCACCTGTACCACCCTTCGCTAGTGGCATGAAAGTGTCGATTACTCTCTGTCCAGTAACCAGCGGTGTGTTCATTCCGACACGTTCTTTGAAGGGACGACCTACTCGTACAGGCGTTTTCTGCATCATGATAATGTCGTGTACATCCCCTCGACTATCTTTCACCCTGCAGACGGGCTCAAGAACTGTATGTTGGCCCGCAGGCACGATACTCACTATGTCGCCCTCAACGCCAAGCGGTGTCATTATCTTCGACACTATTATGCCGGTTTCAGGAACCTCCCCGACGAAGTCCCCGGGTTTGACGTGGTCGCCAACCTTCACCAAAGGAGTGAATGGCCATTTCTTCTCCTTGTTTACTCCCTCAACAGTCAAGCCTCGGGTTATGAAGTCACCTGAAAGAGACTGCAGCTCTGGTAGCGGTCGTTGGATTCCATCGTAGATTGAGCCGAGCAAGCCAGGTCCCAGTTCCACGGAGAGAGCATCTCCGGTGGAAATGACAGGCTCGCCTGGGCAAAGGCCGGAGGTTTCCTCGTACACTTGTGCCGTAAACTCATTCGCTCCCACCTCGATTACCTCGCCAATCAGCTTTTCCTTTCCTACTCGCACAACCTCATACATGCGCACACCACGAATTCCGCTGCACTTGACAACCGGCCCAGCTATGTTTTCGATTCTCCCAGTTTGATGGCTCATAGTTGATCACCCTATCATGGTACACAGCTACATGTTGATCTCAACACCAACGGCCCTGCGAATCAAGTCCTTCAGAACCACCTCATGCGTCCCGGTGGGTCCCAGTCTGTCCGGAATAAGAAGGATGACTGGAACTGGAGCCTGAGAGAGCTCGAGGATTGTGTCCTCAACCTTGGAGGCAAGACGCTCGGCTATGAGAATCAGTCCCATGCGTGGATTTCTGAAGTACTCAAACAGCTTTGCTCTGGTTTCCTCTGGAGAACTAGGAATCGAACTCTCGGCGACTCCGACCATGCGGAAGCCAATGACCGTGTCCCTGTCGCCTATGATTGCGATTCTGTCGCTGACCATGGGAACTCACCCTGTGATTGGAAACGCCATGTCTGCACAGACGGTCCATTAAAAAGGTTCGGGACACCAGATTGATGTAATGAATCCAAGAAGCACAACAGTGCCTCGGACCCTGAAACGTCCCTAACAGAAGCCAAGTCCGGGTCCGGACAGACTGGTCACTTCTTCTCTGTGAACTGTGATATGATTTCGTCGCCACTGACAAGACTCCAACAGTAGAGGCATTTCAGCTCAATCGGTGACCGAGAAACCACTTTGTATCTGGGATTGATTGGCTCGCGCTCTTGATTAGTGATACATCGTGTGTTCGGGCATTTTACAACATTGGTGATGACGTCCGGAAGCTCTACACGGGTCTTCTTCACAACCTTTGTTTCTCGGATTATGTTTATAGTCGCCTCAGGAGCAACAAGTGCAATCTTGGCGACCTCGTCGTCACCTAGGACTCTGGCTTCAATCTTCAGAATGTCCTTGCGGCCAATCTTAGAGCTACCGACATTCATCGCGAGACTTATGGTAGCTCCTTCCTTCCCCGTTATACCCAGGATCTGAAGCACCTCAAGGGCGTGCCCCGCCCTGATGTGATCTATCACAGTGCCATCCCTGATTTTGTCAATCCTTAGCTTCTCATCGGTTTCGGTTCCGGCCATTAGTTCACCCTGTCCTTGTCCGAGGACAGGTATCACTGCGTTTTAGGCATTGCCCCGAAACATAGAGGCGAAGCTTGATATGTCGAACCCGCAGAGTGGTCGAAACTGAAATGGTGAACGGCAGATGGTCTTGGAAGGCCTAGGTAAGGCTCTCAACTCAGCATTGAAGAAACTGTTTGGAGCGGGAGTCATTGACGAGGAACTCGTGAAGGAGCTGGTCAAGGATATTCAGCGTGCTCTCTTGCAGGCAGATGTTGACGTCGCACTTGTGATGCAGATAACTGAAAGAGTCCAGAAACAGGCGCTAGACGAGTCGCTTCCGAGGGGCGTTTCTCGCAGAGAACACATTATTCGAGTAGTCTGGGATAGCCTTGCGTACTTCTTGGGAGAGAAGGCAGTGCCGTTGACCATCAATCCAGGCAAGCCAAACCTAGTGATGATGGTTGGCATCCAAGGTTCGGGGAAGACAACGACCATTGGCAAGCTAGCCCGCTATTACCAGAAGAGAGGAGTCAAGACAGGCGTTGTATGTGCAGACAACTTCCGACTCGGTGCCTTCAGTCAGCTGAAGCAATTGGCCGAGAAGTCGAATGTACCATTCTATGGAGATGAAACTGAGAAGAACGCTGTCAAGCTTGCGAAACGCGGCTACGAGGAGATGGTGAAGAGAGGAGTCGAACTCATACTAGTAGACACCTCGGGTCGACATAGGGAGGAAACAGGCCTGATCAAGGAGATGCAGGATATCGCAAAAGCTATCAACCCACAGGAGATCATCCTCGTTGTCGATGGTACACTCGGGCAGCAAGCAGGCGTGCAAGCATCAGCCTTCAAGAGGGCGACTGACATTGGTTCAATCATTGTCACCAAGCTCGATGGCAGTGCGAAAGGCGGTGGCGCACTCTCAGCTGTGGCAGCCACACAAGCGCCTATCAAGTTCATAGGAGTTGGAGAGGGCATAGATGCTATTGAGCCCTTCAACCCCACCAAGTTCGCAGGCCGCCTGCTCGGTATGTCTGATATCAAGGGACTGATTGAGAAGGTCAAAGAGGCACAAGTAGAGGTTGACGAGGATGCAGCAATGCGCCTCATGAAAGGGCAGTTTTCGCTGAACGACATGATGGCACAGCTCAAACAGCTGAAGAAGATGGGGCCGCTAGGGAAAGTGATGGAGATGCTTGGGTTAAAGTACAAGCTGCCCGAAGATGTCGCAGAGCTGCAGGAGGAGAATCTGAAACGTTTTGAAGTCATCATGAACTCGATGACCAAGGACGAGCTCGACGACCCAAAGATAATCAAGTCTTCGCGCGTCAGAAGAGTTGCTATGGGGTCCGGGACACAAGCAGGCGATGTAAAAGAGCTCCTCAAGCAGTATGAACAGATGAAGAAGATGTTGAAAGCTTTCGGGAAGTCACGACGCGGCAGGAGAGGAGGTCTGCCAGGGATACCGGGTCTGCCCGGTGTATGATATGTTCGCAGTTGTCCAGTCTATGGACGGCTGCCGCACGTCCTCAGTTGAGGAGAGGTTTGGATGATCAGGCGGCACTTTGTTGTTGCATTCAGGAAGCTGGAAGCTGACCAGACGAGGGTGTCGTCCGGGTCTAATAGCCCCGAGATGGTGACTGCCTGCAGATGTGTGAATGTGTCACTTTTCTTATCCGATGGCATACGCAAAGATGTCCAAACGAGCCTCTTGGTGGGAGATGAAACAGACCTTCATGTCATATCCTTTCCAGGCGACAAAATGAAGAGGGTTTCGCCTGACGAGAGGTCTATCTCCTTCTTCATCATGAAAGGTGCAGAAGCCCTCAAAGGAATAGGCCGTGGTACCACTCGTGTCCTAGACAACGGAATCACGGTTTCGAGGACCGATCTGATACATTTGTTCGAACAGGGACCACCGGGTGCTATACAAGTCGCAGCAGCAGGACCAGACATGCTGTCTGATGGCGGCATGTTTCAGACCGGCATCTTTGTGTACGATATTCGTGGAACAATGAGTCAGTACTCTGGGACGCGCCCCGTAGTATTGTTACCGCGTCCTCCTAACCCGGAGCGTTTCATTCTGGATGTGAACCTGTATTGCGATGGCACCGAGCAAAATCAAGAAGAAACATCTATAACGCCACCCCGCGAGAGGTATCAGTAGACGCCGTGCTCGGGAGTGTGTGATCTCGAGTGCCCACCAACGTGACTCCCCAGTTCGAGGCCCAACGACAACGGTACGAAGATGCAGAGTCGCTGGAACAGAAGATCACAGAACTGGAGAAGCTTATAGCTCTTGCTCCCCACCACAAGGGAGCAGTGAAGATGGTATCCGACTACAGGAAGAAGCTTGCACGGCACAAGGCCGAACTCGAGAAGAAGAAGGAGATTGAACGTGTCCGAAGAAGCTCGGGCGGCGAGGAAGGAGCCATCAGGAAAGAGGGGGCAGGACAAGTCTGTCTCGTCGGAATGACCAAGAGCGGGAAGTCCACTCTAATCAACGCAGTCACGAATGCGAATCTGGCAGTTGGCGACTACCCCTTTACGACAACAGTCCCAACACCTGCAATGATGACGTTTGAGAACATCAACATCCAGATGATTGAGCTGCCAGGCATCTTTGAGGGCAGCTATGATACAAGCATTGGTAGGCAGTCACTAGCTCTGGCGCGAGGAGCAGACTGCATTGTCATCTTGGTGGATCTATCTCAAGACGTTGAGCAGCAGATGCATGTCGTTCTTGGTGAGATTGAGAGGGCCAGGATTCGGCTCAATCGTGAGAAGTCCGCAGTACGTGTCGAGCGAGTCGGAATGGGCGGCCAAATGGTCTATGGTGCTCAGAATTATCAGGGAGACATAGTTGAGGTGTATGAATACCTGAGAGCCCGCAGAGTGGTCAATGTCATAGTCCGATTCCAGAAACCAGCGACGTTCCAGCAGTTCATAGACGCTCTGGACACGAGTGTCGCCTATGTCAGGGCGCTAATAGTCGCAACCAAGGGAGATCTGACGGGTTCGAGCACCCGGTACGAACAGCTCAAGGCGGAGTATGGCAGCAGGTTTGAGGTCGTTCCGATTTCAGCAGTCCGCGGAGAGAACCTTGAGGCGATGAAGTGGGCCCTGTACAACCATCTTGACATCCTGAGGATCTATACGAAAGTCCCAGGCAAGAAACCCGAAACCAAGCCCATTGTTCTTCCGGAGGGTGCCATCGTGGAAGACGCCGCTAGGAAAATACACAAGCAGCTATTCGTGGAGAGGTTCCGTTCTGCAATCATCCTGAGACAGAACGACAAGATAAAACGGAGACAAGTAGGTCTGAACTACCCGCTTCAAGATGGTGACGTGCTGCAGCTTCTGCACAGGTAGCTCCTCTTGAAGACTGAATTGTGGTGGCACCAGGCCTTGACAGAGTTATCAAACCTCTTCATAGTACTTGTCGAACCGGAATCACCGGGCAACGTCGGGTTTGTCGCGAGAGCCATGGCGAACTACGGGGTTTCAACCCTACGGATAGTCGGTGCGGATCCTCGGCAAGATGAACAGGCGCGGATGTTCTCTGTCCATGCTTTGGACATACTTGAGTCCGCTGAAATCTTCTCCGATTTGCCTTCGGCCCTAGCCGGTTCCGAAGCCGCATGGGCAGCAACTGCAAGGTCTGGCGGAAACCTCAGCGTTTCCCGTGCAGTCGTACCGCTGATGGAACTGCCTGATCCCACATCACTGGGTGGGCGTGTAGCATTGGTCTTTGGGAGAGAGAGTTGCGGACTCTACAATAAAGAGGTCGATGCATGTGACCTGGCGTTTTCAATACCCACGTCTGCGAGTTATCAGAGTATCAACCTGAGCCACGCTGTTGCTATCACCCTGTATGATCTCTTCATGAGATATGCACCCAAGAAAGCAAGAACGCGCAGCGAGGCACGGCCAGCGACAAGAGAAGAACGCGAGCAAATCTGCAAGTTCATAGATGAAGTGAGTGACCGACTGCCGGTTCCGGAGCACAGAAGACCCAGAGTCAAGCGCGTCTTCAGAAACCTGCTAGGTCGCGCATACCTGACTGGGAGGGAAGCTTTCACACTGACGGGATTCGCCCGTCTAGTGAGAGACATCGTGTGTGAGAAACAGGAGGACTACTCTGCACCGTAGCCGAGCTTGCGCCTCAGTTCAGGATCAATCTTGTCAAACACTATCCTGCATGGCGTAGGTATCTTTGGTGCTGCCTTCTCAAGTGCTACTCGAGCCACGTCGATTTGGCCTCTGTCGACTCGTACCGTAATCACGGCCTGTCCGGGTCGAATACGTGCTGCGCTACCGATAACCTTGCCCCACGCCTTTCGCATCCCGTCTTGGACTCTGTCTGCCCCTGCACCGGTGACCATTTTGTTCTCGCGAAGCCACTGGTATGGCTTGACACGTACCCTCAAGTGGAATTTCTGCCTAGGAAGTATCTTAGTCAAATATCGGTTAGCAGCTACACGCGCAGCCTCCAACGCTTGGTTTCTGATCTGACACCGCTCCGTACCGACAAGCGACATCTCCACTTCGAAATCCAGTTCGGGAGCACCCATGTCAAAGCTGGCTATCTTTGACGCTGGTTGCCTGTGGATGTACCGGGTCCGCATAAACGCGGGCCGATCGCATTCTCTGTAACAGCGGCCTGGACGCTTACCCATATCGTTCACCTGAGGCTGCTTGATAGACCTCTCTGCTCAGACTCAGGGAGTGCCTCTTGACACTCAATAAAAGGGTTGTGGCACGAACTACCGTAAGGGATGATGGAATCTATCGTCGGCGAGAGGAAGCTGGAACAGTCACATGCCAGACTGGACTTATCGTACATAACGTATAATATCGCTGTAACCACTTGACGCACGAAAACCTGCACTCATCTGGACACGGGAAACAAGAAGGGCGGAACTGGAAGTGGTGCAACGAAGAACCTTAGGCGCTGCTGTTATCATGGTCAGTGTCCTAGGAGTTACTGGAGGCGTCCTCGTGTTCTACAACCAAAGCGCAGGTCTGCACTGGGAGGTCGAACTAGGCGATGAGATCACCTATGCCGTAAGAGTCATGGGCTTCAGTGAGTACTGGCCGTTCAATGGGTCCTTCTCTCCACCGTACCATGTTGAACTGAACAATACCTACGTGACAATACGAATCGATGGCCTTCCTGAAATTCCCTCCTTTCCGAGTGGGGAAACATTCGCGGAAGGCATACTCAGCTACGTGAAGACTTCTATCACGGGGCCCATTGAGTATGGGAACGGGACAGAGGTTGTTTCAGCGGACTACTCATTCCTGAATAATGTCATTTCTCAGTCCATTCTGCCTGTGGGAAACTGGCCCTTCATAGACTCCCTCTATCCTGACATGTTGGAACCAGATCCGATTTGTGATACCTATTTCTCATCTCTGAACGCATCGTTCATGATTGGCCATAGAATGTATCTATATGATGCAGGCTCGGGATGGTATGCCACCGTGGACATGAGCACAGGGCTCCCGACCAACGCCACGGTTTGGGCATGCCAATATTACGGCTATACCTTCTATTCATACGAAGTCACACTGACTCCGTCACTGCCTTCGCCCCATTGAAATCGAATGCCAGAATTCTGCAAGCGACTCGGACCGCTATCCGCAGATCCACGTCACTTTGAGATTGTTCTTTATGCGGCCAAGTGGTCGGGGATAGCACGCCTTCATGTGCCCGTTTCCGGCCCGGAGAGTGCTGCAATAACAAGTAGGGGAAAGACGATTGTAGCATCGCCTATGACGGTTTCGCAGTTCGCATCTGTCTGAACCTTCTGCCAAGATATTCCCTCAACAAGAGGAGCCCCACTGAGGCTACCTCCTTCAGGGCGGTCAAGCGTTATCTGAACTGCGAGGTCCAGACCACCCCTGAGGATTGTGCAGCCCATGGTAAAGTGCTTGCTGAGACCACCGCCCAGCATTATGGCTCCTGTCTTCTTCGTCTTATGCACTATCTCTCCCAGTATCCTAAGATCCTTCACGAAGTCGAGAGTGAACTTCTTGGTTGTACTGTAGGCGTATATGTGGAAGCCGAGCATCGAGTCCATGATACCAGGAGAGAAGATAGGGACACCCCTGAGAGCTGCTTGGCGCAATATGGACTCCTCATCAGTGAGTGTCAGTCCATAATCTCTCAGGAACTCGCTAGGAGCCATGCTCGCAGTCTTCTGGGGATCCAGCTGGTCTAGGAAATCGTAAACTCCCTTCTCAAATACTGCAAAGTCCTTTTCGCGAATCAAGATGTCGCCGATTCTGCCAAGATGTTTACTTCGAAGAACCTTGTCATCAGTTGGGTTGTCAGTTCTGTAGTGTGCCCCGCCGTAGGCCTCTACAACGTCATGTACTATGTTTGCTCCGCTGGTGACTATAGCATCTACGTATCCATTCCTGACAAGATACGTCACAACCCTTCGCAGCCCGCCGGGGACCATTGGACCAGAGAGAGAGAGAAATGTGTAGCATTCAGGATCGTTGAACATCCTTGAGGTGATTGCTGCGGCCCTCCCAAGGCGACCTGCTCCAAGGACACCAACCTTCTCCATGGCACGTACAAGTCCTGCGACGGACGTGTCTTTCTCAGGGTCGATGTGCTGTACCCGCTCCATGATGATCAATCAGGTCTGGCCACGGTCACCAGTGATAAAGCATTCTGTGGAGGCTCAGGTACAAACGCAGGTCCGGGTATCTTTCCGGGAGGGCCGAACCTGGGCCTGCGCACTAGAGAACTAGTATGTTAGTATGTGTAGTGAGCATGATTCAGCCTTCTGGGAGTACAATGTGCAACTAAGAGGAAGCGTGGTGCCTAGAGAGAGCACAGAAAGTAATCTTCCGGAAAGGCATTTCAATACGCTTAAACGTGAGATAACTCGGCGGATAGCCCATGCAGATGCCGCTGGTGACAGTTACTGATCTCGGCATTATCATCATCATGTTAGGTCTTATCGTTCAGACCATATGGCTTATCCTAGCTAAGCGGGGCCGCGATCGTTACATCAATGATATCACTCATTATCACAGACCATCTTCGCCACTTTCGAGATACTGCGGGTGGCAGATGTCGGCCGCACGTAATGCTGTCATCGACGGGTTCTTCCTCGAAACCATTCTAGTCCTGCTGATCCTTGTAGTGGCTATTGTCTTGGCAAATATCGACTATTTCGTGCAAGACCTGCCCTACCTGCTGTTTGTCGTCATACTCTCCTTCCTGAGTACAGTCCAGACGGCATCACGTGTTGCAGGGGTTGCGAAGATTGAGAGAGCCATCTACGATAACATCAGTGCATCGACCGACAAGATAGGACAGGCGAGAGCACTTACGGATGGGCTCCTGAGGCAGGGACCCATGTTGGATGGACGGCAGTGGTTTGCAGTCTTCAGAGTCGCATTGAAGGATGACAGCGTAGGCTGGTCGGTACGTGATGTGCTCATGGAGAAGGCTGACGAGCTGGATCGTCTCGCAGAGGAAGCACGCGCCCGTGGAAAGACTCCAAGAACGGGTCAGAGATCGAAACCGGGTGCTGACATCGAGTAGTCATGCAGGGACGAGTTAGGAAGCCATCTGCTATCATTCAGTAAGTCTTAAATGTGGTCTGGCGAGCATCATCGAGAACCCACAATACGAGGGGTTGCCATGTCTACAAGCGATGTGATCAAAGGCCGCAAGGGCGTCGTGATGAGCTATCGTAGAGGAAAACACCTCCAGCACCACGGCCAAGTCATTCTGCAGTTTGATGGTGTCGAATCAAAGAGTGGTGCCGCAGCCCTAGTTGGCCGGGACATCAAGTGGGTTTCTACATCGGGAAGTGAGTTCGTTGGAAAGGTGCTCGGTGTTCATGGTAACAGTGGGGCAGTCCGTGCGAAGTTCCGGACTAACCTACCGGGACAGGCTTTGGGTACGCCTGTGACCCTTCTCTGATTCCAACAACATCTTTTACCGGGATATGCGGTCCCTTTGGATGAGTCTCTTGGGCTATCCAATGATGACCAAAGGCTATCTTAGGACGCAAGTCCAATGATGAGTCATAGTTAAGCTGAGGGTAAGTCCGAGGAGATACTCCAATCTTGGCGCCTGTGAGATGACATAGAGGGTGTGGTGGATTGTCTACTTTCTCATGTACTGGTCGGCAGGTCTCACTCTGAAGATGGGTGATGATTTGCTTGATGAGCTTGACAGGCCCAGCCTCGCTTGGTTTCCTTTGGCCCTCTCTGGAGTACTGTTCGGCGTGATTATGAGCCTCTCAGAATGGGACTTGGCCTTGCTCACCGCGATAGTCATTGGCGTGCTTCTCACAGGCAAGGTCAACAAGCCACAGTTCGTAATTGGTTTTCTTCTTATTGGGGTCGTGCTGACTATCAGGGGAGTTCCCAATGTCATCAACTGGGTCAACTGGATGGCCCTAGTGTTGGTATTGCTGCTCGCAGCAGCATTTGACGAACGAGGTCATGATTGGGCCGATATAAGAGAGAACTCACGAGCACATTTCTTCTTCAGGTACCGTTTCACCCTGAAATGTGTCGTACTGCTTTGCTCTTTGGTCTGGCTCTCGTTCTTTCCCACTGCAGTGGGTATGTGGTCTCTTGATTCTGGTTACGAAGTAGCAGGTGGAATCATGAGAGGGCTGCCTGTATCAGGTCGTGAGGTGCAAGTGAGCAACAAGCATCCCTGAACACGGGCCTCAGGCCCATGCTTCTCGCAAGGTCGACACCTTCTTGACTGATGTATGCGATTCCGTTCATGCCACTCTTGACAGCGAACCTATCGGATTCGATTTTGTGTTTTCCAATGGGCCGAGCGCAGCCCAGCAAGAGAGGAGTCCTCTCCAGTCCGAGCCGAGCTATGGTCATAAAACGGCCGACAACATCAGGTGTCGGCGGTTCGACACCCTCCATGGCTGTTTTCTTGATAGGGCTGAGAATGATGATGACCACAGCAGCAGTAGGCCTCCTTGAGATCAAGTGCAATGCCTCAAGCTCACCGCCGAGTTGTCCGTAGTTGAGTCCAACAAGGACATGGGGCACGGTAGGAACACCATTCCTTGCTAGGACTTCAAGTGACTTGTCCATCTTGGCGGGGCCGTTCTCAATGTGGTACACATCTCGGGCCACACGCTCGTCACCTATTACATCGAGCATCGCTGCGTCTACCTTCGCCTTGGCCAGAATCCTTGCAGTGTCGTCATCCACAAGACCCGTATGAACAACAACCTTCAGTCCAATATCCTTCTTGATGGTTGAGATCTCTTCGGCATAATGAGCAAGTGGCACATGACCCTCGCTGTCAGACCCACCGCTGATGAGTACGCCCTCAGCACCTTGCGCCTTGACTTCCTTGCACCTTTTGACAAGGCCCTCCGGGGTAAGCACTGGTTCCATTCCTCTGAGAAGACGTCCATTGCAGTGCTCGCAGTTCAGTGAACAGGTTCTGCCTGTGATGCTAAGCGATATAAAACTCGTAGAGGTAGTCTGTCTGTGGTCTCTGATTCTGTACGGATATGACGTCGGGCTATAGCACATCAGACTGCTGCCGAAATGCTGGATTCTTCTCTCAAAACCCTTTGTCGCGGCTTGGCCCGCCTCTTCTACCGATGCATTCAGTATGTGAAAGCCGTCCCTGAGAATTGAGAAGGTCATTGGGCGTTCTGGGGTCAGAAACGGCTCATCTGCTATTAGCCTTGTGATGTGTATTGGGATGCTGATAGCCATTATTTCTTGAATGGGACTGGGTACAAGAGTAGTTGGCCTCATTGAAACGGGATTGGGCCAAATCCTTGATGATGGATTTCGTTCGACTCACTTCAGAGGTCGATTAGGTCAAGAGATGTCTGAGTCCGCGTCTGGGAGAATCCGAATCAATTCAATCCTTTAACAGATTTTGCCCACCCACAAGTATAACTGATGGACACATTTGTCGCAGCTGTAGAGAACGTACCATTTGTCTGGGTGATGATATTGTCGGGAGTAGATACGACCGGCATTGACCACTTCTTCAATGCGAAAAGCGTTGCCGTCTACGGGGCCTCAGCGACTCCCAATAGCGTTGGCCAAGCCATCATTCAGAATTTCATAAAGCCACAGTACACAGGCAAGATTTACGCAGTCAACCCAAAGTATTCTAGCGTTCTCGGCGTGCCCTGCTTTCCTACTCTGCAGGAGATTCCGCACCCGGTGGACCTAGTGGTCGTCGCAGTCCCGGCAAGAATCACGCCAAGAGTATTCGAGGATATCGGGGCAAAGGGTACGAAGGCAGCGATTGTGATTTCTGGGGGATTCTCGGAAACAGGTCCTGCAGGAGCAGAGATCGAGGACGAGATTGTGGCGATAGCGAGAAGACACGGTATACGCATAATCGGTCCTAACTGTGTTGGCGTGATAGACAGCCAGACTCATGTGGACACGTTCTTCTTGCCGGAGTACAGGTGCGGACGACCGAAACCTAGCAACGTGGCAAACATCTCTCTGGTCTCCCAGTCCGGAGCATTTGCTGCGGCTATATCTGACTGGACATCTGAACTCGGGATAGGGATCAGCAAGATCATCAGTCTGGGAAACAAGTGTGATGTGGACGACGACGATCTGCTCTGCTACCTAGGGGAGGATCCGTCGACACAAGTTATCTGCTTCTACATAGAAGGTTATGATAAAGACAAGGGACGTACTTTCTTCGAAACTGCAAAGACCACCGTGCTGCGGAAACCAGTGCTGGTTGTGAAGTCAGGAAGAGGAAAGCGGGCGCGCGCTGCCGCCAGCTCTCACACGGGTGCCCTTGCAGGTCTAGACCAGATTGCCGATGCAGCCTACAGGCAGTCAGGAGTGATTAGGGCAGACAACTTCGAGCACATGTTTGACATGGCTAAGGCCCTTGCCATGCAGCCGCCTGCAAGAGGGGACAGGGTGCTAATGGTCACCAATGGCGGGGGCCTGGGAGTCATGACCACAGACGCCCTCGAGGCGATGGGCTTGGCGGTACCAAGTCCGTCCCCGGAACTGGAGGAGAAGTTGAAGTCACGACTGCCGTCCTACTGTTCATGGCACAACCCGATCGATGTCGTTGGTGATACTGACGCTGGCCGCTATGATGCGGTGTTAGATGAGGCAATCAAGAGCAGCGAGTATGACATTTTTGTTGTAGGCATGCTGCTGCAGACCCCTTCATTGGGAATGGATGTCACGAATGTGATATCGAACTACCAGCGCCAGTCTGGAAAGCCCTTCGTTGTTGTTTCAATGGGGGGTGCATTCACTACGAAAGCGGGAGAAATAATGGAACTCATGGGTACACCCACTTATGCAACAGGTGAGAAGGCGGCAGTCGCCGCAAGCGCACTCGCGGAGTACGGAAGAATCAGATATGGCGGAGAGTTCAATCGATCACAGTGAGATGTCTGAGATTGGATACTGGAGCCCTTGTTCTCCGGGAACGGTAATGCCATCACAATCCTTGAAATCATGCTGTCTGAAGCCAACAATCGAGAGAGGTCAACTCGGGAGATATTTAAGTCCCACTTAGCCATGCTCAAGATTGTCTGGCGTCTAGGCAGCTTCTACGTGCCTGACTTCCAGGACTGCGAAAGAATAAAAACGGGCAATGAGCCACCGATTGGAACTGACGAGGTCTGATATGCAAATGAAAACTGCCAAGAAGGTGTTTGAAACCGCTCTGGCGGAGGGGCGTACATACATCTTAGAGAATGAAGCGAAGGATATCATGAAGGCTTATGGCATTCCGATTCCTGCTTATGACACTGCCACGACAGCAGAAGATGCGGCCTCAAAAGCTAAGAAGATTGGATTTCCTGTGGTTCTCAAGGTGCTGTCTAAAGATATCCTCCATAAGTCGGATGCTGGAGGTGTTAAGATTAACCTCAAGGACGAAGGCGAAGTCAAGACGGCCTTTCAGGAAATCATGGATAATGCAGTGAAGTATGGCAAGGACAAAGGAACCAAAGTTGATCTTAGCCGCGGTGTGCTCATCTCTGATTTCGCAGACACGGGCACCGAAGTCATCATTGGAGTGACGCGAGACCCACAGTTTGGTCATGCACTGATGTTTGGGCTCGGAGGGATATTCGTGGAAGTACTGAAGGATGTCACCTTCAGACTCATACCAATGTCAGAGTTCGATGCTCGTGAAATGGTCAGTGAGATAAAGGCAGCGAAGATCCTTGACGGAGTCCGCGGCCAACCTCCTCGAGACGTGGACGCACTGGTTAATGTGATACTATCTGTTTCGAGGATGGTGAAGGAAAACCCAGAGATAGTCGAACTCGACTGCAACCCCACTTTCATCTATGAGAAAGGCAAAGGTGCACTTGTCATCGACGCGAGGATTCTGATTGAGGAAACGAAGAAGACACAGAGCCCAAGTCGTTGAGAAGCTGCTCAAGCAGAATCAGGCCTCTCTTTAGGTCGGGATCTTGGAGCCCGCCCTCAGGCTTTGGTTTCGTTTCAGAAGCGAGAAGCAATAGCAGTGAAACCAGTTGAGGTACCAGCCGAGAGTGCTGCAGCAGAAACTCACGACTGCCTGCGGAGTCAGCAATTAGCCCTTCGAATCGCCTCATTAGGAGACTGATTCGCTCTCCGATATCCTCCGAAGGTTTGAGGCTCTTGAAGAGGCTGACTACTGCAGACTCCTCCTGAAAGAGGTCAGGAGGAATGCCGACATTCCTAATCGCAACCAACGCTGCCGCTATCGTGGATTCATAGCTTTGTTCGTCAACTCTCGTGAAACCCCGCTCCACAGCCAGCAGCTGAGCAAGAAAACGAAGGGAGTTTGTAAGAATGGAACGGCCGGCTCCCGATGTCATTGATGCGAGCTTCGACAGACTCTCGCCATGTAGTCGTTCAAGTCGGGCCATCGCCGAAGAGTCCAGCTTTCGCTCAAAACCCGGTGCTAGGGTCACGCCTGCAGCTCGATGCACTTTGGGGTTTGTGCCCACAGTTCGAACAGCAGTCAACGCCTTGAAGTCATCGGCGAAGCTGTAGAACAACAACACCCGAATCACGTCGAATCCCACTTCGAAGTCGTTTTCCGAGGTTATAGTGCGTCCCTGACTCTTCGAAACGATTGCGCTCATGAGGGCCCAGACTGAAGCGAAACTCTCACACAAATCGGACTTAGTACGTGACTCAGCTATACCATGCTCTTCCAGATACTGCGACAATTTCTCGGTGGAGCCTGCAATACGACTGAGTGTTTCGTTGCCAAGCTGAACGGCAGCAAGAGACTCCATGAACTCGTGTGGATCATGTGACGGCGGTCTAAGCACCAGACCGGGCGCCTTTCTCGTGATTGACCACCACTTAGAAGTCGATGCAAAGTGGTCAAGCAAGTCTACTGCACGAGTGAGATCGGACAAGTTGGCAACCTCTCTAGAGTCGAGGTATGCCATGAACCGAGAGAACAGTGTCAGAAGCTTTGTTAAGTGGCTCGATGTGCTCTGACCAGCGAATGTTCCCTCTGAGAATCGATCAGTGACGGCCCTGAGGTGTGCTGGCAACTCGTCACCAAGACGCGTCCGGACCAGCCCTCTGTAGACTTCGATTGGCGTCCTGACCAAAGCCATGCACTCTCTTCGTTAGTCCTGTCAGCTCTAACTGAGCATTGCCTCATCTGGCCATCGGGGAGCTCTGGACATATAAAACACTGTGTCATTCGATGGCTCCTGCGAACAAAGCAACGGTTCTACAGTCCGATGTATGGCTCATTTGCCGAATCTGCGAGAACGTCGTTCGTATGACCGCAATGCCCGCCAGATGTCAATACGCCTCACTGCAGGCCAGTATACCTGTGCAAAATACAGCTCTGAATAGGCAGACTGCCAAAGAAGGAAGCCTGAGAGCCTTTCTTCGCCGGATGTTCGGATGATGAGATCCGGGTCCGGGACTCCATTAGTGTACAGGTGACTCTCGATTACTTGTTCGTCCACATCAGAGGGAGAAATCTCTCCAGCCTTGATCATCTGGCCGATGGCCCTGACCGCATCTACTAGCTCAGCTCTCCCCGAGTATCCTATGGCGACATTCAGGATATGATCAGTATAGTTCTCAGTTTCGGTTTCGGCCTTGTGGATTGCCTCCCTCACTTCTGGAGGCAAGAGATCAACTCGACCAATGGCCTTGATGCGGACCTTGTGTCTGTGTACGTCGGGGTCGCCAATGACATCAGCGAACTTCTTCCGGGCAATTGTCATTATCTCTTTGACTTCATCATTGCTCCTCTGGAAGTTTTCAACTGAGAAGGCATAGAGCGTGCACACCTTAACACCCGCCTCCCAGAGAATTCGCAGGACCTCCATGACTTTCTGTGCGCCCTTGTGATGTCCCATCCATGGCACATCAAAACCATGCTCTCGAGCATAGCGGCGATTACCGTCGAGTATTATGCCTACGTGTCGAGGTGCCTTCTCCTTACTCAGCTGCTTGTATAGCCAGTATTCATAGAGCCTGTACACCGGCCCAGCAAAGTTCAACGAACACCACGACCTGTTTATAGGACGACCTGTCTATGAAGTGAGAAATTGGATGGCCTAATAGGCTTGATGCTGAGGTGCCCAGAGAATCAGATGAGTTGGGCCACCTTCTCTGCAGCTCGTTTCATGTCAAGGAACACAAGGCCAAGCTTCGCACTGGCCGTTGTCGACACAGTGAGACATGCGTTCATTCCCGCTTGAATCACAAGTATCCAGCCGTTAACACCCTTCACGTTGACCTGCTCAAGATTGCCCTTTCCGAGTTCAACCGCTGCTTTCTCACCCAGAGTCAACATTGCTGCTGTTATTGCTGCAAGCTTTGCCTCATCAACGTCGGTTGGCAGGGCTGAAACTATTGGAAGCCCCTCAACACTCACTATGGCACAGGCCTCAATCTCGGGAATACTGCCTTGTAGCTCGTTCAGGACTCCCTCGAGTGTATCGCCGCGCGACTCGCTCATCAGACTCACCTGGGTGCATTCACTTGTACATTCTCTTAAGGATGACTTCCCGTGCTATGGCTTGGAAGGCTCTTTTAACTCCGACTCCCTGAACGGCAATGGTTTCGTAGATTGGCACATTCCCTCCGAGTCCCAGTAGATCAAGCATCTCATCACGAGACATCCTGTTGGGCAGGTCACGCTTGTTCAGCATGACTACAATCGGAATGTCGCGACCCAATACGTCGCCCAAGAACAACTTCAACTCCTCGAAGCTCTCAACGTTCTCCTCTCGCTGGTCGGGAGATGAATCAGCAACGAAGAGTATCCCGTCAGTCCCTTGGAGCACAACCTTCCTCTGGTGCCTGTGTCGCTTCTGTCCTGCAACAGTGAAGACGTCAAAGAGAACACGGCCTCCTGCGCTCATCGGTACGTAGTCAAAGAACAGGGTGCGATTAGTTTCATCCTCAATCGCTGTGAACTCTCCCTTCTGAAGACCCTCGACCTTTCCATACAGCCAACGCAGGGCTGTTGTCTTGCCGCCTAGGCTCGGACCGTAGAATACCAGCTTGAGATGAATCCTGCCCTTGTCATCCTTGCGCACGTTTCAACACCTCGGTGCTATGCTGTTCTTGTGGACCATTTCTGTCTTGGTGGCGAAGAAACACCACCAATGTAAGAGTATGTTCCACCGGGCAATTCTCATGCTCTGAGAGCCAAGTATTAGTCCCCGAGCCGGGCATCCCAAATCGGGTAACTGGCTGTGGTAACAATTGTACTCTCATAAAAGCCTTTGTCCGTCAGGTAGACAGGAGTGAGCGCGACAGGTCAGTTCCGGCGACCAGCGGGGACTCACACCTTTTCTAGCTCTGCCAGAGCGGACTTCAGATCCTCTTCGTCCAGCTCCTTGCCCTTTGATGGTGCTGTGGGTTCGACTGCCAAGAACTTCTCCAACTCTTCTGCGAGCTGAACACCCTGCTTCTTCATGATGAGCCGGATAAGGCCAATGTTCA
>PRDI01000006.1 GCA_003345595.1 Candidatus Thorarchaeota archaeon | reverse complement strand
TCTGTGTATGCCGGACAGACTACGGATTCTGTCATCACGCTTGCTGACTTGTTCCCACTGTAGGTCGGGTTGGCGGCTGCCACAAGACGGCGATAATACCTCCTACGATTCCCAGGAGAAGTCCAATGCCCATACTGGCCATCATGCTTGCTGCTGAGAGGATTATGATCACTAGGCCCCACGTAGCATGTTCATTCGGTCGTCTATCGAGCATGACCGCGGCCAGGATAATACCAATCCCCAAAAGGAACCCTGAAAAACCGATTAGGTAACTGAAGCCCTCGAAGCCCCAGAAATACATATGACCCTCGGCACCATGCATGAAACCATCCATCCATTCAAACCAGCCCCCAGTCCATCCCATCGTCATCAGTACTATCCATAACATGCTCCCCAGAATTGTGATTATCCCGCTTGCTATGGACAATACATAGGCTTCACGTGGTTTCTGTAGTTGATCAGTCATTTCAGTCACTTCCATTCTACCCGAATCACTCAGCTGTTCAGTCCAAGTCGACACTTGACTCGATGGAACTCATATCCTGAACTTCAGCGACACCGGGTCCAATCTTTGAAATAGGGCGTTATCCGCCAAGATATATATCTGTATGGATATATCCATGCGGTATGAGTCTTGCCAATGGCTACTGATCTCCCGCACTCCGTCAACAACGGACTAGATGAAGAATTCGGAAGATGAAGCGGTGGGTAGATCGATACTTCCGACTATGTCGCGAAGGATATATCTCCGGAAACACATTTGTCCGCGACGAAAATGAGTCGCGCTCTCAATATGATTCGGGACTTGTTCTTGGAATAGCATGGAGTGTTTGTGGAATGAGCAAGCCGCAAGACGATTCGGCTCAGACCCAGAAGGAAATGAGCGACATCATCTCGGATTTCTCGCAGTTCTATGTGCTTCTCCTACTCAGTGAGGGGGCCTTGCATGGTTATGGTCTGATCAAGCATTTCAGGAAACGCACTGGAATGACTCTGAGCGCTGGTACTCTCTACCCATTCCTTCAGAAACTCGAACAAAGAAGACTGATCTCGCAGTCGGACATGTCAGTTGGGAAGAGACCGAAGCTTGTGTACTCACTCACAAAGAAGGGACGCAAGTTCACTGAAGGACTCTTTCGGAGATTTGCGGCAATGACGGCATCTGCGATTGAGCCGAGTCTCGAAACGTGTGCATGCTGCGGTGTTCGCGTGTATGGGGGAGGCCACCACGAAGAGGTTGGCGGCAAGATTATGGCCTTTTGCTGTCGTCACTGTGCCGCAGCTTTCAAGCGCCAAACCTGAATTCGGTTTCCACGCCGCAATCATGCTGGCAAAGCCCTTGAGCGAGCTCAGTGTTTCATCGAAACATGATATGCTATCTTCAGGATGAATAGGCGAGGTTTCACCAGAATCGCACTATAATGACTGCAATCCTAAAGAACATGCAGACCAAGCGGACTGGTTCTGGTTTCACAGCAACAGAACTATCCGGTATCCTTGATTCTTCTGATTGCTCCCCCTGGAGCAACATCCTTGGGACATGATTTCACGCAGTTCATCACAAGTTCACACATTGGCGCACCATTAGATTGCTTGGCAGCCTCGAGGTATCTCTCACGATTGGTTACACGGCTATCCTCATAGAATCGCCAAGCCTTTGCAAGAGGGGCAGGGCCAATGTACTCATGATGATACGAGCTCACGGGACAAGAGCCATGGCAAATTCCGCAGCTGATACAGTTGACGTATCTCTCATATCTTGAGAGCTCCTCAGGAGTCTGTGTTCGCGGCGTATTCCCCTCTGTTGGGTCCACCCACAACTTCATCGACTCGAAGCTCTGATGGAATGGTGTCATATCGACTAAGAGGTCCTTGAGTACTCGCATGTTGGGAAGAGGCTCGATGAGAACCATCGGGTTCTGCGCTTGGCCCGTCTGCTTGTTTTCGATGGCCGGGAATGCCTTCAGATTGAGGGACGACTGCTTAATCATGAGTGCCTGTGTTCTGCATGCGAGCCTCGGCTCCCTGTCAATGAGCATGGCGCAGCTTCCACACACTGCACCTCTACATGAGTACCGAAAAGACAATGAAGGGTCAACATCGTCTTGGATGATGAATAAAACATCCAAGATTGTCATCCCTTTCGTAACCGACACCTCGTACTCGTCATAGTGAGTCACTTGCCCACCTTTTGGGCTCCGAGCAATCTTGAAGATCATCAATATTCCCGCTCCTTGACTTCGAACATGCCCATGTTCACGTCCTTGTATCCGACGACAAGACGTCCTTTCGTTCTGGTGACGACTGTGTGCTTGAGAAACCGCTGGTCGTTTCTCTTAGGAAAATCTGTCCTCCAATGAGCTCCTCGGCTCTCTTCCCTAGCTAGCGCAGAAACGGCAGTGACTTCTGCGAGCTGCAACATGTTTGCGAGCTCGAGTGCCCTTATGAGAGCCAGATTGAATCGCGTGTCAGTGTGGCCAACGCTTGTCTTCTTGTTTCTCTCGCTGAGAGATTCAATGGATTTCAGCGCCGCCTTTAGTCCTTCGGCGTTCCTGAACACTCCGACCCCTTCATCCATGACTCTGCACATCTCTTGTCTGATTAGTGACTGGGACTGACCTCTGCGCTTTGAGAGAAGTGCTCGGACTCGAGCTGCGGAATTCAAGGTTTCATCGTCTACAGCACGCCGGTCGGCTGGACCTGCAACCTTGAGAAAGTCTTTGATGGCCATGCCGACTATTCTGCCAAAGACCAAGGTTTCAAGCAGTGAGTTGCCGCCTAGGCGGTTTGCTCCGTGAACGCTCATGCAAGCGGCTTCTCCCAGGGAATAGAGACCATTGAGGGAGGTCTTGCCGCTCTTGTCACAGTCGACTCCTCCCATTGAATAGTGTTGGCCAGGCTGAACAGGTATCGGACTGTCGACGGGATCGATGCCGGCAAAGTAGATGCAGATTTCACGGATTCCCGGGAGCCTCTCTTCAATTCGGTCTTTCCCGAGATGTCGAATGTCAAGATGCACGTATGCGTTCTCAAACCCTCTGCCTTCATTGATCTCAGTCTGGATGGCGCGGGCGACCACATCACGGGGGGCTAGTTCCACACTGGTTGGGGCGTACTTCTTCATGAACCTCTCTCCACTCGCGTTCAGTAAGTAGCCGCCCTCGCCTCTCGCACCTTCGGTGATCAGTATGTTGGAGCCATAGAGCGTTGTAGGATGAAACTGGACAAACTCCATGTCCTTTAGCGGCAAGCCAGCATTCAGCGCGAGTGCGCATCCGTCACCGGTGTTGACGAGAGCATTGGTCGAACGACGATAGATGCGCCCAAAGCCACCCGTGGCGATGACTACAGCCTTTGTTGAAATTCCGTAGACTTCACCTGAGGAGATTTCCAGAGCGGTCAGGCCACATACTCGCGATTCAGATTTCACTAGTGACAGGGCAAACCACTCGTCGTAGAACTTCACTCCCATTCTGGTTGCCTGCTCATATGTGGTGTGCAGCAGATTGTGGCCGGTACGGTCTGCAGCGTAGCATGTGCGAGGGTAGCCCGCTCCGCCGAAGGGCCTCTGAGCGATTCTGCCGTCTTCGGTTCTGGAGAAGGCGGTTCCCCATCGTTCGTTCTCAATGACTGCTCTTGGAGCCTCTCTTGCCAGCAGCTCAACAACATCTTGGTCCGCCAAGTAGTCCGAACCCTTGACAGTATCAAACGCATGGGCCTGCCATGAGTCGGTTTCTCCCAGAGCCGCATTGATGCCCCCCTGAGCCGCGACGGAATGGGACCTCAAGGGGTGAACCTTGGTTATCACTGCGACATCACAAGCATCGACAAGCTCGATGGCAGCTCTAAGTCCTGAGAGACCAGCGCCAATCACAAGCACGTCGTGCATCAGACTCAATCGACTTCACCTCCAGTAGCTATGAGTGCCGCCTAGTTTCACTGATCCTAGGCCATCTTTGAGGGATCAAGTATGTCTTCTAGGTCGCCTTCAATCTTAATGCCCATATCATCCACTGCTTCTCTGATTGTTCTTCCGGTCCTGTAAGCAGTCTTCGCGACTTCTGCAGCCCTGTCATATCCTATGATCGGGGTAAGGCGGGTGACAACCATAAGGCTTCTCTCCAGCTGGCTACGAATAGCGACTTCGTTTGGCTTCAATCCCATTAGGCAGTGCTCCACGAATGAATCGACTCCGCCGGACAAGATGGCTATGCTGTCGAGCAGATTCACAATCATAATCGGCTTGGCCACATTCAGGTCAAGCACGCTCCCAAACCCTTCGGCCAACGAGATGACCTCATCATTGCCAATTATCTGAATGCACACTTGGATGAGGGCCTCTGATTGAGTGGGGTTGACCTTGCCTGGCATAATGGAGGACCCGGGTTCATTTTCTGGTAGGAGGAGCTCTCCGAGGCCTGCTCTGGGTCCGCTCCCCATCCACCTGATATCATTCGCCATTTTCATACAGGACAAGGCAAGAGACCGAAGAGCAGCGCTCATTCCAACTATGGCAGAATGGGAAGCTATACCTTCTGCCTTCAAGGGACTCGTCTTCATAGAAAGTCTGGTAATGAGGCCGAGTTGCTTTACGGCAGCCTCCGCAAACCCGTTAGGTGCGTTGAGGCCAGTGCCAACCGCAGTGCCCCCAAGCGGCACCACAAGAAGCTCACCACAGGCAACTTTGATTTGTTCAAGGCCCGCTGCAGCCTGTCTGCGATAGACGTCGAACTCTGTGGACAGCCGAATCGGAACTGCATCCTGAAGATGAGTGCGCGCCACTTTGACGATGTCTGAGAATTCTCGAATCTTTGAGTCGAGCACACTGACAAGACGCTTTAGGGAGGGGTTCAGACTGCTCTCGACTATCTGCAAAGCCGCTATGTGCATGGCTGTCGGAATCACATCATTTGATGACTGGCTCATGTTCACATGGTCATTTGGATGGACTGGCGACTTCCTCCCGCGAGGATGCCCAAGGATTTCATTGGCTCGATTGGCCAATACCTCATTCATGTTCATGTTGGTCTGCGTACCAGAACCAGTCTGGTAGATGTCAATCGGGAACTGATCCAGGAACTTGCGGTCGGCGATTATTTCTTCGGCAGCCTGCACAATCGCTTTTCCTATCTTCGAGTCAATCTCTCCCATCGACATGTTCGCAAGAGCAGAGGCCTTCTTTACTTCTGCGAGAGCCAGTATAAACTGGGTGGGCATTCTTCTTCCGCTAATCCTGAAGTTCTGCAACGCTCTCTGGGTGCTAATCCCCCAGTAGACTTCTGTTGGAACCTCCATCTCCCCAAGAGAGTCTTTCTCCATTCTATTCTTGCCCGTCATATGCATTGACTCCCTTTGACAGCCCTTCAGGGTGACTTTACTACAATGTCGACTATAACCCTTCTCACATACAAGCGGCTGTTTCTTCTCGGAAATATGGTGGGCGTCTTATTATCTTTGACTCTCCACTAATGAACCATAGATGAGCCAGGTCCATCGATTCTCATCGGCCCGACAATCTTGGATGGGGGACTGTCACCTATTATTACGTGATGTCATCTGGGAGGTGTAACTCTCTGCATAACGAGATTGTGAGAGCCCTCTCCACTCTATACTCTCCATTGTCCTTACAGAGCGACTGGCTTCCGAGGAAACGCGGGTGTGAATTCATTCATACGGCTCCACCCTTGACAGGCTCCGTCCGTTCGCCGCCACCCCGCTGTGACTTGGGTTGAAACAGCGTGCAGACAAGTGTCAGCATGCCAATGATCATTCCACCCATCTCTTCGCCGAGAAATAGAGTAACATCCTGTGGAATGCCATAGTGAAGCAACAATACCAGACTCGTTGCTGCCCATGCGATTCCATACGTTCCCACGACTTCCCGAGCACTCCATGTCGACCTTGCGGTGCGATCCGATGAGGGATAGATGGGCCCTGTTCGCGCCCATCTCCGTGCGACGATAATGCTATAGACAATGTAGAGAACAACGAAATAGAACGCCGCTGCCACTGCAAGTAGAGGGGCATACCACAATGTAAGTAGAGACAAGAGAGTCAGTATTGCTAGCGACATGATCTTCTTGCGTCCATGTTGAGGCGTTCTAGTAGAGGTCTGACCCACGCCCCGCACAGATGCTGCTCGGATGGACATAACAGAGAAAATAGACAGTGCACAGACGCCGAGTTCTGTGGAATTGATGATCATCTACATTTCCTTCTGCGCGTGGTTTGCACGAGCAATGAATTCGACTGGTGACATTGAGACATCTGGGATGACTTTACCCATGTGGCCCCTCCTGTTTTCTTACAGGCTCGTAATAGAGTAAGACGTTTCCTGACCGGAACGTTCTGGTCTTCAAGAGCCTCAGACTAAGTCTATCTCTTATGCCCCTGAACATGGTTTTGCCATCGCCCAAGACAACAGGATTCACAATGATGCGGTATTCATCAATCAAGCCAAGCTGCGTAAGAGTTGATACAATGGTGCCACTGCCCAGTACCACTAGGTCTTTGCCTGGCTGTCGTTTCAGCTTCGAGATTTCTTGCTTGATATCTCCTTTGACTAGCCTTGTGTTTTTCCACTCGGCCTTTTTCAGCGTTCTTGAGAAGACAATCTTGGGCAAACTATTCATCTTCTCAGCAATGATTGGATCGTTCGTAATCGCTGATGAAGTCGGCCAGTAATCCGCCATCATTTGATACGTCACCCGGCCAAACAAGAGACCATCCACTGTACTTAGCAGATCGTTGGCATACTCGTTAAACTCAGCATCCACGTTGTGCCAATCTATTTCCCCGTTGGGTCCTGCAAAGAAGCCGTCAACTGATACCAGATTCGACACGATTATTCTTCCCATGCTATCTCCTCCTTCATGTTCTGAAACATCTTGGCAGATCCTGCGTAATCGCATGCTGTCCTACATTGCGAGAATGGCGAGTCATCCGATGGGTTGTCTTGGCCGCTTGATTCTGGTCATGCTTGTGTGGATCCAGATTGCCTGAGGCGAACGGTCGTCTGCCTTCCCCGTGAGCCGATCTCCACATGGCAACTCTCGGGCGATCCAGGGGTAATTAGGGACTTATCATCTTTGGCTCTCTCCGGACGAAGGTTCAAACGATTTCCGTTACTCGGATTCCTCTCGTGGGTACTCCTGACGGCGTACCGACCGTTATGCTCTTAGGACCATTGGGGGATTTTCCGATACTGGTAGGGGGTTGAAAATGCGCACCAGAGGACACATAGTGGCCATTCATGTAAGCCTATTCATCGTGTAGCCGTCTCCACACTTGGGCGCGAAGAACGTGCTCTTCTGTGGCATGACCTCGAAGTTCCTTGAAACATCCTCGACTTCCTCCACACGTGGTGCGTTGATCAGGAACAAGACCTGAGCCCGCTCCTTCACCGACCTGATCGCCTCATCGACCGCGTCCCCGACGTCCTTAATGTAAAGGACGTAACCTTCCCCCTTCATGGTTCCTTGGGCAAGCTTCTCTTTGCCGATGCCTAAGACCTTGTCGAGAATGAGTGAATGGAGTATTGATACGTCGAGGTGCTTCCACGCCGGTGACTTGCCCACGACAGCCTTGTCCATTGCTGAAATGTCCTTGAGGAGCAATACGTAGAACCTGCCATCATTCATGAACATCCCGAAGGCGTGACGCTTCGCCTCCTTCTTCATGAGGGCAAGCATCTCATTCTTTGTCTTGAGCTCCCTGACATCGAAGTTCTGCTTGATCCCGTCAAGTAGCTTCTGTCGAGAGAAGCTCTCAAGATTCTGGACCAGCCTATGTGTGGGCAGAATGACTAAGCCCGGGTTGGCCATATTGACGAACGTGAGCATCCGGTATTTGGCAGAGGCAAGGCTGGGATTCTCCTTTGACAGTGCGAGGGCTGTCTTGTACCTGTGGTGCCCATCTGCGATGATAACATACTTGTTACTCATGAGTTCAGAGATTCTCTTGGTATCTGCCTGATTATCTACCAACCAAATCCTATGACGAACGCCTTCGAGGTCAGTTACGTCAACCACTGGCTGATTCTTAATGTACCGTTCCAGAATCGAGTCGACCTCACGCTTGGGGTCAGGATAGATCACAAATATCAGGCCAAACTGTGTCATTGTCTGCCTGCACAGATTCAGGCGGTCCATGATGTCTTTGGGCAGAGTTTCCTCATGCTGAAGGACGCCTGTGAATGGTGCACTGATCGGTGGCTCTTTAGCAAACTCCTCCAGCTCTAGGAGACCAATGAATCCGAACCTGAACATCTTCTTGCCCTCGACCTGGAAATCGTGACCATAGACATAGAAACACTCCTTTGAGTCCTGTTTCACAACGCCTTCTTTCAGCCACTTCCTCCAGATGTCTCTCGCTCTTGTGTGTTGGTTGTCGGAGTCAGTATCAGACTCTGTCGGCTTGCTCTTGGATATCCAAGCCATGTTGTAGGGTGACAATGACTGAAGAGTATCGACCATCTTGTCCTTAATCACATCATATGGCGGGGCAACGACCTTTGAGAGGTCGCCGACCTTGGCCTTGTCGTACCTGTAAGCTCTGAAAGGAATCACGTGAACCATGGTGGGATCCCATCCTCAGTCGCCCGCCTGACCTAGTGCGAGCAACGTGATGGGCGCCACTCACTTACGCATATCTAGGTTTTGCTGTGCCACGAGAGGGACTGGAGGACTTCGTGTCATGAAGCATCAGGAAGCACAAACGTCAAGCTTAAATCCGTGCATGGCGCAACCACTGGGACTATAATCTTGGGGAGAAAGAAACCGTGGAGTTCTGCGACAAGTGTGGCGCCCTCATGCTTCCGAAAAAGGGCGAGAAGAAGACAGTCCTCAAGTGCAGAGAGTGCGGACGCGAGCGAACTGTGAAGGAGGCTCCCGACTACACAGTGGACTACAGGGTGCATCATTCTCCAAGTGAGAAGATTGTTGTAGTAGAGGACGAGAATCCCGATGAAGAGGAGCTCACTGAGGACGAGCGTCGTGAGAAGAGGAAGGAAATACTAGAGTTCTACGAGGATGAGGAGACTGAGTAGACAGCGCCGAACAGTCTTTAAGTCAATTCGACGCATTCATATCTGTGACGCCAAGGGACAGTGTGAATCATTGGCCTGTCCTCAAGTCACACTCACTAATTCTTGAGAGGACCTGAAAAGGAGGTATAGCGGTGAGCAAACAGGTTTTCGACTTCCCCTATGACTTGCAGACATATCTCATGAGCAATGGCACTCTAGCTGACAGGCTGAGAATGCTTTCAGCTGGCTTTGATGTGTCCCGTGAACAGACTGAGCAGCTCCTTGGCACGCTGGAGGAGCTTCTCAACAAGGATGGGGGAATTCCGTTCGGGCTAAAGCCAGGACATCCGAGCTCTGTGAAGGAAACGGCAGAGGTGCTGATGCTCCTGAAGAGCTTCACGACGAGCCACTCACGACTAATCGGCAAGATGGTCCACTTCTTGGTATCTCGACAGAAGAGGGATGGCGGCTTTGCCGAGGCCTTGAACCTGGATCACATCATCGAAGACAAATACGGCGGCACCGTCGGACGTGACTGGTATCCGGTTGGCAAGAGCATAACTTGGCTGACCGGGAAAGCTTTGGAAGCTCTCTGCAGTGTTGCATATGAAGACGGAAATCGTGTAAGGAAAGCACGCGATTTCCTGACGCATCTCCAGAATGAAGACGGCCACTGGCCTGACTTCAAGGGTCAGAATGAGTCAGATCCACTTGCAACAGGCAACATCCTTCCAGCACTCGTTGCTGCGGGCATTGATTCCCAAAACAAGGTGTACAACGATGGTCGCGCTGCTTTGATGCAGCATCTTAAGAGGTCATTAGAGCAGAAATCGACGCAAGACATGGTAGATCTCGTAGCTGTGTGTGCGCCGAAGTCAGAGTTGGAGCGCGAAGTGATACGAAAGGGCATAGAGCTTGTTCTGACAACACAGAACAAAGATGGTGGATGGTCTCAGATGGGCTCAAAGAAGAGCGATCCAGAGCTGACCTCCCTCCTTGCGTTCGCAATCAAGAAGTGCACGCCAATCACGTAGAATGGTTTCAGGCGAGTAGTCATGACTGAGAAGACTGTTGCGGTATTCAGAAGAGGTGACAGATTCCTGGCAGGCGTCTTCACTGAGGAAGGATTGTTCTCATTGGGCGACAGAGCACCTACCGAGGCGCAGGCCGTATCCAGTGCAGGAGGCAATGGACTGCAGAGGAGTGATTCATCGGGGCATCTATCCATCTTGGAGAAAGCCTTCACCATATCGGAAGGCACGAGCGAAGTGGACGTGAGCGATGTAAACCTCGACATGACAGGATTGACAGAGAAGGCTTGTCTGGTCTTGAAGGCTGCGCTCAGAATCCCGAGAGGACAAACTGTTTCGTATGGTGAGCTGGCTAAGCGGGCAGGCATTCCGGGCGCCGCCAGGTTTGTAGGCAATGTCATGGCAAGCAACCGCTTCTGCCCGATAGTCCCGTGCCACCGCGTTGTTTCAAGCACTGGGATTGGCGGATACGGCAGGGATGTTAAGAGGAAGATAGAACTCCTTAAGCTTGAGGGTGCCATCAAGTAGGTGGCTGAATGGGTCAATCGCGGATTAGCTTCCCAGAATGCTTTATTGAGACTCGCTGCTGAATCACAGTGGGACCTAGCTTATTGGAAGTGTGACTTGGTGAACCTGAAGGTCAAGCGGAACGAAGACGTTGTCGAACTGAGGAAAGTAGAGCTCGAATCCGTGAGTCCTCCACTCTACCGGACTCTAATCGGCTACAACTCCTTGAAGAGGCTCGGTTACTCAATCTCATTCATCCGGCCGAAGAAGAGCTCATCTGGCGATTTCGAGAGGATTCGATACAATTTCATTGAACGTGGTGCCATGACACGACAGCTGGAGGGTCAGCTGGAACCAGACATGAAGCGTGGCATACTGAACCAGCTGCCAAGAGGTGATTTCAGCATAGTCTTGCTTCTGACGCAGGTTCCACGCAGGGGTGTAAACATCCGGCTTGACAAGTTCGACTACGCGTTTCTGGGTTGCGTCCTCATGAGGAACAGTGAGGTTCTCGATATCGTAATGAACTCTCCACCTACTAGGGATATACTGATGCCAATCTATCAGGAACAGGTGGTCGCAGTCACGAGTACCTGATCGTTCGTACAAGCTCGAAGACTGTATCCGATAATCATGGCAATCTGGATGTCTGACTCACAGAATCCTCTTTACTTGTTTTCTTGAAGCGGCAGGCAGAGACCGAGAAAGGTCTGGTAGGTCTGAGACTGCTCTTCTCCGCAGCCCGAAACTGATTAAGGGGACTTGCCTCCCTAAATGCGAGGTCCTCCGGACGCGGAAGTGCTCGCCCGGTCGAATGAGGTGGACGCCCGAATGCATCAGCCCGTCAGGGAAACACCCAAGGAAATAGCCGCTTTTGGAGAGAGCCAGTTCAGGGAAACAGGGGCTCTCTTGGTCGAAGTGCTACGTGTAAAGGAAGTGACCATGAGGAAGTATTTCACGCGGCTCCGCGGGATCGCTTTCATTGTGGCGGTAGTGAACCAAGACCGTATCCGCGTCTACTTCTTCAATGCGGCTGGTGTTATGCTCGGCGCCGACAACATCGAACACTCTGCGTACGAACCAGTCAGAAAGACCTCACGTCTGCTCGTCAAGTACGAGAAGCCTGCAGAGCCCACGCCAGAAGAACTCCGGATGGAAGCAACTGAAGATCTGAGGTCCGCCCTCTCTCGGGCCATTCGTCGTGTGGCCAGGGCGATTGCGCGTTCTGAGCCCAAGTTTCCAACCGTGTTTGTAACAAGAGAGAGGTTGGGTACAAGCGACCAGGCCTTTGGTATGCGGTTGGAACAGGACGGGACATTCGTATTCGAGGAGTCTGCCATCAACGCAAGTTGGGCAGAGGGAGTTGCTCTTCGCGCCGGTTTCCTGCTCATGATGGATCGAGAACGTGCTCTGACTGCTTTTGCTCAGTGCGTTGGAAACGGCTTGGCGTATTCCCTGATGAAAGATCCTCAGAGAAATGATTGGATTCAGGTCTGGAGGAAGAACACCAAGTCCCAGGACGACGTGCGACTCATCAATCACTTCGTGACTCATGCTGAATGCTATGGCGAGAAAGGCTTCCAGAGGATACTGTCACTTGTGGAGATGGCGCCTAGTGTACTCTCACTCGACAAGTGGATACAAGGGCTTAGGATAGTCCATGACGGGTTCCAGGTGTCATTGGGTACTGATGACTATCACGCGATTCGAGGGTTCTGTGAAACCCTGCGAAATCCTAGGAAGCTCAATGCTCGACGTCACGCACTGGAGTCAATCCATCTTGCTCCTCGATCCGTCTGCAACGTTGCCGCCCTAGGAAGGGCGCTTGCATTTGCCCGCGGAAAAGAGCCCCGGGACGATCCGTCCGCTTGGCTCGATGTACACTTCTTGGATGGGTCCGGTCTAAAGCGTCTCTCGTTGATCGAGGGTGAAGGAGAACAGGCGACTTCACTTGAGTACTTCCTCAACATCGAAGACATCACCCCCAAGTCAGGGGGATTGAGTTCACATGGGAAGGACATACTACGTTGGGCCTTGGACTCATTAGGCATAGAATCAAGCTCTCCATTTACCTTTGAAGGTGGCATTCAGTTCCAAGCCGCCAAAGTGGACACGGCCGAGGAAGCAGTCCTTGAGAGGCTTGCTGAAGGAGGGTTGAAGATACTCGCGAACTCACTCACGGGTTCGCTCCATAGAGTAGTATCGTTGACGGAGTCTGGTAATCTGCTTCTGCTGCCGAACTTCAATCATACCGGCTTAAGGCCCGACTTTCTTGTGGTCGGCGTAGCAGATGCAGTTCGGTCGGCATCACGAAGTTCTTGCCTCGAAGCGACCATCATCATGACATCGGAAAGAGCATACGGCATCGTGTCCGCCCCCGGAGAATGGGGCCATAGGCTCGTGGAAACCGCTCAGAGCCTTGCTCTTAGCATCGCGCCCATTGTGGACACCCACTCGATACGAGGGCTGGTGCGTCAAGAGGACATGTTCCCCA
>PRDI01000005.1 GCA_003345595.1 Candidatus Thorarchaeota archaeon | reverse complement strand
AAGTTGAACTGGATGAAGGTACCCGACTCACTGCCCAGATAGTGAATTGTGATGCCGAAGACGTGAGCATCGGCATGAGAGTCAGAGCGTGCTTCAGGAAAATCACCGAGTTCGGTCATGGTGGACTGATTGTCTACGGATACAAATTTGAGCCTACAATGAAAGTGACCGGCCACAAGTAGGAGCATCCTTGAGCCCCTCATGACTGCAGTCCGCTCGTCTGGTTTCACATTGCCGGATAGAACGAGACGGAGGGCTGACATCACGGTTCTGATGTCATGGACCACACAGGTCCGAGTGTGGAGAAGTGGCGTTCAGGTTCGCCGAGTGCTAGACGGCCTACCTAATGAGATTTCCTTCACCTATCTTGACCGTTCCTGAACATGGAACTATTGCCTGAAACCCCTCTACTTCTCATGGCCCGTCAGTCTCATTGTCGGCCTGAACTCCTAGCCCGCCGGACATTGCGGAAGTCCTCAATACGCTACGGCCTTCGAGTTTGCCCCCGGGCGGACCTTGTCAGAGTTAAACAACTCAACAGACAGCGCAAGTAGGACAGGTGTTGCACGTGGAGAGAAGTCAGGGAGTGTAAGGTCGGTAATCGGGTTGTTCCAGGCCTCGACTTCCTTGAGTCGGACGCAGTTGGCGAGCGGAGTGAGGTCTAGAAACTTGAGCCCATTGGCCTGTAGATTTATTGTTTCGATTCCCGGGTGCCCCTCCAGAGGCTTCAGGTCTATTGCCCTGATCCTGTTCCCTGCGAGGCTCAACGTCTTCAGTCTTCTGCAACTCGACAGTGGGGAGAGGTCCAGAGAGCGGAGCTGGTTGCCCGTGAGCTTCAGTGTTTCCAGCCTGCTACACTCTGCGAGTGGAGATAGGCTTACGGTCCTGATAGAGTGACCAGACAGGTCCAGCTCCTCGAGTTCTCTGCACCCTCTCAGCGGTTTCAGGTCTATGGTCTCAAGCATGCTATGCATCGAGGTCAATCGAGTCTGGTATGACAATCTCAGTTCTGAGAGGGCAGAGCACGACTCTAGGGGTGCCAAGTCCGCGTCAGCGAGCTGATTCCCGGTGAGGCTCAGTGTCCTCAAGGTCGTACACCCTGACAATGGGGCGAAGCTCATGTGCACGATCGTATTGCCATCTAAGGAAACCTTCTCAAGAGGACAATCGGCGACAGGAAGCAAGTCTACCTCCTGAAGTTCGTTGTGGCCCAAGTACAGGATTGCCAGCGATGACCTTGCTAGTGGGGAGAGGTCTATGCTCCTCAGGTGGTTGCCGCCTAGCACCAGTCTGCTCAGTTCTCTCTGTCCTTCCAATGGAGATAGGCCCACTTCTGTCAGGTCATTCCCGCCCAGATCCAGTGTCGTCAGAGCAGTGGCCGCCAGCGGCGACAAATCTATGCAGGGCAGCCTATCCGTGTTTAGCATGAGTTCTCTCAGTCTACTCAGTCGGCTCAGGGGGGTCAGGTCTATGCCCTTGAGTTCAGTGAGGGTGCTGTGCAGTGACTCAAGGTCAGACATACTACTCAGCGGTGACAGGTCTATGGTCTTCATGTTCTTGCAGTAGTAGATGTCTATCGTCTTGATGGCTCTCTGGAAGTCACCCACGGGCGAGAGGTCAATTCTCGTGCCTTCAAACTCGCGGATGTCGAGTCTGTCCAGTTGGGGACAGTTTCTCAGGAAGCGAAGGTCCAGTGCGTCATGTGTGTCACCGTCTATAGTGAGATGCTTGAGATTCTTACATACATGTAGCTTGAAGAGCACTCCTGGGTAGTCTGGGAGTCCAGTCTTGAGAGTGAGGTGGTGCGCATGAGGACTTCCCAGAATCTCGTCTTCAATCTCCCGCGTGCTCTTGTGAGTCACAATGACAACGTTGTCTTCTGGACCCAAGTCAATCGGTGCATTCCCGGGACCCTGTGTTCTCGGCATTGACTGCAACCCACGTTGACCGTCGAAAGCTAATCAGCATCATATCTTGTGGGGGAGAGATAAAGTCGTTGGAGAAAGCCGCGGGTTTTGAGGAACGGATTGGCATCCGAGTGCCCTGTGCAGTATGGCAACCTCAGTCTTTGTGGTAGTCGCTTCTCACATAAGTGCTCAATCTCCTTCTTCAAGTTGAAAGGACGCATGAAACCCTGTTGGACTTGTTGCTACAAGTACGAGAAGCACTCCACCACGCCTGCCAGTCTTAAAACTGGAGCAATCCGTTCGACTCCCAAAAAAACGCAGTCGATTCTTGGCTGCTCGACCCTCGGAGCATTTTCAAAAGTGGATTCCTCGGCCTATTGCCTCCTCAATAGCAGTCGTCAGGACGCTTAGACCCTCTCATCATTGGCAATAGGGTCGTACGCTGTTGCCACGAAACAACCTGAAGCGGTTGTGCGGCTGACGGCTCTTATGCGTTTTGAACGAAACCGAAGGCATCCGCAATGAATGGTCGGCTACGAATCTGAGCCCACGATGAAAGTGACGGGCCACAAGAGGTAGCCACCGACTAGAAACTCAA
>PRDI01000004.1 GCA_003345595.1 Candidatus Thorarchaeota archaeon | reverse complement strand
AAGATACGGTACGTTATTCGTTTTGGTTCTCTGAAGGAACTCATCCAAGAAGGAACGCGTTCGTACCGCCGCCCATAAATGTGGGAAGTGAGTGTCTGAAAGTAGTCTTGCAGAGAGTCGGAATCGCAAGGAATAGCACAGATTTCCAGATGGGTGAATCATGACCGAAGTAGCCCTTGTCTATCCGTACTTCAACGAGGAACTGGATCGCTCAATCTTCCGATATCCACCACTTGGATTGGGATATCTTGCCTCAGTTCTCAGACAGGCAGGTGTGTCCGTACATCTGTTTGACTGCACATTCTCACGTTTTGATGATGTGGTGTCAGCCGTTCGGAGCCAACATCCCCGCATTGTAGGTATCTACTCTATGGTCACGATCAATCATCACGCGATTGCTTTGGCCAAGCAGCTGAGGGAAACAGCTGAGCTGCTGGTTGCAGGTGGTCCACTGCCCACACTCGTTCCAGAGAGCTTCCTGGACATCTTTGATGCTGTCGTTCTCAGTGAGGGTGAGCAGACCTTTCTGGATCTCGTCACGCGTCACCTCAACAACCAGCCTTGGAAAGACACTAGTGGCATCGCCTTTGACAACAACGGACATGGCATTTCCGTGAACAAGAGCCGTCCGTTCGCGAACAATCTGGACGCGATCCCCTTCCCTGCTCGGGACATGTTTCCGAACCACGCCTACATGAGGTACTGGAAGAAATACCATGGATACACTGCGACGAGTCAAATCACAACACGTGGCTGCCCCTACTTGTGTGATTTCTGCAGTAACCCTGTGTTTGGCAGAAGCTACAGGGAGAGATCTGCTTCGAACGTAGCCGGGGAGATGCTAGAGATCAGACGATTAGGCTACGATCGAGTCTTCTTCACAGACGACTGTTTCACCCAGAACCCACGGAGAGTAGAGCAGATATGCGACCTGATTGCAGACGAGGGGATTGACCTAGAATGGATGTGTCTGAGCCGTGCAGACAGGCTGGGAGCGGCGCTCGCGAAGAAAATGAGAAGGGCGGGGTGCGTCCGGGTCTTCTTTGGGATTGAGTCAGGCAGCGAACGTATGCTGCGGATTATGAACAAGAGGATAGTACTCAAGGATGCAGAAACTGCCGTGGCCGCGGCGAAAGCGGCAGGAATCGAAACGGGAGGATTCTTCATCTTGGGTTACCCGGGCGAAACAGCCAGCTCATTGCTCGAAACACTGCACTTCTCGTCTCGATTGCCCTTGGACTACTTGTCATACTCCTTTCCTTATCCTATCTTCGGCACAGGTCTCTATTCGAAGGTGCAGAATAGAATCAGCAGACCTGAGTGGAGAAAACAAAGGGGGGCAGCCGGACGACATGACCTGCTGTTCGCCACCAACTTCACTCAAAGGAAGCTACGCTTCGCCCAGTACAAGGGCATAGCTCAGCATCTGCTTCGAAAGAAAGGACCAGTCGGTCGAGCCACTTCTGAAGTGTTTGAGAGAGTCACGGACAGGCTTCTTATTCATATGCACTGACACAAGTGATAGGCAACACAAACGTTATGGGGACATATGGGTGCCCGCTATCACCTGTAACTTGTCGAAACCTGACTCTGGTGGTGAGCACCCTGAAGATTGATTCGAAGACTGTCTGGATGCTGAGGAAAGAGGTCAAGACAGTACTGAGATCAAGGTGGTTGCTCTTTGGTTTCATGATTAGCCCAATGTTCGCTTGGCTGTTCCAAGGAGCATTTCTCTCGTTCATCGTGGCTCAGACGACCGAGGAGCCAGAAAAGGTCTACATCACATTGGAAGACCAGGGGGTCTTGGGGCAGACTCTCTTCGACCAGATAGAAGCGAACGTGACCATCCTGCTTATTGACCCGCTTGTCAATGTCACAAGTTCAGAAGGACGGGATCTCGTTGAGAACAGGTCGGTGTCAGTATGGGTCTTGATACCGGTGAATTTCACGCAAGACCTCCTGACTCAAAACCAGAGTACGCTTTCCATATACGTAAACACAGGCAATTTTCGGGCGACTGCAGCTGCACAGAGAATTGACACCTTCGCTCGAAACCTGATTGACGTTGTGATAAGAGAGCTTCAGGTCAACTGGTACACAATCGCTCCAGAGGCCACCTATGGTCATCAGCTGGCCGTCTTCCTCGTAATGATTACTTCGGTCCTCGCGCCAGCTCCGTATGTGAGCCAGTCGTTCGCAGGGGAGAGGGAAAAGCACACACTAGAGGCCCTTCTTGTCGTTCCGATGAGTAGGATCAAGATTCTCGCATCAAAGCTCGTGGCGGGACTCGTACTGACGATGCTCTATTCGGTCTTCACAATCGTGGGCATACTAACATACAACTGGTCTATCATAGCAAGGGTGTCATCCTTTCCAGCGGAGGCGGCTAGCTACTACATCGGTCTCTACACAGTGAACGTTGCGACCCTGCCGCTCATCTTCTTTTGCCAGTTTCTGATTCTGCTTTGCGCCGTCGGCATAGGGGTTGTCATATCATGCCTTGCAAAGGACCAGACCACTGCCGAGTCAGTCAACAACTTGGTCCTTCTTCTTCCCACAATGCTAATCGGAATGCTTGGATTCACTGGCAGTATCCAACAATACGGCGGCCTGTTTGGCTTCATTATCATGCTTGTCCCGTTTAGCCACGCAATCACATTCCTTAACGGCGTGTTGTCAAATGTGGCGACCCCGGCCAGCCTACTGTTCGACGTTCTCTACCTGCTGGGTTTCACTGTCGTGTTTCTTATCATCGGAGCCAAGCTGTTTGACAGGGAGGCGATAATCAGCTAGGTAATCGCCTTCCTTTGAGATCAGTTAACAGGCCATTTAGGACCCACATGTACTCCTGACCGCTCCAGCAGCGCTGCCACGCGGTCATTGGCGTTCTTCATAGTCTCGGACTCATTCAGTGTCAACAGGCGTTTTGCCCTCATAAGAATGCGACCATTTACCATCGCCGTATCGACATTCCTGCCACAGCCTGCATAAACAAGATTCGAAACCGGGTTCGGAAGCGGTGTGAGCCCGATATCCTTCATGTCAATCAAAATGATATCCGCGAGCTTCCCCGGCTCTAGAGACCCGACCTTCTCTTGAGTGCCCATTGCGACAGCACCACCAATCGTGGCCATCTCAAGGACCTGCTCTGCGTTCACCACCGTCGGGTTCTGTGCTACTGGCTTATGGACCAGAGCGGCCAAGCGCATCTCCCGCACCATGTCGTATGTATTGTTGCTCGGTCCCCCATCGCACCCCAGAGACACAGGCACCTTAAGTCGGAGCATATCAGGTACTCTCGCAAACCCCGAAGCGAGCTTCATGTTACTAGCCGGACAGTGTGAAACATTGGTCTGCGTTTCTGCTAGCGTTCTGAGATCGGACTCGTCGAAGTGCACGCCATGTGCAAACACCATGTCAGGTCCAAGCAGATCC
>PRDI01000003.1 GCA_003345595.1 Candidatus Thorarchaeota archaeon | reverse complement strand
AAAGTTGGACACAGGAGTCTTTGTCCTCCCAGAAACGGCACTGGGGTCGTACTCCTTGGGGCTGGAATGTGTCGAGTCAGCCTCAAAGAGACGTCTGATTCGAGCTATTTAAGCCCCTAATCGAAGATGTCCAGGATTGTCCGACTTCTACGCAGCTGTTGCATACCCTAGGCTCTTCCTCCACTTCTGACAAGATCCACGATGTACTCAGCCCTGTCTTCGTTTCCTTAGAAGGTATACTGTGATGCTGACAGCGATAACGGCTGACGCTACTCCCGTGCCGAGTAGTGCCATATACAGATAGGAAGTCACAATCTGATCGGTACTATAGTACGTTGTTGACAGATTTGGTAGCTGAACAATCACGTAGCCGCTGTAGTCCAGTCTAATCTCGCTTGGCTTGTCGGAGGTTTGGAACACCACAGATGTGGTACCATTGACCCAGACATTCGCTTCTCCGATTACGTGCCCAACACCATCATAGACTTCGATTGGGATTTGTTGCGAATAGTCGTAGTCATTCGGGTTACGGTTGAGGTCTATGACTTCAAAGGTCAGGGATGAGGAGGTCGGCTCGTATACAGCATTTCGGATTGCATAGTCGGGAAGGAATGGATTATTGAACCAAGGTAGGAAGAACCAGTCGAGGTCTCCACTAGCGCTTGATTCCAGAGCATCTTGGAGGTCATTGAGAGTGGCAATGAGGAAGTATCTCTCCCTAAGAAATCGACCGAGGCCCGAAACAAAAGCATCTTGGCCGATTGTCTGTCTGAGCTTCTCTAGAATCACCGGCATCTGAATGTAGTCAACGAAGCTTGCCACATCCGGCCTCACTAGGTTCGACCGATTCACAGTACATCCGACTCTATACTGCGCGTAGAACGTCCGAACCTGATCTAAGAGACGAGGTTCTTGGAAGTACTCCCAGTCGGAGTAGTAGTGCTCTGCATAGTAGGAGTGTGACCAAGAGGCAAGGCCCTCGTCAAGGAATCCCCAGTCTACACAGTCGTCGCCGACGAGCTGTGACCACCATTGGTGTGCAACCTCGTGGGCTGTCACAAGCTCTAGATACCACGGCGCACGTTGGCCTGCTGCAATCCTCTCGGACACAGCACGGGTCACATATACCTGACATGGATATTCCATCCCACCGTATGCAGCATGCTGTTCCACCACGTTCAGTGTTGAATAGGGATAGACTCCAAATGTCGAATTGAAGAGGTCAAGTGCCTGGACAGCTTCCTGAAGTGAGTTGTTCTCCCAAAGAAGTGCAGATGCGGGAAGATAGAACGAAGTGACGTTCACCCCGTTATGGATATTCGACTGGATGACGTAGTATCGCGAGGCCGAGAACGTGACTTCTCTCACTGGAAGTGAGATACAGTAGTGGTACTCTGTACGTCCGTCTTGACTGGACTTCACGACTGGGCTCCCCGTCGACGCGATCACCATGCCCTCAGGGACGTCTATCGACAGATTGTAGAAAGCCATGTCGTAATAGAAGGGGTCTCCGACAGATATGTAAGGGTCAGTATTCCACCCATCAAACTCATCGTAGACACATGGCACCGGGTAACAGCTGGCGAATGTGAAGATTCGTGTCTGGTTCATGTCACTGCCATATGCTCCTGCTCGATCAAGACCCCCATCCGGAAGTGTTGTAGTGAAACTGATGTTCAGTGATGTGCGCTCGCCAGGTAGCAGGGGTGAAGGAAGATTCACCCACATGAGTTGTTGGTTGTATGAAACATCAAAAGTGAGTGCGTCTGCTGGATGGCCGGTTGTTGTAACATTATGAATCCCTATCTTGCCCGGTCGAGTTGCGTAAGCCATACCGGAGGGGTAGAGATGAAAGGGAATGCTATTGAACGTCACCGGATCTTCATTGTAGAAGTCAATCACAAGGGTTCCCTGTACTGTTGACTCGTTTTCGTTCAGGCTGACTGACAGATTGAGTCGCGATAGACTGGCCCCGCTGAAGTTCCCTCGAGAGAATCGGTCATAGTCGGATGCGATGACACTGCCAGTCCTAAGCGATACGCTAGTGGTATCGAGCTCGGTCCGAGTGGGTTCGGTGTAGATCCAGGCCGTTGCCGTACTCGTAACAACAATCGCGAGCAACAATGCCATTGTTTGCTGTGCAGTGACACCCGCCCTTTCCGCCTTTTCTAGCATACGCTCACCCGAACAAGAGAAGCTGTCTGAATCGCTTGCACAGTACCATAATTATGCTTACATCTCAGCATTTCACACAAATCGAAGTCCACTTTGGGCAAATGCGGTAAAAGAGATGATCAGGTCACGACGATCTCGATTCTACATTCACTTTCAAGTCGTCCCCGAAACATGTTGCGTATGATGATGGACGAGGTGCCGGACTTGTCTGCTCGGAAGAACCACTGGCCCTTCTGGAGGTCTCCTCCAGTCCAACCGGGTTTCATTCTTTCAGGGTGGACGTATTCCTTGTAAGTGTCGACCTGAGATATGAGTCCATCATCGCCGATCTGAAACTCGACTTCCTTTCCCACCGACTCGTGCCTGTAGAACTCGTAGTAGAACAAATCGCCAGCCCTGAGGGAGTAACTCGATCCGCCCTCAGAGCACTCTATCTTTTTGGCCTTTGGCGGTATGGTCTTATGTTTCATGCTGTCACCAGAGTCACGTGAGATTGCTGCTTCGCTTGTCCCTTGAAGCTCTATTCTCCAAGGCGCTGAATAATGGGTTTCTTCGATGTGTACTTCTTGTAGACCAGCACGGAAACGACGGATACCACACCAACAGCTAGCAGGGCTATCAAGACTGTTGACAATTGGAGCTCAGGGGGAAGAATGGTTGGCATCCCTGGGAACCATCGGACGAACACTATGTCAAAGATGTCATTGCCATAGGCGCGATATCGAGACCTGAGATAGCTGAGAGTCCCATTCGTCTTCTCGTACCTGATCTCGTAGGTGAACTCGATAGGAGTGCTGTCCTGTGTGAAGGCCCCAGTCTGGGTGACGCCCCACTCTTGGTCATTATCAATGAGTGTGGAACCCTCAATGATGAGGCCGCTCATGTTGGTCAGCAGATCCCAGTCTCCAACTGGTACTACAAAGAGCGTGGAGTCGCTCCATATCTCCAATGAGTCGCTCTCCTGCAAGACCGCACAGAACGAATTCGGGACGTCGGCTGTGACGTTGATCTGGTCCGGTACTGGGTCAAGTCCGGTCACCTTAGCCACCACCTTGTTTCCCACTCCAATCAGATCGCCGAATGGCAGAGTATGGGACGCAACGTCCACCCACCTGCTGTCATCAGGCACAAGATACCTCTGTAGTGCATAGGTGAACTCGTCGTCGACTTGTACAGCCCAATACAAGCTGTTGTTGGGTGCCGCGAGAGCCAACGGGTACAGTGTGCATGACAGAAGGAGACCGACAATCATAAGCTTCCATTGGCGTTGCATTCTGGTTCTCTCCGTTTTTGTATCAATCGGATGAATACGGCTTTTCTGGCCTTCCTCGCAAATCAACATGACTATGTAAACATTCTCTCACTGCGAAACGGGTATCTGGGCCTCAGGGTTCGCATGCCGGTGCCTTCTCCAGATGAAATAACCAACAACGAGGACTGTCACCCCAACGGCACTGCCCAGGACAACAGTGAGCAACTGCAGCTCGTTTGGCAGTACCGTGTCCATGCCCGGATGCCACTGTGCGAAAATCACGTCAATGATATCATTCCCGCCCATGTCCACATTGACTCGCATGTAGTTGAGAGTACCATTGATCTTCTCATACCGCATTTCCCAGTGTAATGTGACTGTGAAGATGAAAGCTTGGAACGAGCCCTCCATTACGGTGCCCCACTCATTCTCGTTGTTGACCAATGTTATGGCAAAGCCTTCGACCCCCGTATAGTTGCCCACTTCAGTCATGAAGTCCCAGTCACCCGTTGGGATGACGACCATGCTAAACCCCTCTGTCAGGGTTTCAGAATCGTTCTCACGGATTAGGGTGCAGTTAGAGTACGGCATTTCGGTCGAAGCATTAATCATGGTCGGAATAGGAGACAGGTAGGTGACATTCGCTATGACCTTCTGACCCTCCGACACTCTCGTGATAAACGGCGCATAATCAGCAAAGTACTGAGCGAATGATGGGTCAAGTACCTTCCTTTGGAGGACGTATGTGATTTCATCGCCAACGTCCTTTCCCCACTGCAGACTGTTGTTCGACTGTGACGACGCTATTGGGGCGAGCAGTACTGGCACGAGTGCAATCAGCACGACAATGATTGTCAGAGTCTTCATCTGTGGCAAATGCCTTCGAACCGCTGCCTTTAGCATTGTCTGTGTTGGGCTCTGGTGCCCTCCCGGCTCACAGCCTGAAGCAGATCCTTCATGTGCTTCACAATTACGGTCCCGGCAGGCGCATTCACTGTTTCTCCGGGATGACACTGTGTCAGGAGCACCGGGAGCGCACCGGCTCTCATGGCGGCCTCCACATCGTACTCTGTCATGTCTCCGACAAAAGCAATTCTCAAAGGGTTGATCTCCAGTTCGTTCGCCGCCCTAATCAGCATGTACGGAGAGGGCTTCCTGTAACCCGGGACGTTCGTGTACTCTATGCAGTCGAAGAGGTCTGCGATCGAGTCTCTCTTGAGCAACGCATGGGGGTCGTCCCATCTGTTGGACGCTATGCCTAGCTTGTACCCCCTTGAGTGCGATTCCTGAAGCGTTTCCCTACAGCCGTCGACAAGCCTCACTTCCATTCTCGCTAGCTTGGCATCCCACATCTTCTGATACTTTCGTGCCTTTTCGTCCAGCCCTTCAGTGACACCTAGTGCTGAGAGTAGGATCCGATCGTATTCCAGCCATTCATCATGCGAAGGTGCCCATTTTGGTTGTGCGTCGTTATTCCGCATCACTCCATCCAACCAAGGCTCTGCCTGTCCATCAATGGCCTGTGCTATCCGCTCGGCAGATAGGGTGCTAGGGTCTGACAGCCCCAATTCTCGGAGGAATCCGCTTGTTACGTCGACCAGATTCGGAGCGGCGGTATAGAGCGTATTGCCCATATCAAATACGATAGCCTTGAAGTAGTCAGTCTTCATGTACAGCCAGTAGCACGGCTCCCAAGAGCCACTTATATCTGTAGGGCCGGATTATCCACACGGGTTCATCATCCGAAGTCTTTTCAGTCAGGCATTCGAACGGCTCTCGGTTTCGATGGCATCGACAGAAGACTCGCTCAAGGAGGTTGAGAAATACCTCAAGACCAATCCAAACGATGCATCGGCGTGGAACAGTCGGGGTGTCCTGTTAGCGACAGCGAAGCAGTTCGGCGAGGCTCTCAGGAGTGTCGACCAAGCAATACGTTTGGATCCGAATCATCCAGAGGCCCACACCAACCGTGCTCGCATTCTCTTGGCGATTGGACCTGAGAAGGCCGGAGACGCACTGAAGTCCATTGGCAGAGCCCTTGAACTGGTGCCTGAGAACGTGACAATCCTGCGAGACAAGGCGCTGGCTCTACGGTTGCTCGGTCGCTCCGAGGAGGAGCTGGAGTGCCTTGAAACCATTTCAAGACAAGCTCCTGAAGAAGCGGGTTTGTGGATACGAGCAGGCGACATCGAACTGGAGCTGGGCCGATTCGAGGAAGCAGTCAAGAAGTATGACCAAGCGCTCTCAATAGATTCAAAGCTGGCGGCGACACTCGTCCACCGTGCGATTGCCCTTGCCATGCTGGAGAAGTGGAAGGAGGCAGACGAGTCGGCCGAGTCTGCGACAAAGCTGGCTCCCGATGAAATCGAAGCTTGGCGTGTTCTGGCAGATGTCAACATGAGGGCAGGCAAGTACAAGTCGGCCATGAAAGCACTCAAGAGGGCCTCTGAGATTGACCCCTCCGACGCCTCGGTTGAGAATTCCATGGGCATGGTAGCATACAAGGAGGGCAGGTTACATGATGCGGCCAAACACTTTGAGAGGGCTATTGTGAGGAAGAGAAACCATACATCGGCGCTGAAGAACTTGGGCTTCCTGTACATGGAGCTCGAACAATGGCAAGACGCCAGCAGGGCATGGTCTGCTCTGACGTCAATCGTTAAGGATGACCCCCACATTTATGACGCGCAGGCCACCAACTATGCGCGTCTAAGCGACTTCTGCTCTGCTGAAGAGGCGTGGGAGCATGCTCGCAAGCTGTACAAGAAGACTGGTGACGAGAAAGAGGCAGCAAGGGTGCATGAGCTCGGTCGGGCTGCGAGAATAAACTGTGGCAGACAAAAGGAGGCGGCCAGAGCAGCCAAGGAACGGGAGAAGGCCGAGCGTCGCCAGTTCAGGGACGGTGTTGAGATTCGTAGGAGAAAACAGCAGGAAGGGCGCTAGTCTGGAGGTGGGATTCAGTCCCCGCTTGGTATCACTTCGGGCTGCAGGGAAACTTCTCTAGCTGGAGAATAGTCCTAGGGGATTTTCAAGTTGTTTATTAGACTTCACACTAAAGGAGTGTTGAACGGTGTTGACCGTTTCTAGTCAAGGTGAGAGATGTGGAAGTCAAGAAGAGAACCGGTGAAACCGAGCCCTTCATGCCTGAAAAGATAGTGGTGGCTGTAGTCAAGTCCGGTGTGTCGTACGATGTAGCCAAACAGATCGCAAGTTCTGTTGCATCAAAACCGGTCAGCGTGATAAAGAGCTCAGAGATACGCGAAATCGTGCTCAGCGAGCTTAAGTCAAGGGGTCTGACTGCTGCCGTCACTCATTGGGAGTCATACGACCGCAAGCGGCACAAGAAGAGCTGAGAGGCAATCCAAGCCAGCTGCGGACTGGCCGCGAATCTCAGCACGTGCTGGGTCATCATGTGTCTGACTCAGCACGGGCTGAATACCAAGTTTTTCAATTACTTGCTAAGCGGTTTCCATAAAGAAAGAGTGCTAGATATATGACTCTCCTCATTGTAGAAACTGAATGCCGACCATCTTCTCTTACGGTTTCGTGTATTGGCGGTCACTATTCCCGAGATGGTCACGCAGCGCTGCTGTCGTCTTCCCCGTTTCTTGCGTTCTCGTACGCTTGCGCTGCGTCTTCAAGCTTGCCCATCGCGGTCAGCGAATCACCCAGTTTCTCCCAGACTTCTGCGTAGTCTGGCTTCAGCATAAGTGCCTTGTCGAAAGCATATACCGCTTCAGCATACCTACCTCTATGAGCGAGCAGCCTGCCGTAGTAACACCAGCCCTCATAGTCGTCCGGTCGGCCTCTCAGCATCCAACCGACGCAGTCCACCAGCATCGAGGGGAGGATGAAGGGCACGACAAGAACCGTTGCGACGAGTACGACTATGACAGCGACGGGTATCATCTTTATCGGCTTCTCTCAAACTGGCTAGTGACCTTTCTGTGTGCAATAGACTAGCAATGACTACTGACTGCATCCACTTATGGCTGATGGTCTAGCTGCACTTTGCCGAGGCACACTTGATCTAGGGCGCCGTGTCAAAAACCAGTGACTTGATGAAGAGGTCTATCCCGAAGCGACCCTTGGTCAATTCAAGATACCATGGTCCCTTAAAGTCAAGAGCAATCTGAATCTGGGCTTCCGACGTCCCGCTCTCATGAAGCGCCTTCACCTTTTGTTTGATTTCCTTCAAGTAGTCCACTCGCTCTCTGATATAGTGCTCCGGTGATTCAATCGGTCCTTTGTGGCCGTCGAAGAGTACTTTCACATCCAATTCCAGTATCTTCTCCATGGTGGAGATCATCTGCGGGATGTTCTCGTCGTTCATAGCGATAAACTTCTTTGAAGGAGGCGGGACCGAGTCTGCAGAGAAGAGCCACCCCTGTCGTGCCTCATAGAAACCGACCATCTCCCTTCCGTGCCCGGTCAGAGGTATGACCTGGAAGTCGAGGTCGCCCACCGAGAAACGAGGTGGTACTAGCTCAATACCCGTCACTGCCTCAGGTTGTCCCCAGACAAAACGAAAGAACTCGGTGATTGTTGGCGGGTCGCGAAGAAGGTCGATAGTATACTTCGGAGCGAAGACTGAGGACTTGCGAGCGAAGTAAGAGCAAGCTCCTACGTGGTCTTCGTGTTCGTGAGTCAGGTAGACCCTGTCCACTCTGTCTGCCACTCTCAGTTGCTCAAGGTCCCCGAGTGCATTCGCGCATCCAGTATCGAGAAGCACGCCGCCAATCCTGTAAGCGTACGCCCACATGATAGGTCTTCCATCATCCCCTGCGGTGGCAGTCTTGATACATTCGATGTTGTCATAGGGGACGAGTTCAATCACAAGAGGCAAATCCGACATAGTCCCTAATTGTACTCTTCGGTTTCGGAACATGTCTGCGACAGCGCATGTTTCACTGCCCAACATTGCGAAGTACAGGCGGTGCAAATCTCTGAAGACGTTTCAGGGCAACGATCTTGTCCCTGTTTCCCAGCTTCGCATCACTTAGAGCCCGTTCCATGAACGTTATCGCTTCGTCATACTGCTTTCTGGGCACAGGGAATGGAACACCATCCTTGCCGCCAAAGGCGAAGGTCATGCGTACGGGATCTGACCATGACGGAGGCGAGCCAAAGATCATCTCAGCAATCAGAGCCAACCCTCTGACAGTAGCAGGACCTATCCCATCCAACATCAGGAGTTCTTCGAAGTTGGAGGGTTGGACCTCGTAAGCCTTCCTCACAGCCTCCCAGTCCATCCTCTTCGGGATCACTTTGTAGGAAGGAACCTCAAAGATCGAACCGTTATCGCTGAGCCAAGGAGCAAGTGTGTTTTCACCATAGGGTTTGATATTCTCGAAGAGTCTCCTTACGCGAGTTGTTTCCTCCTTTGCCACGTCGACACTCGAGTTTCTGCAATCCTCCGACGTACGGGAAGTCATGTCGAGAACAGTGCCTTTCACCTCACCGGATATCATACCAGCATGAGGCTCCTCGACGAAACTGCGGACCTTTTCAGAGAACCAATGATACCTCCTAGCATCACGGATCCTTGTGTCCATGCCCTGCTGAACTACAGTCCAGTTCTCGTCGTGGTCAACGAAGAAGACATGATGATACAACTGATAGCCATCTTGAATGGCTGCACTGTCAACTTTGGCGACGGCCCTGCTGACAGTCGCAAGTCTGTCACCATCGAGTCCTCGGTCTGCCAGCGCTCTCAGTTCGTCTGGTGTCTTCAGTGATGCCATCCCCTTCCCGCCAGCCGCTACTATGCCATGCTTCTCGAAGCTCAGGACAGACTTGAGCACTCCACAGGTGACAGTCGTAGAACCAGAGGAGTCCCAATCATAGCCGAGCACGTTGGAGAGGGCCTGAAAGTACACGGGGTCAGAGAGGCGTTTGAGGAGTTCTAAGGTTCCAAACTCGTCGACGATGAACTCGCAGAGAGCACTGGCCATGGGCATCATGCGCTTGACCAGCCAGTGAGGTGCCCTTCCTGGATGCAGTCTGAGCTCTGCAACACCTGCTCTCATCATTGCCTGTAGCTCCGCTGATCTTCCCGCTACAAATATGAAGATAAGCGGACACAGGTGTGCGAAACTACTCCCGGCGACATCACGGTGTTAGCTGAGCCAGCAGGGCCTCCCTGTGAGGGTGCTAGAGGGCCTTCAGAGTCATCCGTATCCTCTCAAGGGCCATCCGAGGCTGTTCGTCCCCCAGAGTCTTGTACAGCGTTTGGAGCTTGTCACAAGGGTATTCCTTGCAGTATGCGCAGTTAACCAATCCCCTCTTGATTCCACATGCTCTGACATTACAGACTGAGCAGTGTTTGAACATGGTTCCCCCGGCCGACCTGCAGCCTTCGCAATCGACCTCCTTAGGTTCCACAACGAAACCCGGCGAAGACCATCTCCGGGCGGTCCTAGCACGCAGTTCATCATCTTTGGTCTGGAGGGCGATGTAGGCTGGACAGGCTTTGCAGTCTAACCCGCAATACGCACGCATATCGTTTGGCATTATGCTAGCCATTGGATTACTAAGTTAAAAGCCATCTTTGGATAAACCCATGCATCATGCGGGGTCGTAGTTCTAGACTACTTCAGCTTCTTGCTGCTCTCCCTTGCAACTAATGGCGTCATTGTGTCCCTGTTCTCGATGATGAACCTTTTCACAGAATCAGGGTCGCGCTTGCTCAGTTCGCGCAAGACCCACCCGACTGCCTTCCCTACGAAGAACTCTCTATCTGACAAGTGCGGTTTCATCGCCGCCAGTATGCGACCAGTGTACTCTGCTCTATGAAACTCTTTTATCGAGAGGTGAAGATAGGGGAGTATGCTGGCTCTTCTGCGCCAGAAGTTGTCGCTCTTGGCCCAAACCCTGAGTGTTTTCTCTAGACTCTGGTCGCGAACGAGCAGGGTACCCACACATGCAGTGCCCAGGGGGTCCATGAGTGCCCATGTATTCACTTCGTCGATCCATGACGATATGATGGATAGAGATGACCTGATATCACCTTTCGCAGCATAACTCTTCATCACATCTATCGCCGCTAGCCTTGCCTCATACACGCCCAGCTCCCAAAGGTACTCCATGACTGCCGGCAACTCCTCCGGCTGAAGTGATCGAGTGTGTTCGCGCACAGCATTGTGAATCTGAGGAAGGTTGAGCCCTAGGTATCTTAGTCCGGATGCTTTCACATAGCGGGAGATCATCTCAGCCTTTCTGAAGTCAGCCTGTTTTTCCATGTCCCTCTTGACTCTGACGCCTGGGTCTTGGCTCATGGCCTGATGTTGCAAGGAGTGTGCTAAAATGCCTTCTGGGTTGCATCTTCAATTCACTAGCGTTTGCCTCGGGATATCCTTTTATCGGGTCGCTTCAATTCGGTTCTGACCATTTGGCTGGTCGTTTTCTGCTAGGAGCGCGATGCCATGCCTGATAACCCCATCAAAACAGTCTGGGAAAACGCAGTCGACTATGAAACGTTCCTGAAATCGGCACGAGAGAACGTCGAGCTAATGAGAGCTCGTTTTCACGACCTGTTAATCAACCAGGCAGACGAGGAAAACTTGAGGAGCATTCAGAATGACATCAGGATACTGGTCATTGGGACCGATCGCTGCAATGACACGGCTGGCAACCTACCTGTCCTAGCACGCATGGTTTCACTCTCGCCGAAGGTTCAGCTCAAGATAGTTGACAGCGATAGTAGCGCCCAGTTCCATCAGCAGTACAAAGTCAATGGAAAGAGAAAGACACCTGTGGTCCTGTTTCTGAGCCCAGACCTTGAGGAGCTGTGTCGGTGGGTTGAACGGCCAAACGCTGCCTACAAGATAATCAATGAGAAGACCAATCCCTCACTCGAAGAAAGGAGGGCTGGTCTGAGGAAGCTGTACAGTGATCCGGAGATACTTCGTCAAAGTCTGAGTGAGTTCATCGAGCTGCTCCTGCGGGCCGACCTTATCCTAGGACGTCGCTAGAGATGTCCGACTTGGGTCGAGCCGACTGGTCCGATCCAGAGCAAGTCAAGAGGCTCGTTTCGTCCTACACTCAGAGGTACGGTCCGATCTTCTGGATGGCCATGCAGAAGTTGACTGGAGGTCAAACCCGGACCACCATTGCGGATTTGGGTTGTGGTCCTGGTCTGTTCCTGATTGATGCAATGTCGAAGTACAAGGCAAAGCGAGTAATTGGCCTAGACGCGAGTGAGGAAATGTTGAAGCAGGCATCCGAACTTCTCCGTGGCCGGCTCCCTGAGAAGGACATCATTCTGAAGACCGTTGATTTTGACTCGTCCGTGCTCGGACTGACACCAAGGAGTATCGACTTGGCCTTCTCAGGTTTCCTTCTACATGAGATTCGCAATCCTGCTAGTCTTGTGACACAGGTCTATGAATCAGTTGCAGATCGTGGTTTCTATGCTGTCTATGACTTTGTTTCTGGGAACATGCAGGCATTCGTCGACCACATGAAGAAGAGCGGCATGAGCGATGTTGAGGCCAGAAGGAGATACCCTCACATGTGCAGGCACAGCACATCCGACTTGCAGAGAATGCTCGCTAATGCGGGGTTCAGTCGAATTGAGTCATCCGTTATGGACGTACGCGCCGTAATCGTAGGGCTAAAAGGCAAAGAGTAGGTACTACAGGAAGAAACAGGTCGGGTGAATACCGTGTCTGAAGACGATCGCAAATCACCTTGGGCAGACGATGACTCCGATGTGAAGTGCCCCAGATGTGGCAGCACAAACATTTCTCGGGTCGTAGATTCATGGGCGTTGTCTAGGGGGATTCGGGTGTACTCATGTGCCTCATGCGGCAAGAAGTTCTACGACCGCGGATTCGACGACTATCAGCCAACTTACAGCGAAGAGTAGGTCTCATATCTGGCCTTCAGTGATTTCGGCTGTCCGGTCCCAAGACACAAATTGGGGAAACACAGCGCTGATAGCGGATATGTTTCGTCATACAGGATCTCATGAGAGGCATTCAGACCAAGACCAATTCGGACCGCACAAATCAGGAACGACATGACAAAGCGATCTTTGCACAGGGCTTCACTTGCCATAATGCCGCTATGGAACACGGTGCCTTTGAGATAGTCATGTTGGTAGGCTACGACTGGCTCAGCAGGTGCTTCGGAACGGTTAATGAAACGCCAGTAGCCGATTATTCGAGTGTTGGTCATGTTCTCGACCTTGTTCTCCTCATGACCCCAGTAGGACCCTGACACATGAGTGCCATATTCGTCGCAGATGAACTGGCTTATCGGGTGTGTAGTGTTTGCATCAAAGCCATCATAATGCATACCACCCCACCATCTCCAGTAATTGCTACCTACCCAGTTCCGATTCTCTTCTGGCCACCTGTGATACACAGACCGCCATGCATGCGTGCCATTGAACGCCCATCCATGGCCATTCACTAGGCTAAGATAATCTGAGCCATTTGTGGACGGGTAGTAAGCAACTTCTGCCAGAAAGTTGCAGGCGTCATTGAGAACGAGCGTGCCGCCCACGGCAACGAACTTCTTGAGGTCTGCATACTCCTGCGCGGTCACGTACTCGATGAAACCACATACTAGGACATCATAGACTCGGTCTCCACTATCAGAAAACAGTGCACCCATGGCGACATCTCTCTCATCAATGATGGTCCACTGCTCGCCTCCAAACAGCCGGGGCATGATGTCTTTGGTGTGGTTCAGAAACTTGCCTAGCCCTCTACTCCAGCTCCAGCCGGACGTGATAGTTACGTTCAAGAACTGCAAATCGGTCGTGATATAGCTCTGGTTGTCATCGATATGTAGATGGTAGAAATTGTAGAATGCGGCACTGTAGGCGGTGTGGCTGAACGTTGGCATGACAAAAGCGACTCTTGGTGGGCTGGGCCTAGGATTGTCAAGTAGCACGACACCAACAATGACCGTAGGCGTGACTATGATCACCAGCAGAACGAACACGGTGCTTCTCTTCCTCACGTTGTGTCACCACCATCTGACGCAGGTTTGTGCTTCGCCACGCCTCTTTTGTAGGATGCTCCCGCTATCGAATCCCTCAGGGGTTCACGTAGCTCATGATATTAGTGCTGCCCACTAATCAGTCTATTGTCTTGAGAAAGATGGCATGTGTCAATCGTATTCACGGTGCCTTTTCCAGAATGACAGAGGATATATGTTCAGTTTTGTCAGGACTCCATTGAACAGTGAACGTGACGACCGTAAGACTGACACGAATGCAGATGCTTCAGTACCCGTTTTCAGCGGAAACCAGAGCTGTTACACAAAACATGGCGAAGGACCTCGGGAGCCTGATTGGCCTCCTCGATACAGATCAGTATGAACCCGTGGTCGATGAGGCTGAGCGTCGCATCATTGCAGCCATAGACCAGTCTGAGATTCAACTGGTCAACAGCAATGACGACCGAGATTTCCTGATTTCTCCGACATCGCGCTTGGTTGTCGAGAAAATTGGCGACCCTCGCCTCAGGGAGTATCAGGCCGAAGCCGAGTCAAAGACAGTCAACAAGCACTTGGACGCTGAGAAGGACGAGGTTGTAATGCACCTCTGTCAGTCTTCGTTTGGATGGCAGATTGAGTCCACTGGAAAGCCGGTTGACAGGGCGCGACTGCCTGTCTGGCTCAGATCTTTCGACTTTCGCATGAGGTTCGAGAACTTTCTTGAGGTCGCACCAGGGTTTCATCAGCCACCTTGGAAGCTCGTCAACCGCTTCTTGGACGCTGGTTGGATACCAGTCCAGAGCTTAGAGCTGAAGCGGTTGATGTCTGGGAAGTATAAGCAGCTCATCCTGAACAGCACGCTCAAGGTGCCAACGCTGCCAGCCCGCCTGACGGAGGCTGTTCAGAGAGTCGAAACAGAGTTCCGTCGAAAGGCACGTGTCACCGAACCAGTGAAAATCACTGAAACAGTCGTGTCAGCGTTTCCTCCCTGCATCGCTCAGATGCACGATGACTCAATTCAAGGAAAGAACCTTCCTCACGAGGCCCGGTTCACTCTGGCCGCATTCCTGCTCAAGATTGGAATGAGCCAAGACGAGGTTCTAGGTGTCTTCAGGTCTTCGCCTGATTTCGTTACCGATCTTGCGAGGTACCAGATACGACACATATCATCTAAGTCAGGAGGCCAAGGGTACACCCCTCCCGGCTGCAAGAAGATTCAGGGCAATGGTCTCTGTCCAGTGTACTTGGGCGTCACATTCGATCCACTCTGCGAGTATATCATTCACCCGCTTGCGTTCTACAAGACCCGGGCATGGGAAATGCTGAAGGGGATTGAGAATCGCTCGTGGTACGCAACAAAGAAGAGGAAGAAACAGAGTCTCTCTTAGTCGCTATCTCTTGGGTTTCGTGCCCCCGGTACGGGTGTAGTAGTACAGGTACTCCTGAGCGTATCCCGCGTATCTGCCGAAATACTCCCTAGCAGCAACGGACTTCTTTGCATATGACTTGCCAGTCTTTGTGAATAACCCATACTGTTGTTCGATAACGCGTTCTATCCAGACATCGATGGGAAAGGCCTCCAGAAAACCGAGCGAGAAGAGACATACGCAGTCAGCGACCTTGTCCCCGACGCCATAAAGGGTCTTCAGAGTTTCATGCGCTTCACCATACTCCATCTTCTTCAGTGCTTGCTCGGCCACTTCGCCGTTCAGAACCGAAGCTGTCGATCTCACGATGAACTCCGAGCGCCAGTCCAAACCAAAGGCTCTCAGATTGTCAGCTGTGACCTTTGACATCTGCTCGGGATTTGGGAATCCGTGGACCTCACGTCCTCTGAATCTGTACGAAGGTCCGTAGCGGTTTCTTATGTTCTGCGCCATCCTATTGATGTTGGGAATGTTGTTGCGTATAGAGCAGAGGAAGGATATCAGACATGGAAAGAACGGGTCTCGTACAATGTGCAATCCCGGGGCAAAGCCTATGCTTCTACTCATCAGGTCGTCCTTAGCTACAGCCCTCTGTATTTCGTCTACAGGGTCTGCCAGGCCCAGCAGCGCCCCCACGTCCACATCTCCAGCTGAAGTTTCGTAAAGCAACGTGTTGCCCTCTTGTTCAACATAGAGGACCTGTCCGATGTCTGCATTTACATAGCCCCTTCCCTCTCTGGTCCAGCAGAAGGTCTGCCCGCATCCGAGTGTGTCTGCTAGGTCGAAATGGCTGACGCTTAGGTTCTTCATCACTTGTCTGGGTCCGCAAAGACAAGAAGAGCCTTGTGATTCTGTTCGCGGCCTGTAGATAACACTCATATCCGTCGGCTGTCAGACAACGCGTGCGGTGATGATGAAACTCCACTATGTGATTGAGGAAGGATGAACGTCTCTAGGGTATCTGAACCGCAGTCCCATCGAGGGTGAGCGAAGACTGCTTACAGGCCTGTCAGCTTCGGGCTCTCCTAAGTATGGACTCGCTGTGGCTGACACTATCGCCGCTCATAGACTCTGTACTTCAGCAGGGAGAAGACTGCAAGCAGCAAGACTACTGTAATGAGCGCTGCAGGTGCCACCGTGGAGAGCCAGTGCTCTCTTGGATCCCAGTCGATCCCGTCAGGAATGCCATCGAAGTCTGTATCGGGGTTTCTGGGGTCAAGACAGAACTCCACCTCGTAGGCGTCGCTCATTCCATCACCGTCAGTGTCCTTGCTCAAGGGATTCAGGAGGTTCAGTATCTCAAAGAGATCGCTCAGGCCGTCCGAGTCCGAGTCAGGCGAAAGCGGGTTGAGGCCTGCAGAGACCTCGAAGCCATCCTCAAGGCCATCTGAATCGGTGTCAGCAGACGACGGATTGGTCCCATAGCTGTAAATCTCGGGCCAGTCTTCCAGCCCATCAGCATCCGTGTCTCGCTTGATGGGATTGGTGCCGAAGGCGACTTCCGTGCCATCGAGAAGTCCATCAGAGTCGGTGTCGTTCAGCAGAGGACTAGAGCCCCATGTGTATTCGTCAGAGTCGGATGCCCCATCATGGTCGGAATCTGACGAGGTCGGGTCTGTTCCAGTGCCAAGCTCGAGACTGTCCGAGAGCCCGTCTCGGTCAGAGTCCGCCGAGAGGGGATTGGTGTTGATGCTTATCTCGAAGGGGTCTGACAGTGTGTCTCCGTCACAGTCATTCAGGAAAGTGACGCTGAAGACCAAGGTTGTGGAGTCTGTTCCGACGTTTTCAACATTCAGCCGGACTCCGTCAAATGATTTGGACAGATACTTCATGATTATCAAGCGATTGCCACTGGCCCTGCTGTACAACAGTTGTTCGGCTGTTTCGGTACTCAGACTTCCATTGACGGTTGTGTTCGTATCCCACTGAATTGTAACATTTACAAAACCATTGAATGTCAACATGAACAGAGCGGAGGTGCTCTCTTGAGGCGCCAAGGCTGCGTTGCCGTAGAAAGTAGCTGTTTCTCCTGTACCTAGGCTTCCGATGTACACTACGGTTGAAACAGCACACGCCACGACCTCTCTAGCCTTGTCATAGCTATACCGAGAATTGCTCCAGATGTCGTTCGGAGTACCAACATATGGGTCCGACCAGTAACCTTGTGAAACATGTACTGCAGATCTACCTACCTGCCACATCTCATATGCCAATGATCTCTTTGCCACTGAGTAGTCTGTCGTCAACATGGCCCTTCCCGAGCCATAGGCGGAAGACAGCATCACCATGATGTCAGGCATCCATGTGGTCCGTTGATAGACAGAGCTGCCCGCGTAGGTCCTCAGAGAGAACCTAGTGCCGTACAGGTAGTTGACGTTTTCAAACAGGAAGCGCTCGAAGGAGAGGGCTGTGACAGTTTCCACCCCGTCTGCAACAAGCCATGAGACGAAGGCCCTGCTGCCGAGATCAACCACGGTGTCGTTTGTTCCTCTGTTGATCAGGACATAGTAGACATCGCACACCAGAGGATATTCATCGATGATTCTCGCGATCTCGAGCACGGCAGCCACAGTCGAGCCTGCGTCGTTGGCGCCTGGGGTCGCATCGCTATCGATTATTCCAGTCACAAGAATCGCTTGTCTTGGGGCAGGGCCGGTACCGGTCTTGACTGCGAGGA
>PRDI01000002.1 GCA_003345595.1 Candidatus Thorarchaeota archaeon | reverse complement strand
CATGATTAGCGATGTAGGTTTCTTCGCAGGACCTTTGCTGCTCGGCTTCCTTGCTGACATATCGGCGACTCCTGCACCCGGAAATGGTTCATTACCAACGCAGATAGGGCTGCTTCCCTTTTTCGTCGCCTCCATCATCTTGACCGTTGCCGGCTTGGTCTTCGTCAAGGCAGCTGACCCAGCGAGAGCGAGAATCAAGCAACACCCTGTGGTCTGAGATTCACTTGAAGTGTATCGACTGTGGCTTAGTTGCTCGTACGCACCTGCATAGCACCAAAGCCCAAGACTCACCTTCGCGTTCGGGGTTTGGACGGAGTAGAACCCCCACCGGTCTTGCCTATGGAGAACACTAGGTTTCTGAATGCTTGGTCAACGTGAGTGTTTTCTGTAGCGCTGGTCTGGATGAAGCCAAGCTATCTAGCCTTAACATCGAGACCCGCACCTATTGTCTGTGCCATATCTGGGCTCAGACTGTCATAGACGTACCTCTCGACGAGAGAGGTATTGCCCACGCCTCAGTCACCCAAGAGGACCAGCTTATGAACGAAGTTCACGTTGACCCAATTCACTGACGAGAATCCTCAGGTCCCTTTTCATTGTGCCCGAAGACTCTTTTGGGTAGGACGCCGAGCTCGTGACTTCGAGAGTATTTCTCGGGTCATCTTCGTGAACGCCTCTTCGACATTCGTGTCTTCCTTTGCACTAGTCGGAACTATGTCCACTTTATACTTGGTAGCTATTTGGGATCTGGCATCGTCGGTAATGCCACTTGGCAGATCTACCTTGTTCTCAACCAAGACCAGAGGTATCTTGCCTGTGACGCCAAAGAGAGTCCCAATCCACTCATCAATCCTGCGAATTGTGTCGACTCTTGTGGTGTCAAACACGAAGAATGCTCCTGATGCGTTGTGATAGTATGCTCTTCTCAACTGGGCAAAAGTGTCCTGACCCGCTATGTCCCAGATGACAAGTTTGACTGTGACATCGTCAATCTGCATCATCTTGACATGGATGTCAGTCCCTATTGTAGCCAGATAGTCTCCCTCGAAGCTATCGTACACGTAGCGCCCCACCAGACTTGTCTTGCCTACAGCTGGCTCGCCGAGGAATATGATTTTGAAGAGGAAGTCGGCGATTGCGGGCAGCGCAGAAACCTCCAGACAGGCAGCTGAGACTGACGTGATAGCGCGCAACTAATAACACTATCGACCTTTGGGATGTGGCTGAATTCCTATACAAGCTCACAGGCGGCATCTACATTCCTGACTCACCAAAAGTACAATAACTCGGGCGTTCTCGAAACCAAGATTGGTGCTCTCAAATGCAGATTGGGACTTACGCCCGTGACTTAGATCAGGTCAGAAAGGCACTGGAGTTCGAGCCAGACTTCGTGGACCTTAGAATGGACCTCACAGGCAAGCTCAATCTGACAGAGTCCCGGAAGCTGCTCTCAGATGCGGGCGTTGGTTGTACGGTCCACCTCCCAAACAGTCCAGACTGGGGGCCAATCGACGTAGCTCGAGGCATTGTGCCCTTCATAGACATGACTGCCCACATCAATGCTGAGCTTGTAACATTCCACACGACGCTCTCGCCTCTCTTCTTCAGTGACGAAGACATTGCGGCTTTTCTACATGAGATACCTGCAGCTTGCGACGCGGCGCGTGAGGCGGGCGTGATATTGGCTGCCGAAACTCTTGGACTCTATTTTACAGAATTAACACTGCTCTTTGACATCGACCCCGACATTAGGTTGGCAATGGACATCGGCCACGCACAGATACTTGCGGCAAGAAACCGATCTCTCGGTATGATTGAGCACTTCTTCGATAAGGTCGCAATGGTGAACTGCCACGACAACAATGGGAAGACAATGGTTGACGAAGTATTACGACTCAGGAGCCAGAGAGAAGTCCCGCTGAGGGAAATGAGGAGTATCGGCCACAAGTACGATCAACACCTGCCGATAGGCGAAGGTAGTATCGACTTCGAGCAGATATTCAGGGAACTCAAGCACAAATCCTATGATGGCCGCTTTCTGATGATGTGCAGAGATCAGAGTCGTTTCCCAGATGAAAGGCGGAAGCTTAGGGCAATCTGGGACGAAATCTAGGGCTCTCTTGCCAGTGAATCCATGAGCCTGTCAACCTGAGCAATACCATTAGTGTCACTTGCTTTCATGAAAAGGGCTCTTGCGGCTCGGAGAATCTCTCTGCCCTGCTGGTACTTCCCCTGAACGACCAGAAAGCGGGCTTGACCAAGTCGGGCCGAGCCCATAGCGCTGTATACCTCTCGCGGGTACTCATACATGTCTATGTTGATGACTGAACCGCACTTGGGACAAGTAGTTACGTGGTCGATATCAGTGACTGCAGGAGCTTTCGGCGCGGCCTCTGGTACAGGCTCGCTAGATCCCTGCAAAGACTCGAACTCGAGCTCGCCGCCCTCTTGTATCTGAGGGGCCTGTGGGGCTTCGCTCGGCTCTTCCGTTTCCTGCTCGTATCGCGATGATCTGAAATCCGAACTGCCGACCACCGCTGGCGGTCTTACGCTTGCAGTGGCTCCCTCAGGAGCTCCAACAAACACTGACTTCCTACCAAGCATGTCTTCCTCGACTACCTGTGGCCGGGGCCGTGTTGGCGCAGGCGCAGGGGTCGATCCTGGCGTCGATGTCTCGGCTGAAGGTCCAGGTGGGGCCGGGGGCGCCGCCTGTTCGGCCGACGATTGCCTCAGGAGCTCACGCACCTCACTTGCCCTCAACATTCTGGTTTCGGTGATCCCGGGACCCTCTTCGGCTATGCCAACCTCTTCCGCACGCGCAAAGGCCTCGCGCGCCTTCTCCATCTCAGACTTGCCCCCCATGTGTTCAGTGCCTCTCATACGCCCGCGCGAAACCGCGCTCGGGCGGACCCACTCGTCATGAGTGACAGGGCTTGCAGTGTCAGAACTGGGCGGAGCTGATCCCCTTGCAACAGATGCGGCCGTGGTCACCTTGCCTGTTTCCGGAACTGTCCCGGTCCTTTCTTCTGTGCTTGCGCCCCTTCTCTTTTCTGGCGCTGTCAGAACCGAGCCACACCTGATGCAATACTTCCTCGTTTCTTGGTTCGTTTTGCCACACTTTGGACAGACGCGCACAGTGATTCACCCTCAGGCTCAATTCCACATGAGATTAGAGAGCGTGGTGATATAAGGACTCGCACGAGGCACTCAACAACGAGAAACCAACGAAGCCGTGAGGCTGAAAAGCCGGAACTGCAATTGCTTAGAGTGGAGAGACTAGAATGCCTCATGACATTCCAGAGTGGACCTGGGTTATGCCACTATCCGGAGGACCCACGCGGCTAGGAAAACCACGGGGTACCCCCATCAAGACAGTCCTTACTATGCTGCCGAAGTTGCCGCGAATACTGGCTTGGTCGAGGCAGGCTGGGATGGGTCAGAGGGCTCTCCATCCTTTCAATGATGGAGCCAACCAGGGCGTTCCCGTTGGCGGGCTGGGCTCCGGTAGCATAGGCAGGGGCTACTTGGGAGATTTCGGGCGATGGCATCTCAACATAGGTGAACATGTCTATTGCCCATCAATCCCTAACCAGTTCCACCTACGCATTGAGAGTGGCAGTGATAGATTCGTCCAGACGCTAAACCCAAGGGCAAGGCCGCAAGATAGGCTAGGTGTGTGGGCTTGGGCGATGGACCCTAAGAGGGCGACCTACCACGCTCTCTTTCCGAGAGCTTGGACATCCTACGACTTCTCAGACCACGGCATCAGGGCCTCCTGCGAGCAGATGTCGCCTGTCATCGCACACAACTACAAGGAATCCTCCTACCCCGCGGGACTCTTTGACTGGAAGTTCGCTAATGTCGCGGACTCGAAGACTAAACTGTCACTCATGTTTACGTGGGAGAATAGCATAACGCCCATGAGACCGGCCGCTGAAGGGGACTTCTCTAGAAGCGAGAGAGACGGCGACAAGCGATTGTTCATCGAGCTCGGTCATAAGAGAACTGACGAAGTCTACCCTGTTTCTTTTGGACTTGGTGTAGAAGGCGATCAAGAAACAATACTCTCCATTAAGGAGTCGTTCAACGCTGCCGGACATGGTGGTGACGTGTGGCACGACTTCGAAAGAGATGGAACACTTAGGGAGCAGACCTCAAAAGAAACGGAGGGACTTGGAAGACTAGGAGCGGCACTCTGCGCAACACGCGAGATGGATCCTGGTGAAGAGGGGGAGATTACTTTCTCCTTGTCTTGGGACATTCCTGTTATGAGGTTTGGTCAGGGAAGAGAGTGGTATCGCCGCTACACGAGATTCTTTGACACGAGTGGAGATAATGCAATACGGATCGCGCGTGAAACGCTTTCACGCCGCCTTGATTGGGAAAGATCAATTGTCGAATGGCAGAAACCCACTCTAGAATCCGACAGACCGGGATGGTTCAAGTCTGCTCTCTTTAACGAGCTATACTACTTGGTAGATGGATGCACAGCCTGGGAAACAGGTGACGCCGGCATTGGTCTTGTCAGAGAGGGCACGGGTCACTTCGGATACCTTGAGTGCATTGACTATCCCTTTTACAACACATATGATGTGCACTTCTACGCATCCTTCGCGCTGGCAATGAACTGGCCCGACATCGACAACAGCATCCATCGTGACTTTGCGGACGCCGTCCTGCAGGAAGACAGCAGGCCAAGGGCGCTGTTGTTCGAAAAGGGGCGCATCCCGCGGAAGCCACTGGGCGTTGTACCCCATGACCTCGGTATGCCTATGGAAGACCCGTGGGTAGCGATAAACGCCTACAACGCTCAGGATGTGGGACGGTGGAAAGACCTGAATACTAAGCTCATTCTCCAAGTGTATCGGAATTACCTCTTCACTCGAGACGAAGTGTTCCTGAGCTATTGTTGGCCGGGCGTGGTCAGGGCGATGGAGCACATCGACAAGTACGACAAGGACGGCGATGGGCTTCCCGAGAACGAGGGCTTCCCTGATCAGACATACGACATATGGGTCATGAAAGGGCCAAGCGCATACTGTGGAGGGCTGTATCTTGCTGCAGCGGAGGCAATGGTGGCAATGGCCAAGGCACTCGGACAGAAAGAGGTCGAGGACAAGTACAGGGCCATCGCCGAGAGAGGTAAGGTTGCATTCGATAGGGCCCTCTGGACGGGTGATTACTTCAGGTTCGATGGAAGTGGAGGAAAGCACAGCGACAGCATCATGGCTGACCAGCTGGTGGGACTATGGTATACAAACGTTTGCGGACTTCCGAGGATAGTTGACACAGAGAAGGCACGCAGAGCGCTTCAGACCGTATTCAAGTTCAACGTCCTTGGCTACGCTGACGGCAGTGCAGGAGCAATGAACGGCATGCGGCCCGATGGCTCTATCGACAAGACGAGCTTGCAGTCGGCCGAGGTCTGGGCCGGGACAACTTATGGCCTCGCCGCCTTGATGATTCACGAGGGGCTGATTGACGAAGCTCTGAAAACGGCATACGGAATATACCAAATCACATACAGAGACCGGGGCTACTGGTTCAGGACGCCTGAGGCTTGGACAGCAGACGGCAACTACCGGGCCTCTACATACATGCGGCCTCTGGCGATCTGGGCTGTCGAATATGCGTTCAGAGATCTCGACAGGATACATCCGATTGAGCGCAAGAAAAGCGGCTAGTCATAGCTATGGTCCGCGTCAGCAAGTGCACATTTGTAGAACACATGGTTGGCGAAGCTAGACCTGACCTAGTATCTCCGCAAGAGGGTCGACAATGCCCCGCTGTCGAGTTTCGTCCCCGTTCATGCAGTACAAGTTGTTGACCAGTCTGGCCTGCTTGGTCACCGGACAAGCCTTGCAGATACAACCCTTGTTCTCGTGAACGCGTGGGCTCTTGTCGTAATAGCAGAAGTAGATGCCAATCGCCTTCTCATGTACTGATACCGCCACAGGAGGACCGAGCCCCTTGTAGTGGGCGATGCTTGCTTCGATCGCAGATCTGTATGTTGGGCACTTCCTGCATATGCAGAGGTCCACCTTACCCTTCATGAGGCTGTTCCAATCCTCTGAGCTCACTCCCATTTTTCCCTTGAAATCCGACATTCTCGAAGACCTTCATTTCCTTGTGGAATGCTGCCTATTGTGGTTTGCTTCATCTCTAACGGAAACCTGGGAAACGAAAAGAAACCTCATCTAGAACGCCTTCCTGGACGACCGGTGGGCATGCGAAGAATCAGACTTGGGTCTGGACATAGATGAAGATACTGTTCCCTCTTGCTGAGGCTCGCAACCCCGAAGTAATCGCCCTTCTTTCCTAACATGTCCCTGATGATTTGAAAGTGCAGGTGGGGCGGCCAGTTGCCATTCACCCGCATGTTGCCGACCTCCCCGATGACCTCCCCTTTCTCGATTATCATTCCTTCAGACTTGCCATCCAATGTTTCTTCACTGAGGTGACTGTATAAGGTGTAGAATCCCATACCCTCCAAGTGGTGCTCCAACACAACAGTCGGGCCATTGTCACCCATACCCCTGTTGTTCTGAAAGCTGTGTACAGCGCCATCGATTGGAGCGAAGACCTTTGTCCCCACAGGGAGGAATATGTCTATCCCCAGATGGACCGTCCTCGATTCTCCCTCGGGTGTGACAAACAGCGAACTGTGTCGATAGATAGTCCGATCCTCATTGTATCCTCCTATGCCAACCGTCGCACCGGCTGACTTCAGCGTCTTCTTGATGTATCTATCGAAGTCCTCGGTGTGAGCCAGATTCACCGCCAAGAGCTCTTTGTTCTTTGCCGAGAAATCGAAAACACAGAGCCTCTCGGCGGCCAAGTCGACGGGCACTACCTGCCCAAACGTCGATCTGTTCTTTCGCAAGATGCTTTCGAGAGTTCTCACTGTGATACCCAACCTATCGTGCAGTCCCAGGCTTTTCTCTCTTCTTGACTCGACTGATCCGTTAGAGGATGGATTCCCATATCCTTTCCGCAATCAGAAGCACAGGACAGACGACTGACTGGCTACCCAGCCTCAAGCTTGAACTGTAGATCTGGCGTGACGATATAGAACCTGTCGGCTTTCCTGATGACTATCGTGTGGAAGTACTCCGCAAGGCCCAAGAAACCGCGAATCACGGACTCATCGTCATCGTAGGCAAAGGTCACCACTGATGTCATAGTAGACCCAATGAATTCCGCATTGCTGTAAACGTGCTCGTCAATCAACGGGATTTTCAGCTCGTGCACGAGTTCATAGACCCTCTTCATGAGCAGCTCCTTCCGGTCCATTCTGCAATCACCTACAATGAGGTTGGTCCAGTCGGTCGGGCTATTCAATCTTGCTCACTTGTCTTGCATAGCTAGCACCTGACGCTGCTCCCTCAGCGACCACTTCTGCTGATTCCAGTGGACCTAAGCATGCTTCGGAAGACTGTAATTGTGAGAGTTCTCGTTTGTGGAGCGGGAGTCCAAGGGAGCTTCCTGGCAGCGACAATGCACCAGGCTGGCATTGATGTCATACTACTCGCTCGCGGCGATAGGCTGCGGGACATCCAATTGCGCGGAGTTCGATTCGCGATTCATCCGTCGACCGAAGTCATCAGTGTTCCTGTGCCCGTCACCTCCGATACGGCTGCAGTAAGCGAGTCTGATTCGGTGTTCGTTGTTATGCAGAAACAGCAGGCAATCGATCTGACACCCACTCTTGCCGCCAGTCGCTCTGACAACACGGTCGTCTGCTACATTGGCAACAATGGGACCTGCGACGCGGACTACCGAGGACACATTCCCGGGGACTAGGTGCTCCTAGCTTCTTGGGCATGGGAGGCTATAGACTTGGGGATCACATGCGGCTGCTCGTCCAAACGCCCACCATAATCATGCTTGGAACGGCGTTAGGTAAGGAAACTCCGCAGCTGGGGCTCGTTGACCAAGTGCTCACGGGAGCTGGACTGAAAGTCGACGTCGTACCCGGCATTGATGCTTGGCTCAAGTGTCACCTAGCAACGATTCTGCCTCTGGCAGACGGTATCTATGGTGCAGCGACGGACAACTATCGAATCGCTCGCACACCTGGACTGATGCGAGTAGTCGCGCGAGCCATCAAGGAATCACTTCACGCTATAGCCCAGCTCGGCTATCCACTCCTGCCCAAGCAGCTATCCAAGATTACTTTGCTTCCTGCTGGGCTGCTCGCTTGGATGTTCCGGAAACGTTTTGCTACGATCGAGTCCGAGATAGGTCTAGCAGGCCACGCAAGAGCCGCCCGTGCAGAAGTTCAGCACCTTTGCGAGGAGTTCCAGCTTCTTGTTGATCAGTCTGGGGCAGCTACACCCAATCTCGCGTACTTGAAGCGATTCCTAGACCCGGACGTCCCCACAATCAGTGAGGGAGTCAAACATATCGACATAGCGTGATTGTGCCGATCACTCGGCTTTCTGTGCTTCAGGACCTGGTTGGAAGGGTGGTACCCAGCGGCCGCAGTTCTGGCACCTGACACTTCCATCAGAATCGCACTGGAGACCCCGTTTCAAGTATCTCGCGCCGCAGTAAGGACACAAGAAGATTTCGACCACGCCTTGCTCAGCAGGCAACGGGTCCAAGCCGCTCTCAACAGCAAAGGGGTATAGCTCATCTTGCCCAAAAGAAAAGAGTTCAGTCAATAGCTTCTTTGCGAGAGACTCGATGGATGCGAGTTCCCGTGGCGCCTGCATTCCCCAGCCGGTGAACATGCAGGTTATCTCAATCCTGCAGGTCGGACTTTCATGTACGTACTCAACTTTGAAGATGATATTCGTTACTCTGCTTCCATATAGAAAGACCGCAAGAGTTTCGATGTTCGATTTCCACGCCGCTTTCCATAGCAGGTTCATGCCTTGAAAAGCTCTGCGAGATTTCCAGAAGGCACCAAACATGCTAAGTCGTCTCAATATTTCTTCTGCGTCCACGCACCCAACGTCAACGAGTTCCAACCCTTCTCACCCTTCGTCACCTGTCACAAAGCGGTCTAGCTCACATCAGTATGCTTCGAGAGAGTATAATCTTTTGGACAACTGTCCCTGTGGCCAGCAAGCTGCAGGGGTGATGCCGTCGGATGAGTCATGACTACCCCCCAAGCGGCGTCACGTTTCCTACGGCAAGGGCATGCGACGCCATAAGTTTATACCTTCGGCGCGTGACTTAGCATGTGGTCCGGTCCACGAGGGAATACCATGCCCGACGACAAGCTCACTGATAAGGAAAAGGCTGCGCTTCAGGACATGTTGAGAGGTGCGGCTCTGACTGACGCCGAAGTGCGAAAGATGGCAGAAGGAGAGGATGAGTCCGGCCATTCGGTCCTGCCTGTTGAGTCAGGCGAGGATCTTCTCTCAGCCGCCGCGACGGCTTTGGACTTCGTCGAAAAGCTTGATGGTGTCACACCTAGACCCGAGGTGCTTCCGCCTCGTGATGCTGTGGCCGGGTTCGACGCCCTCCTGAAGAAACTTGAAACCCTGAGAGGCGACATCTCATCGCTACAGAGAGGGGTTGTCGGAGTGTTCGCTGCGCAGCTCCTGACGTTCAGAGGGAAAGTCGTCGAGCTCAAGACGCGTATATCTGAAGAAATGGTTGAGAAGCTCAAGATGCAGTTCTTCAAAGGCTTCATTGAAGCCACCTATATTGACATCGTTGACCATGAGTTCGCCGCCTTGGAGAAGGACCTCGTCGATAAGATCGTCGAGCAAACTCAGGAGCGTTTCAAGGAGTTTGCAGGAAGGGTGAGAGAGTCCGAACTTGATCTACGTAGCACGATTGTCGAGCAGCAGGACATTGTCCGGTCATTCATGCAGAGCCTTGAGGAAGATGCGGCTTCGACACGGCAGTCACTGTCAGAAAAGGATGGTGAGATATCGAAGCTTGAGGCTGAGATACGCAAACTCCAAGCGCAATTCGATAGCACCAAGACGCTTGACGCAGCGAAAGAGGAAATGGGAAGGAAGCTTGAGGAGCTCGACTCCGAAATCGTGGGCCTTAGGCAGCAGATAGTGAGAAAGGACGGCCAAATCGAAACCAAGGTTAGAGAAGCTGAACAAGCTCGTGCTCAAGTGGATGAACTGCAGGTCAAGCTGGGTGAGATTCAAAGCGAACTGGCCGTGTACAAGACGGAGAAGGAGTCCACGAAAGGAGTATCGAGAAAGAGCGATGCGGAGGTCAGATCACTTCAGTCCAAGATCGAGTTGCTTGAGAAAGCGGTAGCCGACAAGCGCAAGGAAGCAGAAACCTCGTCTGTCAGGGCAAAGGAGCTGGAATTGGAACTGCGGAAGGCCGTTGGTGACAGGGCCGCAATCGAAAAGGAATCGAGAGACCGTCTGAAGGAGCTTGAAGGAGTCCAGGGCCGACTTACGGAAGTGAAAGACCTTGAGGAGAAGGTCCATCAGATTCAGCAGGAACTGAAGGCCACGAAGGACAAAGTGGGCATAGTTGAGATGCAGAGAGAGGCATTCGAAAAAGCAACCAGGCTTATGGAGAAAGAGCGAGACATGGCCTTGGAACAGCGAGATCTGTCTGATGAGAGAACCAAGCGATACATCAAGGTCCTCGGCATGGAAAAGAATACGAAAGTACTGCTCCTCGTGGACGAGGTAGGATCGATGACATTTGCAGACCTAGCTAAGTCGCTTGGTACACAAGTCGGTCTCGCCGCAAAACACGCGAGAGAGCTTGAGAAGATGGGAGTTCTCAAGATAGATGGTGATAAGGCAGTATCGACTCTGAAGCGTATCGAGATAAAAGAGGGCGAAGTCAAGGTTTAGGACTGGATGCCTTCAGAAAGCAATTGCCCGATCGCCTTGGCCAAAGGAGTCTACGACATCAGACCAGTATCTGGCAATCTTCTCCAGCGAACCAGAGAACTCTTTGGCTATGCGGTATTCGCCCATTCGCTTTTCCACAATGCCTGCATCACGCAGTTTCCGCATTACCTTGACATAGAGGCCCCTGCTCGTAAGCACAAACCTCTCCCATTCTTTGTCTGGCACCATGCCGTTCGACTGAACTATTTCGTTTAGTATCTTAGAGGCCTGGTCCACTTGGGCCTCAGTGAAGAATACATATCGGAGAAGATGTCGTGGGCTGATTAGAGTCGGCCGTCTAACAAGGTCGATTTTCACCATACTTGACAACCGAATACAGCAGATTGACTACGAAATATGAAGGCGGGTATTACCTCTTTGCTCTGAAAGCAGGCACTATCAACATGGGAAATGCAACAACGACAAACGCCACCAAGGCAATGATGGTCTGAAGTGCAGGAGAAAGCGAGGCCGCGTACCAAAGGAACGCCCCGACTGCAAGGCATACGGCTAACGGGAGAAAGCTCAACGGACTCCTCAACCGGGCCATCGCAGTTATCATGAAAAAGAATCCGTAGGCAACTCCAGCAAATGCAAGTGCTAGAGCAAACATCACAGCCACCAGCTCAAAGACACCATACAGAACCCATCCTGCTTGAGGAAGAAAGTAGGCAATTAAGAACCAGACCATGTCAAAGAAGAGGAGAACCTTGAGCCCGCCTGCAGAGTTCTTTACATCAACATCTGACGGGGCGTTGCTGAACATAATCGTCATCGCTAGAAAAGCGACGATCCAGAAGATAGGGCTGATGACTGTGAGCCCTGCAAACGTGTAGAGAAACAGGTAAATGAAGCCTCCAATGAGCGTTAGAGGATAAGTCGGGTTCTCAAGCAGTAGCGGGTCGGCTTTCATATTGATGAGATCTAGTAGCAGATCTAGGGCCTCGCCGCCAATCCCAGGTGAGCCGGGCACCAGGTATGTCGCCCCGAGAGCGAAGAAGACGAGCAAGACGAGTGAGACCGCCACGGGTGCAAGATTGATCACGGCTCTCTTCAGCATGCTATCGGGGTTTCTGTATTTCACATACCCGAGCAATACGTAGTTGTCTTTCACCTCCACATTGATTGGCTTGAACTCAACGATAGGAGTCCTTGTGAACACGCAGCCCAAGGCATGCGATGACTCGTGCAATGCCACTCCGGGTCCCACGAGGACATACCATCCTCGTGACCCCGGATTATGGGTGATATTAAGTTCCAGGCGGGACAGCGTTTCGAGCAGCCAGCCCAGACCCCATACAACAAAGAAGAGGACAACAGCCAGAAGCACGACCATCGAATATGCATTCATCTGAAGACCCCCGCCTCACATGCCACTATGATGAACGGGGACTATCGATCCAGTCCTAGCTCCTTGCGTTTCTGGTCCTCGACCTTAGATACCTCTTCTGCTTTCTTGCGGTCCATCTCCTTGGCCTTGTCCTTCTTGGCCTTGTCCACTACCTTCTGCTTGCCGCGCTGCAGCTCCCTGATTCTGTTCTCTCGCGACCTTTCGGCGTCTCTAATCCTTCTCCGCAGAGTCTCAGCCTGTCTTTGCACATCGCCGACTCCCTTGTTCTTCTGACTTTGGGCATTGCGGAACTCGCGGTCCGCGTCATGCCACTCCTTCTCTGCTTGGAGCAGCTTGCCCCTCATGGAGTCGTACGCGTCTCTCTTAGCCGTCGCTGCCGTGTGATATCTCTCCACTTCAGCATTGAGCCGAGAGTCAATACCACTAAGGTCTGCCTCGACCTTCTGTAGGTTGGCCTTGAACTGCTGGATGTCCGTATCGATCTTCTGAATCTTCTTGTCTTGTAGAAACTCTGTGTCTGACATAGGCTTCAATCTGACTTCAGACCCTAGATATATCACTTTTCTTGTTTAGGGATCATCCGTAGTGCGTGTGTTCTAGGGGGAGGACAAGTACAGTATCATCCGGCTGAGCTGGCACCGCCTCAACTGCGACTGTGTCTCTCAGTATTGATCATCATTGAGAAACAGCATTTGCCCAATAGCCGTGCTTGCTGACTGCTATTGCCTCTCTCACCCGGGCAGTCTTCTTCTTTGTAGGCGCGGAGCAGATACACCTATACGTTCTTGTATCGCAACGTCCGCAAGCTCTCCAACTGTCAGATACCGGTCGGGGCGTCAGGTGTAATGGACTACAGCTCTCTCAAACGTTCTGAGTTGTTCACATTCTTCCACATAGTCGAGGTATCCCGATTGAAGGCGTCAGTCGACGGCTTGACAAGAGTGAGCTTGAAGCCTGGAGGCTTCCAAGAGTTCATTGACATCGAGGTAGGAATCGATGAGGCCAGTCTCCTTCGTTTCATGACCCTCATCATGGACCGCCATTGGGTTGGTGATGTCTGTAGTGTCAACCCCTTTGCGAAAGACATCACCAAGACCTTCATGGCCACGGTATTTCCCGAAGAAGACCTTCCTCTGGCCAAGGATATCATCGATGGGATATGGAATCTCACAGGGGCCTCAGACAAAGTCTATCATCTTAAACAACCGACTGAAGTCGAAGAGTCATATGATCCGCAAGTTGTACTAGCACAGAGGGTGTACCTGGGGGAGAAGGACCGATTCGATATGCTAATGCCAAGCTCTGAGCTAATCATTGAGAACACGACCGTTGGTACGAAGCAGATTCTTCGGCTCACCATCGACACATTTTGAGCTGAGTTCTCTTTCGGAATCGCGTGAATTACTTCTGTCTTTGTCTTGGTCGCATTCTTGTCGCAGCTCCAATGTCAGAAACCTCGCTCGTAATCCATGTGTTTATCTCTGCTCTGTTTTCGTCAAGAGATATGGTCGAACCGCCGGTTGCGAAGAAGGAGCCGCGCGAACTCAAGATACATGGGACGAGGCTGATTGACAACTACTTCTGGCTTAGAAACAAGGGCACTGATGACGTCGTGAGCTACCTCGAGGAGGAGAATAGGTACACCCGCGAGATGATGGCTGATACGGAGCATCTCCAAGAGGTACTCTTTCAGGAAATGTGCAATAGGATTAAGGAAACCGACCAGAGTGCACCGATGAAGCATGGGGACTACTTCTACTACTTTCGAACAGAGAAGGGCAAGGACTACCCCATATACTGCCGCAAGCATCTCTCCCTAGATGCACCCGAGCAGATCATACTGGACGGCAATGTATTGGCCCAAGGTAGGAAGTACATGAGTATAGAGAGTATGAGAGTGAGTCCCGACCACAGAATGCTGGCCTATTCGGTGGACTTCACTGGCGGAACCACTTACGACATTCGGATTGTAGACCTCAGCACGTATCAAATCATTGAAACAATCGAGCAAGTAGGCGGGCAATTAGAATGGGACTATGATAACAAATCAATCTTTTATTCTGAGCTCGACAGCATACACCGTGACTATGCAGTATCGTACCATGCAATAGGCACTAAGCCCTCTGAGGATGTGCGTATCTATGAAGAGAAGGATACAGCTTTCTTCCTCATTATGTCCAAGTCTACTGACAGAAAGTACTTGCTCCTCAAGATAGGCAGCTTTAGCTCGGAAACCACAGAGGTTCGCATCATGGAACTGGAACAGCCCCATCGTGAGCTCGAACTTCTGTGGAAGCGAAGCGCAGGCATCGAGATGGACGTGCAGCATCATGATGGTTACTTCTACTTCTTAACGAATGCTGTCAACCCGATGACATTCAAGCTGATGAGGACTCCGACCTCTGATATCAGACGCGAACGCTGGGAGGGTGTCATCGGTGAGGACATCGTAACTCGTTTTCCTTGGCTACTGGCTTTCAGGACACACCTGGTCTTGAGCAGGCGCAAAGATGGCTTTGGCTCGTTCTTAGTGTACGACTTCTCAACAAGAGAAACTCACGACATACTGGTGCCTGAAAGGATCTACGCCCTTTCTGTGTCCGATGATTATCAGGAGTTCGAGTCAGGTTATTTCCGGTTCGTTCTTAGCTCGCCAGTGACGCCCACAACCGTTTATGACTACCAGATGGCGACTCGACAGCTCGAAACCAGAAAAATCGACGAAATAAGGGGACACGACCCATTTGATTTCGTGACCGAGCGTCGGTATGCAGCGGCTAGTGATGGGACTACAATTCCTATATCACTGGCATACAGGAAGGGAATGAAGCTGGATGGAACTAACCCGCTCATGCTGTATGGATATGGTTCCTACGGGTACGCAGTCAGTCCTGATTTTGATCAGATGAGGCTTAGTCTCATGAATCGGGGAGTCATCTTCGCCATTGCTCACATCCGAGGCGGCGGTGAGTACGGCAAGATGTGGTATCATCAAGGCAAGCTGGACCGGAAGATGAATACATTCACTGATTTCTTCGCGTGTGCAGACTACTTGGTCAAGCAGGGATTCACATCGAAAGAGAAGTTATGCGCCATGGGTAGAAGCGCGGGAGGACTCCTCATGGGCGCCGCAGTAACACTCCGCCCAGAGTTGTTTTCAATTGTTGTCGCAATGGTACCGTTTGTTGACGTCATCAACACGATGTTGGATGATACAATACCTCTGACCACCTTCGAATACAGGGAATGGGGCGATCCGCGGATCAAGAAGCAGTTCAAATGGATGCTCCAATACTCTCCCTACGACAACACCGGGGCAAGTAACTACCCAGCAATGTTAGTCACTGCGGGATACAATGACCCCAGCGTCGCGTATTGGGAGCCTGCAAAGTGGGTCGCCAGACTGAGAGCTGTCAAGACAGACGACAACCTTCTCCTGCTGAAGACTAGGATGGACAGCGGCCATGCCGGCTTTAGCGGCCGTTATGAGAACATGAAGGACGCGGCCTTCATCTACGCTTTCATTCTCAAGACAATGCGGATGATCCCGTAACTGATAGATACCGTGTGCCGACAGGGCACGCAGACGTCGAAGCCATACCCTCCCGAGTGCAGGACCATGGGTGGGAAGAAACAAGACATGCGTACGAGCTGCATCTGGTCACGAGGGCCGCTCCAGTTGACAGGCACCTGAAGGAAAGGGACCCGCAAGCCGCGAGCTTGCGGGTTACGCCGGACGACTACTCGTACCTGAGAGCCTCCACTGGCACGAGCCTAGATGCGCGCCAAGATGGGTAGAGGGCAAAGACCACACTTACGATCACACCAAAGAAGAGTGCCATGCTGACTAGGTATGGTGTTATCACTGGCTTGATCACAGCAAATGCTGCAGCTCCAGATCCATTACCGAATCCGCCACCACCTATGCCTGCAAAGCCTCCGCCGCGCGCGAGGGCCACTGATATGATATTGGCGATAAGCCCTCCGACCACTATCCCAACGATTGCACCGATGAGTCCGACTACGAGAGCCTCTGCAAGGAAGATCGTCATCACCGTTCGCCCCTTGGCTCCCAGGGCCTTGAGGATGCCTATCTCACGAGTTCGCTCGATGAGTGACACTATCATGATATTCATGATACCCACGCCAGCAACAAGAAGAGAGATACCAGCAATCCCGCCCAACAATAGACTGACGGTCCCAAGGATGCTTGATATCGTAGAAAGCAGCGCGGTCGGCGAGGTCACAGTGACTTGGTTGTTATAGAGGGTTTCAATCTCTTTCGACACTGCGTTAATTGTGGAGGTATCACTGCTCGTGAGCTTCACGATTATCTGACTTGCATCTTCAGTAGCAAAGAAACCTGTCGCCGCAAGAATAGGAATGTACACACCGCTATCAACGGGGCCAAGCCCAAATGCTCCGATCTCCCCAAGGATTCCAGTCACTTCCATCGTCCGGTTCAGCTGAATCATCTTTGTCCCGTTTCGGACACTGTAGGAGAGGACGATAGAATCACCGACGTTCAGGATAATTGTGCCATTCTTGTATGGGTCGTGAAGCGAGTACCCTACGACGACGGAATCGTTAGCTGGCTTGTCTGGTATCTCGCCAGACTCAGGAGAGAATGTAGAGTAGATGGCCTTGTAGGTCGTGAAGTTGACCCCGCTTATGCTGAGTGTGCGTGTCCAATCACCCTTCTCGACACTACACGCTTTGGAAACAATAGCTGCTGATGCTTGGACAGAGCCGAGGCCGTCAATCAATGCGGTATCATTCACGAACAGTGAGAAGTCACTAGGCGAGCCGCCAAAGATACCTCCCGATCGAGTCGAAACTATGACAGTGTCCGTTGCAAAGCCCTCCTGGAACTGCGACGTGAGCGCGACCTGAAAGCCTTCGGTAAATGACATCAGGGCTACGATGGCAGCTATCCCGATTACGATTCCTAGTGTAGTAAGGCCAGCTCTGAGCTTCCGAAGCCGTATCGCGCCGATGGCATATGACAGAGTATCGCGTGCTCTCATCTAGTTCACCTCGTCAGACACTATCAGACCATCCCTCATTCTCAGGGTCCTGCGCGTTCTCGCTGCCACCTCAGCGTCATGGGTCACTATTATGACCGTGACATGCTTCTTGCTGTTGAGGTCAACAACCAAGTCAATCATTTCTTGGGCTGTCTTGCTATCCAAGTTGCCCGTCGGTTCATCCATCAGCAGAAAGGAGGGCTCAGTGACGAGCGCTCTCGCGACAGCCACCCTCTGGCGTTCACCGCCGCTGAGCTCAGCGGACTTGTGGGTCATTCTGTCACCCAAACCGACACTCCTCAACGCGTCCTCGGCCCGAGCCTTCCGCTCCTTTCGTGATACTCCGCCGATAGCAAGAGGGAGTTCCACGTTGGCCTGCGCGTTCAGTCGTGGAATGAGATTGAAGAACTGGAATACAAAGCCAATGTTCCTGCGTGTTTCCGCTAGCTTATTGTCAGACAAACTGGAAACATCTACACCCTTGATCCGGAGAGTGCCGCTCGTCGGGTGGTCCAGTGCTCCAATCATGTTTAGGAGCGTTGATTTACCGCTTCCCGAGGGGCCCAAAACGGACACAAGTTCGCCTTGGTTCACGACGAAGCTGACTCCTCTTAGCGCCTCAACCGGGACAGCCCCCATCATGTAGGTCTTGGTTAGCTTTTCCAACTCTAGAACTGTCGTCAATCCTTCATACCTCCATCAGTGAAACTGGAAGAAGATGCTACTTCTCTGGTCCCTCGAGAAGCTGCTCAAGCTTGTCAGCAGTTGATCTCATCAGCCTCTCAAGTTCTGCCGTCCGGTCGGGATCGGGAGACTCACTCAATTCCCCCGCAAGTGCGAACAATGCCGCAAACATGCGTCGGGCATTTTCAATCAGAAAGTGCAGCTCATCAGGTAGGTTGAAGAACGGTGGAAAGCGAAACATGCCAGACTCGAGCTTCTCGCGCATCTGTGATGCGACCTGATCCTCTTCCTGCAGGAATTTCTGGCCCAGCTCAGTCAGACGGTATCGCTTTGTGCCGTCCACCAAAGGAAGTTCTTCGGCAAAGCCTCTGCCTTTCAGGTCACTGAGCAGCGGGTACAGTGAGCCCGGACTCGGCCTCCAACGGCCCGAGGCTTCCTGCTCGATTCGAGATGCAATCTCGGACCCAGACATCGCCTGCTCTTTGAGTAGCATCAGCACCCGATAACGCAAGAAGCCCCGCGGCACACGCGCTGTGTGCTTTACCCATGGGGGAACAAGGGGAGGTCCGGCGGACAACATTTCGTACAGACGCGGCAGCTTTTCTTCTGAGAGGTAGAACTTGCCGTCAACTTCAATGAAAGGCGAAAGGGCACCCATCGGAGATCGGGCAAATTGCTTCACAATACTCGGAAGACCTAGCTCCTCTGGAGTCAGCGCTTTCTCTGGGCTTGTCGCTCCTTTTGTTCTGAAAAGGGAGATGATCTCTTCCAGTCTTCGTTCCATCAAGGCGGCGTCTCGCTCCAGTTCACAGAATAGGCAATATCACTAGCGATATCGTTGGCGATATCGATTTAAGGCTTTTGAAGAACATAAGAGAAGAAGTTACCGCGAGCCGCACACGCTATCGGTGTGGCATAGCGAGCAGTTGCGTGACACCAGGAGTCGCAGAAGGCCCCTAGGATATGATGTAGTATGAAGACGACGATGGACAGGATTAGGGAGGCTGAGGCCACCATCGATTCAGCGCTGTGGGAAGACCTTCGAGAGGAGGACTCTCGTAAGGCTCTCAAGGTCTATGAGAAAGCCAAGACAATGCTAGACTCGCTGAAGCACTTGGACCCAGAGGAGGAGAAACAGAGGAAGAGGGTTCTCTCATTCTGTCTATTGAGAATCGATGATGCTCTTGTCGCGCTTGGAGATGAAGAAGGCTCCGTAGGAAGAGCGAAGCAGGTGTTAGAACTAGCAAACGAATCAGGGGACATTGTCCAAATCGCACGAGGCCATCTTTCGTTGGGAGGACGTCTTCTGAATGCGGGCGACATTGCAGGGGCAGAAGAGCAGTTCTCTCATATTCTAACGAACTGGCTTGACAGTGACAACAGTGATTTGCAGCAGGTCGTAGGATGGACCCTTCTGGTGCGAGGACACATCTTGAACGCAAAGAGTCTCTACACGCAAGCAATCGTTGTTCTTCAGAACGCCGAGTTAATCCTAGGCGCCATCAGCAACTACGCAGGACTCGCCAAGGTGTACGATCTCATGTCGAAAGTCTACCTGAATCTCGGTGACAGCGAGAAGTCCGATGAATATCGCACGAAGAGTGGGCAATACCTTGAGAGAGCTAAGGTGGAAAGACGATAGAGAGTGGGTGAGGCGTGGTCTGCGTTTTCGCAGAATAGAAGACGGGCGACGTACAGAGTGCATCTATCTGCTAAGCATACGGCTTAATAGAAGATTAGAACTTCTCAGCAGGTTATGAGGAAGCAATGGTTCATCATGGCACTCCTCGTAGTGCCCTTGCTGCCTATTGTCGTGATACTCCCGTTGGCTCTGCCGGCCGAGGCTTGGGGCCAATCAACGCATCAGTTCATCGTTGAGGAAGCCCTGAGCAGTATCACGAATGCTAGCTGGGCAGATGCCTTTCAATACTACTCCCCGGAGATCATTGCCGGAAGTACGACCCCCGACACTGTCTGGCAGGACTGGGATAATCATCTATACTATCCTGACACTGGAGAATACGCCGCACCTCAAGCAGCGGCCAGATGGTTCGCTTTCGCTAGAAACAACTTCACACTAGGCAACTGGGAAGACGGGTTCAAAGCGGCAGGAGTGCTCGCACACTATTCTTCCGATCCCTGCATACCAGTACACACGGGTCCCAACGGCACTGCGCACAGCGCGTATGAGACGGACATCAACGACCAGTTGATGAGCCTTGTTCTTCAGACGCCAACAGAGAAAGAGATAACGAATGTCACAGCATTCGTCATAGAGTGCGCCACTTACTCGCATCAGTACTACGACACTGTCGTCACTGCATACCCCAATGGCAGTTCAACGGCGATAACGACCAACTCGACAATCAAGGCGCTCACTGAGAGCTGTCTATCAATGGCGGTGAACGCATCTCTCTGTCTTTTCTACACGCTTACTATTGGACTCGACGCTCCGGATGTGACAATCACATACAAGTATGTCGCAATGTTTGATTATGCACACACTAACGACTACATTGACTATGCCGGGGTTTCGAAGCTTCTTGCAGTCAACCTGACATTAGCAAGAGCTGGATTCGAGATGAAGATTCAAGAAACGGAAATAGACGCAGCATCGCTGGCAGATGTAGACCTCCTGGTAGCGACCTGTGGGCTTGACGCCTATTCGAGCAGTGAGCTCCTCGCGATTGCCAATTGGGTATCAGGAGGAAACAAGTCCGTACTGCTCACTGGAAGAGGAGACTTCTCGACCTACGTGGACAACGCACGACCCAATCAGATACTGCAAGCCATTGGCTCCAACATTCGTGTAAATGATGACAACGTCTACATGACAGGAACTTATCAGCCCTGGTACAACGATCTGACAGACATACTGGCACCAGGCCAGACTGTGGGTCTGACCGAGTCGGTGGATTCCATCACGTTGTACTCGCCAACAAGCCTCTACTTCTTGGATGATGACCCTACCCTTCCAGTCATCTATGCTGACCATAGTGGTTACCAGACCGACCAAGTAGCACCAGGAATCACGGTCGTTTACGATGACACAAATGACGGGGAATTTGGAAACCAGATTCCGCTGGTAGCGGTAGAGGAAGTAGGCACGTTGCGAATACTCGTGGCCGGTACAACATTCTTCAGCGATTTCGACTACGGAAAGCCCGCGTTCGACAACGCTCAGTTCTTTGAGAACTTCCTATATTGGGCATCAAACCGCACAGTTGGTGATGTTCCAGTGGCGGACGAGGTCGGCCCGAGGATAAGCGATGTCGAATGGAATCCAGTGGCCCCGACAAATGACCAGTCTGTCGTCTTCAATGCCACAGTTTCCGATCCTAACAATGTCCACGCAGTTGTGCTCGAATACTTGAATGGTACAGATGCTGTAACCATTCTGATGACCCCGTGGGGCGCGGAGTACTCTGCAACTATCCCAGGTCTGCAGAGCAAGACGATTGAGGTAAAGGTGATTGCCAATGACACAGAAGGCAACATTGCAGTACGTGCCTACTTCACACTGACTTGGACTGCAGGCACCACCACGACTGGTACCACCACCACTACTACGACAACCACGAGTGGCGGCATAATAATGTATATCATCGTTGGCGCGGCGGTCGCAGCAGTCGTTCTTGTTGTTGTGGTGGTCTTTGTCATACGGAGAAGATAACCGACTCTAGCGGCAAGGCAGAGAACTGTACCTGACGGCAGAGAGCTCTGCCCCCCCGCCTCCCGATTCCCGATGAGCTGAGCATAGAACCTACAAAGGGTTGCGAATGTTTGAAGCCGCATCAATAGCCCATTGATGGGTGAAGAACCCTGCGACTACTTCCTTTCCTAGTAGCGTGATGCGACACGACGCTCTGGCTGCAGGATTTTGACCCAAGAAGATTGCATGCTCTATAGTCTTTTCACATAGTTCTTCATAGTGCCTAGCCCATCCATCGAGATCTCGACTAGGTCACCATCCTGTAGGCTGATGCTGTCAGGGGGCACTACGCCAACGCCGGTGAGCATTATGGATCCCCGTGGAACAGGGTTGTCTCTGAACAGATATTTCGATAGCTCCTCAAACTCGCGCTTCATATTAGATGTGTTCGTTTCGCCGCCAAACACAACCTGACCGCCTCTGTGAATCTTGAGTCTTATCCCCACATTCTTTGGGTTCTTGAACTCGTCAGTGGTCGCGAGATACGGTCCGATTGCGCAGGAGTTCTGCCAGACCTTCGCCTGTGGCAGGTACAGAGGGTTTGCACCCTCGATGTCTCTCGAACTCACATCATTGCCGATTGTGTATCCAGCAATGCTCCGATCACCGTACACAAGTGTGAACTCGGGCTCGGGAACATCCCATTTTGAGTCGCTCCTTATGCATATGACATCGTTGGGGCCGACAGTCCTGTATCCAAGACCCTTGAACAAGACCTCAGGTCTCTCAGCCGTGTAGACACGGTCATAGATACCCTTGGCCTTGGTTTCATCCTCTCTAGCCTCAACGCTTCGCTTGTACGTGACCCCCGCCGCCCAGACTTCACCCGGCACCATGGGCATGATGAATCGGTCCTTCACCCAGTCGAGCTTGTACGCCCGGGGTTTCCTATCCTCGATGAGTGACCTTACGAAGTCGACGAGAGGAATCTTGTCCGGCGCCTTCTGACCGATATAAGCCGCGAATGGGTCTTGACCGAGACTCTCATAGACATGATACTCTTCGCCAACAATCAACCCTGAGACCGTCCTCGGCCCTTCATAGAATCGTGCAAGCTTCATTTGTGACGCGCTCTATCAATGCAGGAATCCAACCGGATGTTATCCGTTTCGGTGGGTGCGAGCCAAGTGATGGCTCGTGGCAGAATTCAGGCAGCCATGCAGATGGCCTTGGCCACATCAGCTGGGCTGGCGCCTATGAAGAATGCATCGCGATCCTTGAGAAACAGACCGATAGTTTCAGCCAATGGCTGCTCTTTGATGACATGGCCCTTCAGATGCTCTTGGAGTGCGTCGAGTGCTTCTTCCGGGTGGAGAAAGAAGTCTCCCGTGATCACCACGCCATCAATCCGTCCATCGCTGGCGGACAATTGAACTCTGAGGAGCTTGCCGCCAGGAACCTTGTACACACTCTCGCCCATCACGCTCTACCTCAGGAAGTTCCAGGCGTCTGAAGAGTACTTCTGCTTTGCCAGCCTCGATGCGTCCGTCTTCTCTTGCTTGGTCAACTTCCCTGGTACAAGTTCAACCTCAAGTGCCTCCGAGAAGCCCATCGCCAATGCCTTGCTCAGCTCCTTGAAACCGGCTTTCTCCCCAAGAATGTCATGAATGGAAGTGACCCGGTCACGCACATCCCGGATCATCTTGTCTGATATCTTCTGTTGAGGAACCTTCAGTATCGAGAACATTGTTCTGATGTCTAGGTCAAGTAGTGTTGTGCCATGTTGGAGCAGACAGGAGTGTCTTCTGGTCTGGGCGCTGCCTGAGATCTTCTTGCCCCCAGCAATGACATCATTGATCTGCTTGAACTCCGCATCGATTCCGAGATGCTTCAGAGCCCTTACAATCCCGCCACATAGAACTCCATAGGAAGCTGGGATGTCACTGGACGCAAGCCTGTTCCCCTTTGGCAGAATGATGCTATAGGTGATCTCTCCCTTATAGTCATGGTAGACAGCCCCGCCCCCCGTGATCCTGCGAATGATGTCAATTCCATGGCTCTTGCAGAAGTCCACATCGACTTCTGTTCGCATCCCCTGGAAAGTGCCAATCGAGACTGCAGATGGTTTCCATCTGTAGAGTCGGAGGGTCGCGGGTACGGCCCCCTTCTCAAGTGACAGTAGGATTGCCTCGTCAATGGCCATGTTGTCAGCTGCCGAGTGGGTCTCCAGATCGATAAACCGCACCTGTTCCATTTTACATCACAAGCTTCGACTCGTTCATCGCCTGCTTAATCTCATCCTCAGTGAGAGACCTCGGGAAGTTGAACATTGGTCCTGTGGGCCTCTCGTTGTAGTAGGGTCGATTACACCCCTTGCAGCCCGCAGTCTGAAAAGCAGCTCCTGATGATAAGACTTGTCTTAGCCATTGTTGTTCTACTTTCAACCTCAACTCGCCCGAACTGTCCGCTTCGACGTTGCTTCGGTCAATCAGTCCCCTGCTCGCCAGATATCTGATTATCTGAACTCTTCTATATGAAGACAATCTGGGTGGAGTCCGCTTCTCAAGGTCTGTGCCCCGGATACTTGTGAAAGCAAACAGCCCGACACTGACTCCCATTCCAAGCATCGCGAAGATGAAGTCTGCCGCTTCGCTCTCAGTTTCCCCGAGGCCTATCATCAGATGTGTTGTGACATTGCCCTGCCCAAACACCTCGAGTGCATTTCGAAGGGCTTGAAAGTGGTCTTCCCATCTGAAGCTGCTTCCTCGCTGAGCGCCTTTGACTGAGTCGAACAGGCTTGGAGTACACGCATCAAATGCTACTCCGATGCTTGTCGCTCCCGCTCTCTGGATGCGACGCATCTCGTCTTTGGCCAATGGATGTATGGAAACCGAGATGGGCTCACGCCGCACCTTGCGAACGGCTCTGACGATTTCCTCAGCGTGAGCCACCGCGTCCGGATAGTGAAGGGCTTGGAGGCACACTCTTTCAAAAGGCCTAGCTCTTGTGAACGCGTTGAGGAAAGTGTTCATCTCGTAGTCTGGCCAGGATATCCTTGACAGCCGATCGGAAGAAGAACTGCTTCCACGGGCCTGTGGACAGAAGGCGCAGTTGGCATTGCACCGCCCCTTCTTGTATGTCATCAGGAACACCGTCGTATAGCAGGGGTCTGACTCGCCGTTCTCCAAGCCCAACTGAATAGCGGTGCCAAGTGAAAGACGTATCCTTTCTACCAAACGAATCGATGATTCTAGTACCATGCAGCTCTTTAACAGTTCGCTGCAGCTCCCTCCGGGCTCTGCTAGAATCATGGCCTTGCCATGAGCTCACGCACTTCTTTCGCATGCAAGCCGTCCAGATGATCTGCATGTCGGTAACCTTGATTCCCACAGAGTGAGAACAGGTTCCTTAAGTGCGAATTCCTCTCTATAGGACGTGTGAGAGCATTCAGCATTCGTGGTCTGGACATCGAGGTACTGCTCGATTTCCTCTCGGAGAAGTATGCGAACGTCTTGAAAAGAATCTGGCGTACGGAAACATGCATACGTGCTGTCTTCGTTCAGAACGAGATGGCTTGGCGAACAGTTTCAGAGCAGGCAATCATAGTTCTCGTAGATCATGATGTCGATACAAACACTTGCGCGACCGAAGTTGTAGCGACGAGTGGAGGTGCCGGGTGGTGGCGCTGGAGTCTGGGTTCTCAAGACGAAGCAGAAGACACGTTCGCAACATCACTGGCGGAACTAGCACACGTCCGAGGATGGCAGTATGAAGGAACTTTCCCTCAATACGCATTTCCGCGCGCCATATGCCCATCATGCGGGGCCATCTACTCCTATCGTCGAGAACAAATCCTCGACGGCGGCAGTGTGAGATGCCAGAACTGCGACAAGCCCTTCGTCATCAGCTAGTCGCAGGACGTTTCGCATGTCCCAGCTGCAGCCAGACATCCAAGAACCTGTGCAGAAAACCGAATCATTCCTGTGATCAGACGTTCTTGGCAGCGTCAAAGACGGGGGCAAGTCGTGCCTTCCATGGTACGAGTCCCTTAGGCGAATCTGGATACTCGCTGTAGATCTGCTTTACCGTGTCCATCATCTTCGCGACCTTCGCCAGTCTTCGAATCAGGCTGATCCTTCCGGCACCAGATGCCAGCCGCTTCAGCTTCTCTCCCTTGCCCATTCCCATCTTGCCCATCATGCTCACTCCAAGGAGGTCAGTGGCCTTGATGATCCCCTTCCTGAAAGCAAAGTCGATGTCGTCGTTCGTCACACGAACCAGAAACCATCGGAAGATATCTAGCGACGCCTGTTTGGTACCGTAGCTATTCATGTACCTTGAGTTGTATGGCCACAGCGCCTCGATGGAAGTATCGTTTCTCTCGAGCGCCTCAGATGCGGTGATTCCCGCGTGAGCTCCCCCTAGCATCGATGACCCGATGCCTCCGCCATGCACAGGATTGACTTGACATCCAGAATCGCCTACGAGCATGAAGTGATCGTCGACAAGGGTGTCCATCGCTCTTCGAACTGGGGCAATACCGCCTCCGCTGTCGATGGCATTTAGCTTGGTCTTCATGAAGTCCCAAGAACTTCTAACGAAGGTGTTGAACACATCCTGAGGCACTCTATGACCTTCAAGGGTCATTAGTCCCACACCAACATTGACCCTATGTCTTCCTTGCGGGAAGACCCAGGTGTACCCTCCGAGTGTCTGTAGTTGGTTATAGAATATCTCAAGGACTTCGGGGTGCTCGAAATCATAGTCAGGAGTCTCGTATATGTCGCGCCATGCTACCATCATGTCTTCCTTTGCCACCTCTCTCTCGATGACTGAGTTCTCTGGTAGCTGTCTGCGGAGCATGCCAGCTGCACCCGTCGCGTCGATAACGACTTTGGCTCTCAACTGTTTTTCGGCTCCACTTCCCTCCCCCTCGATCGTGACACCGGAAACCTTCCCGCCCTCAAGCTTGAGTTTCTTCACTCTGGTGGATGCGAGAACCTCGACCCCGGCATTCTCCGCTAGCGACACGAGCCATTGTCCCAGCTTCAATCGGTTGAATGAGTACCCCTTGATAGTCGGTCCTACCATCGGCATCCTTTGCACTCTGTCTGGTGCTACAAGATCGATCTCGTTGACTTCGTGTTCGATGATGCCAGGGGGCATAGCGGGCAGTCCAATCAGGTCCTGCATTTCCTTGATGTGATGAGCCCCGAGTGCATCGCCACACGTTTTATGCCCTATCTCACTTCTCTCCTTCTTGTCGATCAAAAGAACTGCATGGCCTCTCTTGGCAATTGCCTGCGCTGCTATCGAGCCACCGGTCCCCGCCCCGGCGATGATGACGTCGTAGTCTGTCATGTCACAAGTCTCCTGACTCCTGTCAACGGCAACCAAGGCATGGGAGGAATAGTAGTTCATGCCGATGTTGAGTACTTAGGTGAGTCAACCCTGTTTAAGACTCTTCTGCATTGAAAAACCCGTGAGCAGTTCTTTCACGATGTCTCTAGCTGTAATCGCAGTAAGCCCACTGACGTCAATCATGGGGTTCAGTTCAACGACGTCTGCGTATCGAACCTTGCCCGTAGAGAACGCCGCGCGCATGAAGCTCACCAACTCGAACATGTCAACACCACCCGACTCTGGATGACTGACGCCGGGGACAATCTCTGGCTTCAGTACGTCAAGATCGACAGACATGTAAATGATGTCTGTCCTGTCAGCAATCTTCTGGACAGCCCTCGAAAATGACTCGATAGTGTGACGTTGACTCTTTCCGTTGCCTGCGAGCTCAGTCTTCTGTTCTGGCATCGCTGACCTGAGGTCATGGCCCAGCACATCATCGGGCCTCACGAGGTTACCGTCCACTATTCTCCTCAGAGTTGTGGCATGAGACAGCTCGTAGCCGCCATAGTCAGGATAATAGTCGGCGTGTGCATCAAACCACACTATTCCGAACCTCGCTTGTCTTCCCCGTTTCAAACCCTTCAGCAGGGGATACGTGATGAAATGGTCGCCGCCAAGAAACAGAAGATTGCTGTCATGCTTCGCTAACCTTTGGCATGCGTCCGACATGTCATACATTGCCGCCTCTGGAAGCCGAAGCGCCACGTCGAGATCGCCCAAGTCTTCGAGGGTGATCATCTCAGACAGTGGGCCTTGTTCGAACCCCACCTCAATGCCGAAGGACAGAGGTACACTGTGAGATCTCTCACCTGTAGTTGCTCGACGAATAGCATCCGGCCCAAACCTACAGCCGGGCATATAGCTAGATGTCAAATCATAGGGGACACCTAGAACCCCGACGTCTGGGTCTCCCTCGGTTGGTGGACGGATGTGGAAGAAGGCATCTGGCTGCTTCAGGAACCCATTAAGCTCCTTTCTTAGCGACATGATTACTCACAACGACCTGATTCCGAATTCGTAGATAAAGCATGCCGAATGTGAAAAAAAGAATGGAACGACCCCCGGGGATGTGGCTTCGGGAGTCGTTCTCTTGGACTATGCCTGAGTGGTCTGAACCGATTCTGGAACCGCCTGAGCTGGTTTACCGCCGCGTCCTCGTATAAGTTTCACAACTTGCCAGACACCCATCAGTGCCACAAGACCGACAGCTACGCCAGTGTAGGGCATACCGTCAAGAATCCCTTGGATCAGCATGGACCCGATGCTAGACTCGACGAGGAAGCCCTGTTTGTGCGTTGTCTTCAGAAAGTCCGTGTTGTTGTAGACGTATCCCAGTCTGGCACCTGGAAATGTGTACATGCCTTCGTTCGTGAACGCGACGCTGTAAGTCATGGTCGTGCTCTCTTCTGGAGCCAAGGATGGCACAATCTTGTGTGTATCTCCTGTCACTGAAAGATTGTAGTAGTTCAAGAAGCCCGTGTCAGTGATGTTCAGGTCAGTGATGGACTCGTTCCCCTGATTAGTGACCGTCACTGTGACTTGCGTCGACTCTCCTATTCCTGTCTGCGTAGGAGAGAATACCCTCTCGATGGTGACTAAGGGTGGAAAATCATTAGCGACGAAATGAATGACATAGTCACTCTGTACACCGAAAGCTGTTGCGTTCCAGAACACCAACTGAGACGAGTTCTCGTAGAACGAGTAGTTCGCATGCATTGGAGTGTACGAAACAATCGGAACATCATTCGGCATGTTGGCAAGCACGACGGACATCCCCGAAGGCAATGGGGTCAGGTCACCAGTTGCCCCAATCAGCGAACCTATGCTGAGTTCAGTGCTGCTTGACGAAATCACCTGTTCGCCAATGTAGCCCACGGCCGCAATAGCCACAGGTCCAGTAATGTTCTCAATCTGCGAAGTCAAGAAAGGCCGCTGCATTGGCATGTAGCTCGCCCCTCCCGAGGAA
>PRDI01000001.1 GCA_003345595.1 Candidatus Thorarchaeota archaeon | reverse complement strand
CGGACATTAGACTAAGTGAATGAGAGAGTCTCCAGATTACAGGTGAGGTTACCGCCTGATACAACGAAACAAGAGAATGCTGTACGCCTCAATCACAGACTGTATCTGTGCCTGTCGATGAACTCCTGCTTCTTCGAGGAACCCCATGAGCTGAGGCTTTGGACATACCCTGTAATTCTGCTCATCACTTCCACGCCCACGAAGCCGCACTTCGGACATACAATCTTGTCGAGCTCGTCGACTGAACCGAACTTCGTCGTTCTCCAGTCGATTCCCGCTTGATACGAGCATTTGGGGCAGATTATGCAATCTTTAGTGAACGCCCAGTAAGCGGACAGGGTATCTCTGGCAATCTTCATGTTGAACTCCCACAGTGCGCCCGGATCCGGATTCGCCTCGCCCAAGAACACATGCGTGAGCGCGCCCCCGTCCAAGTACGGATGGAACATCCCTTCCTTCTTTATCCTCTCGCTCAGAGGAATGTCCGCTCCCACATAAAGAGTGGTGCTGTTCGTGTAGTACAGGTTCGGCTCGACCCCCTTGAGATACTTCCTCATGCCGGGGTAAGCCTTCGCGTCCTTCATCGCCAGCCTGCCCGCAGCGCTCTCAGCAGGAGTCCGGGTGACTCCGAAGTGCAGACCTGTTTCCTTCTGGAACTCGTCCGCGTACTTCCTCACATGCTTCAGCACCTTGATGCCGAACTTTGAACCCTCCTGATGATGCAGCGGATAGCCTGTCATGATCTCAGCCATCTCGTTGAATCCCACAGTCCCGATCAAGAACATGCGCTTGTCCATCTCGATCAGGGGTCGACCGTTCGGCTTCGGCTGAGTGTAGAACGGCACGCTTCCTCCCGCAATCAACCGGTCCATCAGCCGCTTCTTCTCCAAGACGACCTCCTTGCACAGCTCAAGGTACTGGTCCAGTTTCGCAAAGAACCGGTCTTCGTCTGACCTGCCTGCCCATGCAGCTCGCCCGTAGTTCGGTGTCACCATCTGTGAGGCGCCGAAGACCATGTTGCCCGAAAGGAACTCCTCGAGCTCCTCCTTCGTGCTCGCGGTCCACAGGTGTGAACAGCAGCTGCTACATCCGGCCTCGATCGACGATCTCCAGTTCAGGTAGTTCTCAAAGTACGGACTACCATGCTTCGCAGTGAGTTCGGCCACTAGCCGCCACGACTCATCGAACTCCGGCTTCATGAACTCCTCGCGCAGCACGACGTTCGGCTTAGGAAAGCTGAACCCCTTCCCCTTTGAATCGCCCTTGATCATGACTCTCATGAATGCGTCGAAGAACTCTCTGGCCTCTGACTCGAAATCTCCATAGGTCAGACTGGTCATCTCTCCGCCCGGCAGCACCGCGGGGACATCTCGCATTATCTTCGGAATTCCCGGCGTGAGGTCAACGCTCGAGAAAATCACCTGACCTCCACGAGCTACATACTGCTGAGTGAGAGTGAATATGAGTTGCTGAGCGGCCTGCTTGATCTCATCCGAGGTCCGCCCCCTCAAAAACGGTGCTAGAAACGTGTTGAAGTAGAAGAATCCCTGACCACCAGCGAATGAACTCTGCGCTGCCGCCAGCCAGATTGCTGAGTGGTTCACAGCCACAGCAAGATGCTTAGCAGGTCCTGCTGCGCTCGAGTGCATCCCGCCCAAGCCGTCTGGTGCAATGCCCAGCATCAACACCTGACGAAGGTCCCACGTCGCGCAGTAGTCCCGCGTCGAGAAGTACTCCCTATCCTTGATGTAGATGTCCCCGCGCAGGTGAGCATCAGCGAGATGGCTAGGAATCGTGAGGTATGTGTGCTGTTCCATCACCTGGTCGTGCACGAGCTTCGCAATGGTCTCGGGGTTCCTCATCAGGTTCGCATTCGACGTGTGGCCGCCGGGGTTCTGAATGAGCTGGTCCAGATCATACATGGGCACACCGACACGCGTGTACCTCATCCGCTCCCTCTCCAGACCCATCTCGGCAAGCACACTGTTGCACATCTCACGTATCAATGGCCCTGAGAGGAACTTGATACCCGATGCTGCAATCCTGTCCATGACCTTCATTGCGACTGTTTCGGCGACCGCTCGGCTCAGCTTGGCCTCCAGTACCAGACTGTCGATGATCTTGGATGCATCGAACGGTTCCATTGTTCCGCTTGTCGTGCGTACTTTGGGGAGCTTCCGCTCTCTCGTGACAATGCCCTCCAGGTCAGTCACCGAACTGTTGATGTCTGTCATACACTAACTTCCCTGAAGAGCCTTGCGTACCTTCTCTACGGTGGGCACAACTCCAGTTGAAACTACTCTCAGCGCGCCGCCGTTCTCAATTATGATGGTCGGAGTTGAGGATATGAACACCTGCGCCTCAAGGAGCCTGAACTCAAAGTCCGGATCCATGTCGGGGAGGTTGATGAGCTTCAGTGGCACTCTAGTACCTTGGATGGCCTCTTCAACGACAGCCTTTGCTGCGGGACACTTCGCGCACCTTGGCTGAGTAACAAGGTACAATGTAGATGGTGGACTGTTTCCTCCCGGCGTCATAGCTCGACACACCGTCCCGAAGCGAAGGGACACGAGCGATGCCGCTCGTCCCTATTAAAAGACTTGCTCATGTTCGAACTGTCGCGAATGGGCCATGGATGACACTTCCCACCACTCATCGCTTCGAAGCCATCAATCATACAACATATGTTTAGTTTCTCCTTGATAAACCCGTAAACGCTTCTGAAACTCCCTTCCGCCAAAGGCCGACTGAGTTGAGGTCCTGCCACATCGTGCGACTGATCCTCGTCCTTGGGTGTACGCTTTGTGCTATCTGAATCGTCGCGACGTGGCGCCAATCGGTGAGCGCTAGTTAGCCCGGTCCAGCAATAAATCATTACACTTACGTCGAATCATGGAATGCAGACGCGACTGCCGACAGCACATTCAAGAGGAGCCCGGGACTGCAATCTCCCTCATCCGAACAAACTTGGTGAGAAACCATGCCCCTGTACCTGAAGGCTAGCACACCTGTCGACGGTTGGACCCGAATCATCCGAAAGATAATGGAGAGCGGGATGCTCCGGCAAGACGAGAGAGGGATCGAGACCCGCTGGTGCGACAATGTGCTCATCCATGTGGCCGACCCCTACGCAGACAGGGTGAGTCCGAAGTATCCTTTCAGTGAGAGAGTACTCCGGGAGAAGTATGCCACTCAGTTGCTCAATCCCGACAGGATGGACTTCCAGTACACGTACGGAGAGCGGCTCAACGCGTGGGGCACCGAGATGATTGACCAGCTCGACTATGTTGTAAGGAAGCTGAAAGAGTCACCGAACACCCGAAGGGCTGTAGCAAGCACATGGGACCCGAGGAAGGACACAAAGGTTGACGAGGTGCCTTGCCTGAACCACTTCGTCTTCATGGAGAGGGAGGGACTGCTCGATCTCTCTGTGACCATCAGGTCAAACGACATGTATGGGGCGTGGCTGGCAAACGTCTATGCTCTGTCCGAACTGCTCTCTAATATCTCGGAGCGGACAGGAATCCGCAGGGGCACCGTAACCACCTTCTCAGTAAATGCTCACGTCTACAGCCACGACTGGGACAAGGCTCACGAGGTCTACAGCTAGCCTTAGGCTGTGTAGAAGGAGAAGAGTTAACTCTCAAAAGGGACTGGGCAGACGCATGTCCCAGAAGCCAGAACAGAAGAGCGATGTCTACATTCATCCCCTCGCTGTGATAGACCAAGGTGCCCAGATTGGGAAGGGCTCCAAGGTCTGGCACTTTGCACATGTCAGAGGCACAGCGAAGATTGGAGAGAGATGCATCATCGGAAACAACGTCTATGTTGACGCAGACGTGACCATTGGAAATGGTGTCAAGATACAGAACGGGGTCTCTGTCTACCACGGGGTCACAATCGAGGATGATGTCTTCTGCGGCCCGCACATGACCTTCACAAATGACCTGTATCCGAGAGCATTCAGCGAGTCATGGGAGGTCTTCAAGACTCTCGTGAAGAAGGGCGCATCAATAGGTGCTCACGCCGTCATCGTCTGTGACACTACGCTTGGTGAATATTGCATGGTTGCGGCCGGTGCAGTGGTGACGAAGAACGTGCCTGCGCACGGTCTCGTGATGGGCAACCCCGCAAGGCTTGTGGGCTTCGTCTGCAAGTGTGGCACTCCTCTTCATGAGGAAACAAGCCGCAGCAAGCAGTCGATCGTCATGCGATGCTCCAAGTGCGGCACTGACACGACCATTCCGATGTCAGATGACAAGATGAGGGTCAGGTAAGTCCTTTGTCCCAGCTCTACAAGAAGTTTGTCGATGAACGGGCAGCAGCTCTTATAGATGAAACAGACCGGATACGCAACTGTACTGTCATTGCCCATGTCGATCATGGAAAGACAACACTGACCGACTCATTGATTGCTTCTTCAGGGCTGATGTCAAAAGAGGTCGCCGCCTCTGCTCGTCTCATGGACTATGACCCAATCGAGCAACAACGCGGCATCACCATCAAGGCGTCTGGCATTTCACTGATCCACGAGATTGCAGGGAAAGACTACCTGATTCATCTCATAGACACTCCAGGACATATCGACTTCTCTAGCCATGTGACGAGAGGTCTACGGCTCACAGACGGAGCCGTCGTAGTCGTCGACATCATCGAGGGCATAATGGTCCAGACCGAAACTGTGACCAGGCAGGCGATGGAGGAACTCGTCAGACCCGTGCTTTTCATCAACAAGGTTGACAGACTGATAACAGAGAGGAAGCTCAAGGCCCGCAAGATTGCAGAGGCGATCAACAAGACTGTCCGTGAGTTCAATGCGATGCTCGGTAAATACCTCGACGATAGTCGCCTTGAAACATGGCAGGTCTCTTTCAGCAGGGGCTCTCTCTGCATTGGCTCGGCTCTTGATAAGTGGGGAGTCAACATTGATGTACTGAGAAAGAAGAGTGGTGGTGACTCAGGGTCGGCAGCCCTCACCAATTCACTAATCGCGATCCTTGAGGACGTCGTGGACTCGTATGCCATTGAGAAGGAGAAGAGCCTGACACAACGATACCCCGTAGACAAGGTGGTCCTCGATTCACTAGTCCGAACTGTACCTGATCCAGCCCATGCACAGGAGTATAGAGTGCCAGTCTTTTGGAAGGGTGAAGTCGGCAGCACTATTGGCGGTTCGCTTCTTCATTGCAGTAAGGACGGGCCCTGCGTTCTTCTTGTTGGCGACGTCCAGCCGGACAAGCACGCAGGGACTGTGGCCGCCGTTAGAGTCTTTTCAGGAACGCTCCA